>NZ_NHSD01000294.1 GCF_016653255.1 Rhodobaculum claviforme
CTCTGAAAGGACCCCCCGCCATGTCCCGCCTCTTGCGTGCCCTGATGATCGTTGCCCTGACCGCCGGCGTGGCCGCCTGTTCCAACCCCAACCGCTTTGGCGCGGGCGGGGGCATGGGCGACACGGGCGCCTTTGACGACAGCTTCGGGCGCACCGGCATCGACGTGGCCGCGCTCGGCGATCCCAACGACCCCACCTCGCGCGCGTTCTTCGAGCAGCGCATCGGCGACCGGGTGTTCTTCACCACCGACCAGAGCACCCTGTCCGAGACCGCCCGCGACACCCTGCGTGCCCAGACCCGATGGCTGACCGACAACCGCGGCTATGGCATCGTCATCGAGGGCCACGCCGACGAGCGTGGCACCCGCGAGTACAACCTCGCCCTGTCCGAGCGCCGCGCCAACGCGGTGCGCGAGTTCCTGGTCGCACAGGGCATCGCGCCGGGCCGCATCCGCACCGTCGGCTACGGCAAGGAGCGCCCGGTCGAGGCCTGCCCCGAGGCGCGCTGCTGGGACGTCAACCGCCGTGCGGTCACCCTCGTGACCGTCGGCGCGGGCGCGTGATGGGCGGGCGCGCGCCGCGACGGGTGCGCGCCGCGGGCCTGGCCGTGGTGCTGGGGCTCGGGGTGATCCTGGGCCCTGGTGCGGGCGGGGCCGAGGCCCAGACCCAGGCCCAGACCCTCGCCGATATCCGCGCCGAACTGGAGGCCGTGCGCGATGCGCTGGCGGGCTTGCAGGCCGAGCTTGCGCCGGGCGCCGGGGTGGCGGCGTCCGAGGCGGTGGCGGGGTCCGTCCTCGACCGGGTCGATGCGCTGGAGCGGTCGGTGCAGCGCCTGACCGCTGCCACCGACGAGCTGGGCTTTCGCATCGATGCCGTTGTCGCCGACGGCACCAACCGCATCGGCGATATCGAGTTCCGCCTCAGCGAACTCGAAGGCGGCGACCCGGCCAGCGCGCCGCCGACCGTGCCGCTGGGCGGCGAGGGGGCCGCACCGGGCGCGGCCGCACCCGTGCCCGGCCCCGATACCCCCGCCCTCCTGGCCGGTGAGCGCGCGGCCTTCGACGCCGCCGCCGCCGCCCATGCCGCGGGTGACTGGTCCGGGGCCGTGGCCCTGCTGGACGCGTTCGCCGAGGCCTATCCGCTGGGTGTGCTGACGCCGCGGGCGCATCTGCTGCGCGCCGACGCGCTGGAGCAGATGGGCGATGCGGCGGCGGCCGCGCGGGCCTGGCTGGCGGGCTATGGCGCCGATCCCGATGGGGCGACGGCGCCCGGCGCGCTTCTGGGTCTTGGCAGCGCGCTCGCCCGCCTCGATCAGGCCGAGGAGGCGTGCATCATGCTCGACGAGGTGCTGCTGCGGTTCCCCGACAGCGCCGAGGCATCGGACGCCGACGACGCCCGCACCGAGATCGGCTGCCCTTGAGCCCGGCTGCGGCGCTGGAGGGGGCGCTGGAAGGGGCGCTGAAGGGCACGCTGGAGGGGGGCGCGCCCGGCGGACTGGGGGTCGCGGTCTCGGGCGGTGGGGATTCGGTGGCGCTTCTGGTGCTGCTGGTCGATTGGGCCCGGCCGCGTGGCGTGGCGCTGCGGGTGGCGACGGTGGATCACGGCCTGCGCCCCGAAGCCGCGGACGAGGCCACCGCCGTGGCCGGCCTGTGCGCGCGGCTCGGGGTGGCGCACGACATCCTGCACTGGGATGGGACCGCCCGGCGCGGCAACCTTCAGGATGCCGCGCGCCGGGCGCGGTTGCGGCTGCTGGCGGGGTGGGCGGCAACGCATGGGCTGTCGGCGGTCGCGCTGGGCCACACCCGCGACGACCAGGCGGAGACCGTGCTGATGCGGCTTGCGCGCGGGGCCGGCGTCGACGGGTTGAGCGCGATGGCCCCGGTGCGCCGCGGCGAAGGGACGGTCTGGGTGCGCCCGCTGCTGTCGGTGGGGCGGGCTGCGCTGCGGCAGGAGCTGCGCGCGCGCGGCATCGACTGGGCCGAGGACGCGCTGAACGACGACACCCGGTTCCTGCGCGTGCGCGCCCGGCGCGCGCTGGCCGCCCTTGGCCCCGTCGGGATCTATGCCGCCGGGCTGGCGGCGACGGCCGCGCGCATGGCCTCGGCCCGCGCGGCGCTGGAGGCGGCGACCGCGCAGGCGGCCGCGCGGCTGGCGACGCTGGAGGGGGGGGATGTGACCTTCGATCTGCCCGGCCTGATGGCGTTGCCCGAAGAAATCCGCGCGCGCCTCGTCAATGGCACGCTGCGCTGGATCGGCGCGGGTGCGTATGCCCCGCGCCGCGCCGCGCTGGCGCGCGCGGTGGGGCGTATCGCCGCAGGCCACGACGTCACGCTGGCGGGCTGCACGCTGCGGGTCCGCGACGGGGGGCTGCGGATCGGCCGGGAATGGCGCGCGGTGCGCGGCCGCTCGGTGCCGGTCGCCGGGCTGCTTGACGGGCGCTGGCGGCTGATGCCGCCCGAGGGGTGCCGCACCGAGGGGCTGCACGCGGCCCCCCTCGGACCCGAGGGGTTGCAGGGCTGTCCGGACTGGCGGGCGACGGGCCTGCCGCGCGCGACGCTGGTGGCGGGGCCCGCGGTGTGGGCGGGACCGACGCTGGTGGCGGCGCCGCTGGCGGGGCTGCGCGATGGCTGGCGGGCGGCGACGGTCCCGGCTGCGGCGGATTTCCCCACGCTGTTCATGGCGCATTGATCACGGCGGTGATATCCTTATCTTCAAATAACACGGCGCGCCGGTCCCCCGGTCGCGCCCCCCCCCGTGCGGATGGAGGAGAGCCACCTTGGGCAACCTGCGCAACATCGCGTTCTGGGTCGTGCTGTTTCTGTTGATGCTGGCGCTGTTCAACCTGTTCAGCAACGGCCAGAACACCAGCTCGGCCCGATCGATCGCCTATTCCGAGTTCCTGCAGCGCGTCGATGGCGGGCAGGTGTCCCAGGTCACCCTCGACGGTGAGCGGGTCATGTTCCGTGGCACCGACGGTCAGCAGTTCGCCACCGTCCGTCCCGAAGGCACCGACCTGACCGACCGGCTGATGGCCGCCGATGTCGCGGTGGAGGTGCGCCCGCAGCAATCCTCCGGCTTCCTGTCGGCGCTGGGCCTGTGGCTGCCGTTCCTGCTGCTGATCGGCGTGTGGATCTACTTCATGAACCGCATGCAGGGCGGCGGACGCGGCGGCGCGATGGGCTTTGGCAAGTCCAAGGCCAAGCTGCTGACGGAAAAGCACGGCAAGGTCACCTTTGACGACGTCGCCGGCATCGACGAGGCCAAGGACGAGCTGGAGGAGATCGTGGAATTCCTGCGCGACCCGCAGAAATTCTCGCGGCTCGGCGGCAAGATCCCCAAGGGCGCGCTTCTGGTCGGCCCTCCGGGGACCGGCAAGACGCTGCTCGCGCGTGCCATCGCCGGTGAGGCGGGGGTTCCGTTCTTCACCATCTCGGGCTCCGACTTCGTCGAGATGTTCGTGGGTGTGGGTGCCTCCCGCGTGCGTGACATGTTCGAGCAGGCCAAGAAGAACGCCCCCTGCATCGTCTTCATCGACGAAATCGATGCGGTGGGCCGCTCGCGCGGCGCAGGCTACGGCGGCGGCAACGATGAGCGTGAACAGACCCTCAACCAGCTTCTGGTGGAGATGGACGGGTTCGAGGCCAACGAGGGCATCATCATCATCGCGGCCACCAACCGGCCCGACGTGCTGGACCCCGCGCTGCTGCGTCCCGGCCGCTTCGACCGCCAGGTCCAGGTGCCGAACCCCGACATCAAGGGGCGCGAGCGCATCCTGGGCGTGCACGCCCGCAAGGTCCCGCTGGGCCCGAACGTGGACCTGCGCATCATCGCGCGCGGCACGCCGGGGTTCTCGGGCGCCGATCTGGCGAACCTCGTGAACGAGGCCGCGCTGATGGCCGCCCGCAAGGGCCGTCGCTTTGTCGTCATGGACGATTTCGAGAGCGCCAAGGACAAGGTGATGATGGGCGCCGAGCGTCGGTCGATGGTGATGAGCGAGGATGAAAAGAAGCTCACCGCCTATCACGAGGCCGGCCATGCCATCGTCGGCATGAACGTCCCGCAGCACGACCCGATCCACAAGGCCACGATCATCCCCCGTGGCCGGGCGCTGGGTCTGGTGCTGTCGCTGCCCGAGCGTGACCAGCTCAGCGTGACCTACACCAAGTACAAGTCCAAGATCTGCATGGCGATGGGCGGCAAGGTCGCCGAGGAGCTGATCTTCGGCAAGGAAAACGTGACCTCGGGCGCGGCCTCGGACATCCAACAGGTGTCCAAGATCGCGCGGGCCATGGTGCAGCAGTTCGGCTTCTCCGACCAGCTGGGCAACATCGACTACGCCAACGAGCAGCAAAGCTACCTCGGGGCCTATCAGGGGCCGTCCAGCATCTCGTCCGACACGCAGAAGATGATCGACGCGGAGGTCCGCAAGATCGTCGACGAGGGGTATGAGAACGCCAAGCGCATCCTGACGGAAAAGATGGATGACCTGCACCGTCTTGCGCAGGGCCTGCTGGAGTACGAGACGCTGACCGGTACCGACATCAAGCGCGTCATCGCGGGCGAGAAGCTGGGCCGTGACGACGACGACGAGGCGCCGACGCTGCCCGGCGGCAGCGTGACGGCGATCCCCAAGACGACCAAGGGCAAGCCGTCCTCGGACGGGGGCATGGCGCCCGATCCGGCCTGATCCCTGCGGGGATGCACGACACAGGACCCCCGGTGCCGCGGCACCGGGGGTTTTTTCTTGCCCGTACGACCGGGTGCGGCAAATGTCGCCCGATGCCCCCTGCGGGTCTTGCGCCCGGGCGGCAGGCCCGCCAAAACCCCCCCGACAGCGAGGACCATGCCCATGTCCGTATCCGCACCGACCCACCGCAGCGACATCGAGATCGCCCGCGCCGCCGCCAAGCGCCCGATCACCGAGATCGGCGCCACCCTCGGCATCCCGGCCGACGCGCTGGTCCCCTATGGCCACGACAAGGCCAAGGTTTCGCAGGGGTTCATCGCGGGGCTGGCCGATCGGCCGCGCGGGCGGCTGGTGCTGGTCACCGCCATCAACCCGACGCCTGCGGGCGAGGGCAAGACGACCACCACCGTGGGCCTTGGCGACGGGCTGGCGCGCATCGGCAAGCGCGCGGCGGTGTGCATCCGCGAGGCCTCGCTCGGCCCCAACTTCGGCATGAAGGGCGGGGCGGCGGGCGGCGGCATGGCCCAGGTCGTGCCGATGGAGGACATGAACCTCCACTTCACCGGCGATTTCCACGCGATCACTTCGGCGCACAACCTGCTGTCAGCGATGATCGACAACCACATCTATTGGGGCAACGCGCTGGAGATCGACGACCGCCGCATCGTCTGGCGGCGGGTGATGGACATGAACGACCGCGCGCTGCGCGATGTGGTGGTGGGGCTGGGGGGCGTGTCCAACGGATTTGCGCGCCAGACAGGGTTCGACATCACGGTGGCGTCCGAGGTCATGGCCTGCCTGTGCCTCGCGCGCGATCTGGACGACCTGCAGCGGCGGCTGGGCGACATCATCGTGGCCTATCGGCGCGACCGCACGCCGGTGCATGCGCGCGACCTGAAGGCCGACGGCGCGATGACGGTGCTGTTGCGCGACGCGATGCAGCCCAACCTGGTGCAGACGCTGGAGCATACCCCGGCCTTTGTGCACGGCGGGCCGTTCGCCAACATCGCGCATGGCTGCAACTCGGTCATTGCCACCGACAGCGCGCTGCGGCTGGCCGACATCGTGGTGACCGAGGCGGGCTTCGGCGCGGATCTGGGGGCCGAGAAGTTCTTTGACATCAAGTGCCGCAAGGCCGGCCTGTCGCCCGACGTGGCGGTGATCGTCGCCACCGTGCGCGCGCTCAAGATGAACGGCGGGGTCGCCCGCGCCGATCTGGGGGCCGAGGACGTGGCGGCGGTGCGCGCGGGCTCGGTCAACCTTGCGCGTCACATCGCCAATGTGCGCGGCTTCGGCGTGCCGGTGGTGGTGGCGATCAACCACTTCGCCGGCGACTCGGAGGCCGAGATCGCTGCCGTGCACGCCGCCGCCGCCGACGCCGGGGCGGAGGCGTTCGTCTGCCGCCACTGGGCCGAAGGCTCGGCCGGGATCGAGGCGCTGGCCAGCCGCGTGGCGGAACTGGCGGACGCGGACGCGGCGCGGTTCACCCCGCTTTATCCCGACGACATGGGCCTGATGGCCAAGATCGAAACCATCGCGACCCGCATCTACCACGCGGGCGAGGTCGTGGCCGACGCCCGCGTGCGCGAGCAGCTGGCCACCTGGGAGGCGGCGGGCCACGGCCATTTGCCGATCTGCATGGCCAAGACGCAGTATTCGTTCTCGGCCGATCCCGCCTTGCGCGGCGCGCCCTCGGGCCACAGCCTGCCGGTGCGCGAGGTGCGCCTGTCGGCCGGGGCGGGCTTTGTCGTCGCCATCTGCGGCGAAATCATGACCATGCCGGGCCTGCCGCGGGTTCCGGCCGCCGAAGGCATCCGACTGGACGCCGCGGGCCAGGTTGAGGGGCTGTTCTGAGCCATGTCTGATCGTCGACCCGAAGACTGCCGAGACATGCCCGAGCTGCGGGCGCTGATCGACACGCTGGACGCCGAACTGGTGGCACAATTGGCCCTGCGGGCGCGCTGCATCGACCGCGCGGTGCAGATCAAGCGCGGCGTGGGCTTGCCCGCGCGCATCCCCGCGCGGGTCGAGGATGTGGTCACCAAGGTCCGCGCCCGGGCCGAGGTCGAGGGGCTGGATCCCGACCTGGTCGAGGCACTGTGGCGCAGGCTGATCGAATGGTCCATCGCACGCGAGGAACGCACGCTCGGAGGTTCGGATGACCACACTCCTTGATGGCAAGGCCTTTGCCGCCCGGCTCCGGCTCCGGGTGGCCGAGGCGGTGACCGAGCTGACGGCGGCGGGCGGCCCGGTGCCTGGCCTGGCCGTCGTCCTGGTGGGCGAGGACGCCGCAAGCCAGGTCTATGTCCGGTCCAAGGGGCGGGCGACGCGCGAGGCCGGGATGGCCAGCTTCGAGCACCGCCTGCCGGTCGACACTCCGCAATCGGTGCTGATGGCGCTGATCGCCCGGCTGAATGTCGATCCGACCGTGCACGGGATCCTCGTGCAATTGCCGCTGCCGGAGCAGATGGACACGGCGGCGGTGATTGCGGCGATCGATCCGGCCAAGGATGTGGATGGCTTCCACATCTCGAACGTGGGGCTGCTGGCAACCGGGGGCCGGGCGATGGTGCCGTGCACCCCGCTGGGCTGCCTGATGCTGCTGCGCGGGGCGCTGGGGTCGCTGCGGGGGCTGGACGCGGTTGTTCTGGGCCGGTCGAACATCGTGGGCAAGCCGATGGCGCAGCTTCTGCTGGCCGAGGATTGCACGGTGACGGTGGCGCATTCGCGCACGCGCAACCTGGCCGATCTGTGCCGCCGGGCCGATATCCTTGTCGCCGCCGTCGGGCGCCCGGGCATGGTGCCGGGCGACTGGATCAAGCCGGGGGCCACGGTGATCGACGTCGGTATCAACCGCGTGTCCGACGGGCAGGGCGGCAGCCGCCTTGTGGGCGACGTGGATTTCGACACTGCCGCCTCGGTGGCGGGGGCGATCACCCCCGTGCCCGGCGGGGTGGGGCCCATGACCATCGCCTGTCTTCTGGCCAACACCGTCACCGCCGCCGCGCGCGCATCAGACCTGCCGGAGCCGGCCGGGCTCGGCCTCTAGCGCCGGCGCCCGGGCGCGCTCAGAAGAACAGATCGGGCTCACCCTCCGGCACCGGGGGCGGCGGCGGCGCGGTCATGAGCGGCGCCTTCGGCAGCAGCATGAGCTGCGCGTGGCCCGTGTGCGGCCAGTAGCGCAGCTTGCGCGCATGCACGCCGCCGACGTCCCGCGCGACACAGGGGATGCCCTCGTTCTCCAGAAACCAGAAGGCGAACTTGGCGTTCAACGCGCCGATCGGCAGGCGCGATCCGGTGGCGTTGGCGCCGCCAAAGACCTTGGCCTCCAGCCGGCCGGCGCGCCCACCGGCCTTGATCACGGCATTGATCAGCAACTCCATCGCGTTGATGCCGTAGCGCGCCTCGCCCTTGTTGCGGCTGGGGTCGCCCGGCAGAAGGAAGTGGTTCATGCCCCCCACCCCCGCGCGCCGGTCATGCAGGCAGATAGAGATGCACGATCCCAGGACCGTCGTCAGGACGTCCTGCGGGCCGGTGGCGACATGGTGCGCGCCCTGGATGACGGGGTGCACCCGCGGCTGTGACGGCGCGCCCATCATGGCGCCCGCGACGCCGGGGCGCCCTGCGTGGCAAAGGCCAGAAGCGCCTCGGCGATCCGGGCGGGGGGCAGCGACACCATGGCGCCGCCTAGGGCCACCGCCGCCCGCGGCATGCCATAGACGGTGCAGCTGGCCTCGTCCTGGGCGATGGTGAAGCCGCCGGCATCGCGGATCGCGCGCAGGCCCGCCGCACCATCGCTGCCCATGCCGCTGAGCAGCGCCGCCCCGACCGGCCGACGCAGCCGCGCGGCGGAGTGGAACAGCACATCCACCGACGGCCGGTGGCCACTGCGCGGCGCCCCCTCCAGCAGGCGGCAGGTCAGGCCCGCCGGATCGATTTGCAGATGCGCCTCGGCCCCGGGGGCGAAATAGATCGTCCCGCGCCGCAGCCGCATGCCGTCACCGGCCTCCACCACCCGCGCCCGGCACAGCCCGTCCAGCCGCCGCACCAGCCCTTCGGTGAAACGACCGATGATGTGCTGCACCACCAGTGTCGGCGGGCAGTCCGCAGGCAGCTCCGGCAGGATGCGATCGAGCACGGTGATCCCCCCCGTGGAGGCCCCCAGGCACAGGATGGCCCGCACCGCGCCCTCGGGCGCCGATGGTGCTGGCGCGGTCACAGCGGACCGACGACGCGCTCGATGCAGGTCTTCATCTGCGCGGTCGTGAAGGGTTTCGCGAGGTAGTTGTTCATGCCCAGCGACTGGCCCTTGGCCAGCAACTCCTTGTCGGCGCGTCCGGTGATCAGGATGAACCCGATGCGTGCCGTCGGCTTGGTCTGGCGTAGTGCCGCCAGCAGCTCCAGCCCGTTCATCCCGGGCATGTTGTAGTCCGAGATCACCAGATGCACCGGCCGCGCGGCCAGCCGCTTCAGCGCGGTAGTGCCGTCATTTTCGGTGTCGTAGTTGGTGATCCCGAGTTCATCCATCGCCTGGGTGATGAGGCCGCGGCTGGTCGACATGTCGTCGACGATCAGGATGTGCACATTGTCTCGGACGCCCATGGTCGTTCTCCTGTCATTGGTGGGGGGCTGCGGGGCCGTCGGTGGCCTCGGCGGGGACGGCTGTGCGGATGTAGCCGGTCCCGTCGACCGCGCGGTAGAGTTGCCGCGCGGTTGGCGACAGACTCTCCGAATGGCCGATATAGAGGTGGTCGCCCGTGCGGCGCTGGTGGCTGGCAAAGCGACGCCAGAGTCGGTCCTGGGTCTCCGGATCGAAATAGATCACCACGTTGCGGCACATGATCACGTCGAAGCCGCCGGTGAAGGGCCAGGCCTCGATCAGGTTGAGGCGACGAAACCGGATCAGGTCGCGCGACGGGCCGGTGACACGGGCCTGGCTGCGGTCGTCGCGTGCGGGGGTGAAGTGCTGACGACGGTCCTCGGGGCTGAGGGGGGCAAGCGCGTCCTCGCGATAAACGCCCGCCTCGGCGATGCGCAGCGCCTCCGGGTCGAGGTCGGTGGCAAGGATGCGGATGTCGAGGGTCGCGGCCTCCGGGCAGGCCTTGAGCACGGTGAAGGCGAGGGAATACGGCTCCTCGCCGGTGGCGCAGCCGGCCGACCACAGCCGCACCCGCTTGCCCTGCCGCGCACGCGCGACCAGGTCCGGCAGCACCTTGGCCGAGAGGTGGTCGAAATGATGCGGCTCGCGGCGGAACCGGGTGACATTGGTCGTCAGGGCCGAGATCATGTGGCCGACCTCAGCCTCGTCACGGCCGTCCTCGATCAGCTTCCGATAGGCCCGGAACCCGTCCAGCCGGCGCGCGCGCAGCCGTTTGGACAGCCGCGTCTGCATCAGCACGCGCTTGGCCGGCGGCAGAAAGATGCCCGTGCGCTGGTGGATGAAGCGCGCCAGTGCGGCGAAGTCCTCCTCCGACAGGGGGTACTGCCCGCCTTCGGCCGGGGTCGCGGCGGGTGCCGTCAGGCCGGGCATTCCTCCAGCCTCCCCTGGTCGGGCAGGACGCGCGACAGATCGAGCGCGCGGATCAGGCTGTCGCCGGCGGTGAATACCCCCTCGACGAACCCCGTCGCCGTGCCGCCCGCGATGTCGGGGGTCTGCTTCATGTCGTCGGTGGCCAGGCTCATGATGTCCGACACCGCCTCCACCAGCAGGCCCACGGTGCCGCGGCCGAAATTCGTGATGACGATGACATGCCGCTCGCTGGACTGGGTCCGGCCCAGCCCGAGGCGTTGCGACAGGTCCACGACCGGGATCACGTTGCCGCGCAGGTTCATCACCCCCACGACGTAATCGGGCGAATGGGGCAGGAGGGTCGTGGGGCTCCAGCCGCGGATTTCGCGGACATGGCCGATGTCGATGCAGAAATCCTGCGCCGCGACGCGGAACGACACGATCTCGCGCAGGGTGGCGGCTTCATCTTCGGGGGCAAGGGTATCCATCTCAACGTGCTCCGGCGGCTGACATCAGGGGGGGGAGGGGGTCGGCCATCGGCGAGCCGACCTCGGCACGGGCGACCTGATCGACATCGACGATCAGCGCGATGCTGCCGTCGCCCAGGATGGTGGCGGCGGCGATGCCGGGGACATGGCCGTAGTTCTCGCTCAGGCCCTTGATGACGACCTCGCGCTGTCCGAGGATCCCGTCGACCGACAGCGCTGCGCGGCGGTTGCCCGAGGATTCCACCAGCAGAAGCGAGCGTCCCGACATGTCGTCGCTGCGCGCGCGGTAGCCCAGCGTGGCGCCCAGATCGACCAGCGGGATCAGTTCTCCGCGCATCGACAGGACCGGACCGCCCGCGCCCATGCGGTGGATGGCGGCGTCGCTGGCGCGCATCGTCTCGCGCAGCGCGGTGGACGGGACCACGAGGGTCTCGCCCGCGACCTCCACCAGCATGCCTTCGACCACGGCGAGCGTCAGCGGCAGGCTGATCGTGGCGGTGGTGCCGCGTCCGCGCACCGAGGCCAGCGTCACCCGCCCGCCCAGCGCCCGGATTTCCGAGCGCACCACATCCATGCCGACGCCGCGCCCGGACAGGTCCGATATCTTCTCGGCGGTGGAGAATCCGGGCTCGAACAGCAGGGCAAAGATGTCCTGCTCCGACATCTCCGTGTCGGGGGGAACAAGGCCGCGCTCGATGGCCTTGGCCAGCACGCGTTCGGTGTCGATGCCCGCGCCGTCGTCCACGATCTCGATGATGACCTGGCCGGAGCGGTGGGCGGCCGACAGAAGCACCGTGCCCTGGCGGGCCTTGCCCGCGGCGACGCGCACCTCCGGGGTCTCGATGCCGTGGTCGACGGCGTTGCGCAGCATGTGGGTCAGCGGATCGGCGAGGCGCTCCACCACGGTCTTGTCGACTTCGGTGGTCTCGCCCTCGGTGACCAGCCGCACCTCGCACCCCGAGGCGCCCGCGGCCTCGCGCACGATGCGGGACATGCGCTGGAACAGTGGCTTGATGGACTGCGCGCGGATCGCCATGATCCGCTCCTGCAACTCGGTCGAGAGCTGCTTGAGCTGCCCGAGCGAGGTCACGACGGCGGGGTGCTGGCCCGCGCCACTTTGCGTCAGCGACTGGCTCAGCATCGCCTCGGAAATCACCAGCTCCCCCACCAGGTTGATCAGGCGATCCACCCGCTCCAGGTCGACGCGGATCGACTGGCGCGCCTCGGGGGCGGCGGCGATCCGGGGCGGGGCGGGATCGTCGAGGAATTCCAGCCGTGCATCCTCGGACACGAACTCGAAGATCTCGGCGATGTCGTCGCGTGCGGCGGTGCCGTCCAGGGTCAGTGTCCAGCTCAGGTAGGCGCCGTCCCACTGCGCGCCGTCCCAGTCGGGAAGGTTCGCGAGGTTCACCTCCACCCGCAGCTCGCCCAGTTCGCGCAGCGCGCGCATCAGGGCGATCGGATCGTTGCCGCTGGTGTAGAGGTTGCGCTCGGGCGTGAAACGCAGCCGCCACGGCGCGCGGTCCTGCGGGTCCTCGGCCCCGATCGCGCCCAGGGGCATCAGGTCCAGCGCCATGGGCACGAAGCCGCCGTCGTCGTCCTCGGCCGGGTCCGGGGTGGCCGACGGGGGCTGTGCGCCGCGCGCGGCGGCCAGCTCCGCCAGCAGCGCCCGGTGTTCCGAGGCGGTATCGTCAAACGCGCTGCCGGATCGTTCGGCCTCCACCAGGTCCATCAGCCGGTCGCCGGCGCGGAACAGAAGCGGCATCAGGCCCGTCAGGTCCGCCAACTTGCCATTGCGCAGGTCGTCCAGCACATCCTCCAACGCGTGGGAGAACCGCACCAGCGGCTGGAACCCGAAGGCCCCGGCGCCGCCCTTGATGGAATGGACCGCGCGGAACACCGCGTTGATCGTCTCGGGGTCGTCGGGCGCACCCTCCATGCGGGTGAAGCCGTCCCACATCACCTCCAGCAGGTCCTCGCATTCCTGAAAGAAGGTGTCGCGCAGCGAATCGCGGCCAGCCATGTTACACCTCCTTCGCGGCGACGCGGCGGATCGCCGAGACGAGCTTGGTTTCGTGGAACGGCTTGACGATCCAGCCGCTGGCGCCGGCGCGCCGGGCGCGGTCCTTCAGCTCCTGCGCGCTTTCGGTGGTCAGCACGAGGATCGGCAGGCCCCGGTGGCGCCGGTCGGCGCGCACCGCGTCGATGAAGCCGAAACCGTCCAGCCGGGGCATGTTGATGTCGGTGATGACGAGGTCGGGCTGCACCTCCTCCAGCTTCTGGAGGCCGTCCTCGCCGTCTTCGGCCAGGTAGGTCTCGAAGCCCGCCTCGGTCAACGCCTCCGAGAGCATGCCGCGCATCGTGCGCGAATCGTCAATGGCGAGGATTTTCAATGGCATTGGGCTGTATCCTCCGGAAACAGACGGGCGAGATCGAGAAGCTGCAATGCATCGGTCAGCGCCGGTGACGCCTCTGCGAGGTGAAACGCCACCCCGTCGGCGCGCCACTGTCGGGCGGCGATGGCCAGAAGCTGGAGGAACAGTCCCCCGGGGCGGTCGACCGCCGCCCCGTCCAGGACCACCGGGACACCGCGCAGATGTTCCAGCGCCTCGGACAGTTCCTCGGCCGCGGCGGGGTCCATCCGCGCGGGCAGGGCAATGCGGCGCGCGGCCGACAGATCGGGGACGGCGCCCGCAGGGGCGGCAGGGTCGGACATGGCGGATCCTCTCTCACGGGGCGCGGGCTGACCGCTGATCCGTGGTAGGGCCAAATCCTTAAGACATGGTGGCGCTGCGGCGTTCAGCTGCGGCCGAACAGCCGGTCCAGCGCGCCGCGGTCCAGCCGGACCCAGGTGGGCCGGCCGTGGTTGCACTGGCCCGAGTGCGGCGTCGCCTCGATCTCGCGCAGGAGCGCGTTCATCTCCTCGGCCCCCAGGCGTCGGCCGGCGCGCACCGACCCGTGGCAGGCGATGCGTGAGGCGATGGCGTCGAGCCGCGCCTCCAGGCTGCGGCTGGCGCCCGCGTCGGTGACTTCGTCGAGGATGTCGCGCAGGATCGGGGCGGCGGCGACGGGCCCCAGCGCGGCGGGCAGTGCGCGCACCGCGATGGCGCCGGGGCCGAACGGCTCGATCCGAAGGCCCAGCCGGTCGAGGTCGTCGGCATGCTCCAGCAGGCGCGCGGCGGCGTCCGACGCCATCTCCACGATCTCCGGGACCAGCAGCGGCTGCGCGGGCACCCCGTCGCGGGCGCGCTGGGCCTTCAGCCGCTCGTAGACCAGCCGCTCATGCGCGGCGTGGGCGTCGACCAGAATCAGCCCGTCCTCGGCCTCGGCGACGATGTAGGTGGCGAAAACCTGCGCGCGCGCCGCGCCCAGCGGGCCGGGGGCCGGCGTGTCGGCCGCCGCGATCACCGGGGCCGAGGGCGCCTCCGACAGGCCGGGGATGCGCGGGTCGGCGCCGCCACCGGGGGCGATCGCGGGCCATGGCGCCATGGCGGCGCGCGCCGTGTCCAGCGCGGCGGGGCCGGGGCGCTGGAACGACCCGCCGTGGCCCCCGTGATGACCGTGATGACCGGGCACGCCCGCCTGGAACGCCCCCAGCGCCGCCATCGACAGGCTGCCCGATCCCCGGTGCCCGGCGCCCGCCAGCGCGTGGCGCAACGCCCCCACCACCAGCCCGCGTACGTCCCCGGCCTCGCGGAAGCGCACTTCGGCCTTGGCGGGATGGACATTCACGTCCACCCGCACCGGATCGAGGTCGAGCCACAGCACACAGGCCGGATGACGCCCCGGCGCCAGCACATCGGCATATGCCGCCTTGAGCGCCCCCAGCAGCAGCCGGTCGCGCACCGGGCGGCCGTTGACCATGAAGTGCTGGGCCACCGCCGCGCCGCGCGCCTCGGTCGGGAGGGCGGCAAAGCCGGTCAGGCGCAGGCCGTCGCGCTCGGCCTCCACCCGCAGGGCGGTGTCGACGAACGCGCGGCCCAGCACGCGGGCAACCCGCGCCTCGGCGCCCTCGTCGGGGTCGGCGCGGAACACCACCCGCCCCTCGCCGCCGCCCGAGACATCGCGCAGGGTGAAGCCTGCGTCGGGGGCGGCCAGTGCGAGGCGGCGCACGGTGTCGGCGATGGCCTGCGCCTCGGCGCGGTCGGTGCGCAGGAACTTCAGCCGGGCGGGGGTGGCGGCAAACAGATCGCGCAGCTCCACCACCGTGCCGCGCGACAGCGCCGCCGGGCGCACCGGGCCGATGCGCCCGGCGGTCACGGTGATTTCCGCAGCCTCCGCCCCGGCGGGGCGCGAGCGCAGGCTCAGCCGGCCCACCGCACCCATGGACGCCAGCGCCTCGCCGCGGAAGCCGAAGCTGGTGATGGCCAGCAGGTCGGTGCCGTCGATCTTGGAGGTGGCATGGCGTGCCAGCGCCAGCGGCAGCTGGTCGGCCGGGATGCCATGGCCGTCGTCGCTGACGCGCAGCAGTGTCTTGCCGCCGTCTGCGATGGTGATCTCGACGCGCCGGGCGTCGGCGTCCAGCGCATTCTCCACCAGCTCCTTGATGGCGGAGGCGGGTCGCTCCACCACCTCGCCTGCGGCGATGCGATTCGACGCGGCCTCGTCGAGTTGACGGATCTGCGGCACGGAGGGGTGGATGTTGGGGGCGGGCTGGTTCATGCCACAAGTGCTAGCATGACCGGCGCCGCCCGCCAACGGGGGGCGTGCTCAGTTCGCGGGGTCCTCCTGCGGGCCTACCACGACGAAGTGCAGCCCTTCGGGGTCGAGCAGCCGCGCGGCGGCGGCGCGCACCTCCTCCACGGTGACGGCGGCGACCTTGTCATTGCGCGTGGCGATGTAGTCCGGCGCAAATCCCTGAAGCTGCATCGACGCAAGGATCGCGGCGATTCGTGCGTTGCCGTCGAAGCGCAGCGGATAGGCGCCGGTGAGATAGGTCTGGATCGCCGCCAGCTCCTCGGCGCTCAGGCCCTCCTCGGCCATGCGGGCCCATTCGGCGCGCACCACCTCGATCGCCTCGTCGGCGCGGGCGGGCGTGGTGGCAAAGCGCCCCTGCAGGGTGTCGCCCAGCCTGCGGTTGACCAGAAAGGCCCCCACGCCATAGGTCAGACCCCGCTCGGTGCGCAGCGCGCGCATCAGACGGGTGCCGAACCGCCCGCCACCCAGCGCTTCCGACAGAACGAAGGCGGCAAAGAAGTCGGGATCGTCCGGGCCGATGCCGGGCTGGCCAAAGGCGATGACCGCCTGCGGGCCGTCGAACGCCACATGCGTCACACCGCCGTCGAGACCCACCGTCGCCCGGTCGGGCAGGGGGGTGGTGGCCTCCGGCAGGGTGCCCAGAACATGATCGAGCAGCGCGCCCAGGGTGTCCGCGTCGATGTCCCCCACGGCGGCCACATGCACCCGGTCGCGCGCCAGCGCCCGCGCATGCGCCGCCCGCAGGTCGTCGGGCGTGAGCGCGCGCAGGCTGTCCTCGGTGCCGTCGTGGGGGCGGGCATAGGGGTGCGTGCCCCATGTCAGCTCTGCCAGGCGCCGGCTGGCCAGCGCATTGGGCGAGCGCTCGGCCGAGCGCGCCTGCGATACGGCCCGGGCGCGGGCGCGCTCGAACGCATCGGCGTCGAAGCGCGGCGCGGCCAGCGCAAGGCGCAGCAGGTCGGCGGCGTCGTCGGCCACCTCGGTCAGGAACCGCGCCGACACCGTGACCGCGTCGGGGCCCGCGTCGAAGCTGATCTGTGCCGCGATGGCCTCGGTGGCCTCGGCAAAGCTCTGCGCATCGAGCGGGCCGGCGCCCTCGGCCAGCATGTCCGACATCAGCACGGTGGCGCCTTCCGCGCCCTCGGGGTCAAGCGTCGCGCCGCCGGGAAACACGATCTCCAGCGCGACGAAGGGCAGGGCGGTCTCGGGCGCCAGCCACGCGGTGATGCCGCCGGGCGATGTGACCTCGGTCACGCTGACCTGGGCGCGGGCGGGGCCGGTCAGCGCGACCAGCGCCAGCACCAGCGCGGCAACCAGGGTGCGGGTCATTGCATCACCTCCGTCATCGGCGGCTCCACGGTGGCGGGGCCGGTGGGGTGCGCGTCGGGGGGGCCCTGCAACCAGCCGGTGACCGAACGGGTGCGGTCGAACACCGATTGCGCCGCCGCCATCACCTGCTCGGGCGTCACCGCCATCAGCGCGTCGGTCCAGCCTTCGACATCGGCGACCTCCAGGCCGGTGGAAAGCGCGGTGCCCATCGTGCGCGCGCGCCCCTCGACGCTGTCGCGGGCAAAGATCTCGGCGGCGCGGATGCGGGTGCGCACGCGCGCGAACTGCTCGGGGTCCACGCCGGCCTCCATGAAGGCGGCCACGGCATCGTCGAGCGCGGCTTCGGCGGTCGCCAGGTCCACCCCCTCGGCCGGGACGATGGCCAGCGTGAAGGTGCCGTCATCCCGCGCCAGCCCGGAGTACCACGCCGACACCGACAGCGCCGGCGCGTCCTCGGCCTGGACCAGCGTGCGGGCCAGCACCGATGTGGTCCGGCTGCCGCCCAGAAGCTCGGCCAGCACGCTCAGCGCGGCGGCGTCGGCCTGGTCGCCGGGCCTGCGGGCGGGCGCAAGGTACTGGCGCATCACATAGGGCTGGGCCACGCGGGGGTCGGTCATCTCGATCCGGCGGGCGGCGAGGTGCGGCGGCTCCTGCGGGCGGGCGGGCGTGGTGATGGCGGGATTGGCGGGGATCGTGCCGTAATGCTGCTGCGCCAGTGCCAGCACCTCGTCGGCGCGCACGTCGCCCGCGACCAGCAGGATGGCGGCGTTCGGGCCGTAATGGGCGGCGTGAAAGTCCATGGCGTTGTCGCCCGTCAGCGTCGCCATCTCGTGGCGCCAGCCGATGATCGGGGTGCCGTAGGGGTGGTTGGTGAACAGCGCCGCGCGCATCTGCTCGCTGAACAGCGCGCCGGGGCGGCTCTCGACCACCTGCCCGCGTTCCTCCAGGATCACATCGCGCTCGGGCAGCCACTCGGCCTCGGTGAAGGCGAGGTTGGCCATCCGGTCGGCCTCCATCTCCATCAGGATCGGCAGATGCTCGGCGGCGGTGCGCTGGAAGTAGGCGGTGTAATCCCAGCTGGTAAAGGCATTGTCGCGCCCGCCCAGCTGCTCGACCACGGCCGAGAATTCGCCGGGCGCGCGGGTGTCGGTGCCCTTGAACATCAGGTGCTCGAGGAAATGCGCGATGCCCGACTGCCCCGGCGGCTCGTCGGCCGCGCCGACGGGGTACCACACCATGTGGACGACGGCGGGCGCGCGGGCATCCTCGATCACCACCACGTCCATCCCGTTGTCGAGGGTGAAGCGCGCCACGTCACCGGTGCCCGCAGCGGCGGCCACCGGGCCCCCGGCCGCGGTGGCCATGGTGGCGGCGGTGACAAGGGCGAGCGGGACGCTCCACCCCGGGATCATGCGGGCCATGCCGGTCCTCCTGTGTATGTCCTGTGTCAGGTACGGCGCGGGCGGGCGGCTTCAACCGCCCGGTCCGGCCGGCAACGCCGTTGTGACGGCCGGTGAGGTCGCGCGCTCAGACCCGGCCGCCCGCGCGCAGACGTGCCATGGTGTCGCGCACCACGCCCTGGCGCTGGGCGTTGGGCGGATGGGTGGCCAGGAAGGCGTTGCCCGGATCGGGGATGCGGCTGAAGAACTGCGCGCCGCGCTCAGGGTCGAAGCCCGCGCGCCAGGCCAGCACGGTGCCCATCTCGTCGGCCTCCAGCTCGAACGCCGGGGCAAAGCGGCGCGCGGCGATCTCGCCGCCGATGCCGGCCACGCGCTCCACGGTAATGTCGTCGGCCCCGGTCAGCGCGGCGAGCGCGCCCGCGATCAGCGCGCCGGTGCGTGCCTGTTCGGTCCGGCGGGGAATGTGCCCGGCGATGTGGTGGCCGGCCTCGTGGCCGAAGATGAACGCCAGCTCGTCGACGTTGCGCGCATCGGCCAGCAGCGCCAGCGTGAAGCCGATCACCGGCCGCCCGTCACGGTCCAGCGTCTGGAAGGCGTTGGGCGGCAAGCCCGGGCTGGTGTCGACCACCACGAGGAAATCGCACCGCCGCCCCGGCGCGCGGGCGCGGCATTCCTGGGTGACGACGGGCTCCATCCGGTTGACCACCCGCTCGAAATTCGCCGCGGCTGTGGCACTGTCGAGGCGCGGCTGCGCGGTGACGGTTTGCTGCGGCGGGGGCTGCGTGGTCGGTGGCGGACCCACCACCACGCAGGCAGCGAGGATGAACGGCAAGACGAGGATGAGTCGACGCATCGGCAAGCGGGCCTCCCTGGCGATGGTCCGAGTTTAGCAGAACCTGCGGCGCGCGCACGGCCCCTCACGCGGCTGTGCGCAGGCCCTGGCGACGGGGGCGCGCCGCGCTAGATCGCACGCGATGGAACCCATGACACAGACCCCCGTTACCGTCCTTTACAACGGCGACTGCCCGATCTGCGGCCGCGAGATCGAGGCCTACCGCCGCCGCGCCGAACGCCTGGGCGCGCCGCTGGCGTTCGAGGACCTCAACCACGCGGATCTGTCCGACTGGGGCCTGGAGCCGGAGGCGGCGCGCCGCCGGTTGCATGTGCGCGAGGACGGCCGCGTGCTGGCGGGGGTGCCCGCATTCGTGGCCCTGTGGCGGCGCTTGCCGGGGATGGTGTGGCTGGCGCGCCTCGTCAGCCTGCCGGGCGTGGCGTGGCTGGCGGCGGGTGTCTATGAACATATCCTTGCGCCTGCGCTGCACGCGCTGGACCGGCGTCGGCGGCGCAGCTGCGCCACCGGCCTGCGCTGAGGCGCGAGGTTTCCCTTCCGTGGGCCGGGTCCTTGCGCTAGCCTGTGGTGCATGTTCACCATCGAGCACGATTTCGACGCCACCGTCATCACCCTGATGGACGAAGGGCCCGCGCCCGCCCTCCAGGAGGATGTCACCGTCAACGCCTTCGAGGATTGCGTGACGGTGGAGCAGTACGACCCGCGCGAGGATCGCCTTGTGCGCATCACCTTGTCGATGGCGCAGCTGCGCGATCTGGGGGCGGCGCTGAACCTGCCCGAGGGGATGTACCGGCTGCGCGCGGGACCACCCGACAGCGCGCGCTAGGGCCGCCCTGTCCTGCCCCCCGGCGAGACCCGCGGCATGCGGATGGTGCTGCCTGGCGCACAGCGGCGCCATTGCCGGACCGACCCTGGCCCGATGGGCGGCTTACAGCGCCCGCATGCCGCCGGGTGTGTCCAGATCCGCCGTCATCGCGGGGTGCTCGGCCGCCTCCACCGCCACCCGCGGGTCCTCGAGGATCGCCGCGAGCGCATCGCGCAGCGCATCGGACCGTGGATGCGCCAGCCGCAGCCGTTGCAACCGCGCCCCCGCATCCGCAAGGCGCGGGGCGGGATGCGCGTCGGTCTGCCATTCGATCAGCGCGGGAAACAGGTTGTCGAACGGCAGCCGCCCGTCCTGCGGCACCGCCATCCGCCAGCGCAGGTCGGCGCGGGCGAAATCGCGCGGCACGCCGCTGCCCGGCGGCGCCACGGCCAGCGCGGCCTCCAGGTCCGGCACACGCACCACCCAAGTGCGCAGCGCCGGCGGCCCCTCGCGGCGGTCGAGGTCGAACCAGCGCGGATGGTCCGGGCCGGGGGCGTCGGGGTCGATGGCGATGACCTCCAGGTACGCCTGATCGCCCAGCGACAGCAGGCGGTTGTGCGTGCCCATCAGCGGGTGCTGCCCGCCGGGCGACAGGCCCAGCCGGGTGCGGGCGGTGAACCAGTCGGCCCCCTCGTCGAGGGTGGCCGCGGCGATGACCAGATGGTCCAGCGTGCCGGGTGCGCGGTGTGTCATTGTGCCTCCCGCCCGGCGCGGGCCGTGCCGATCAGACGCAGGATGTCGCGGGCCGCGTCGGGGATGTTGGTGCCGGGGCCGAAGATCGCCTTGACGCCCGCGTCGCGCAGGAAGGCATAGTCCTGCTGCGGGATCACCCCGCCGCAGATCACCAGGATATCCCCCGCGCCCTGGTCGCGCAGCGCCTGCACGAGCTTCGGCGCCAGCGTGCGGTGCCCGGCGGCCTGGCTGGAGATGCCGACGACATGCACGTCGTTGTCGATGGCGTCCTGGGCGGCCTCCTCGGGGGTCTGGAACAGCGGGCCCACATCGACGTCGAAGCCGATGTCGGCAAAGGCGGTGGCGATGACCTTGGCGCCGCGGTCGTGGCCGTCCTGGCCCATCTTGACCACCAGCATCCGGGGGCGGCGGCCCTCGGCCTCGGCGAAGTCCTCGACCTCCTTCTGGATGGCGGCGAAGCCGTCGTCGCCCTCATAGGCGGCGCCATAGACACCGGCCAGCGTCTTCACCTCGGCGCGGTGGCGGCCGAAGACCTGCTCCATCGCGGCGCTGATCTCACCCACGGAGGCGCGGGCGCGGGCGGCCTCCACGGCGGCCTCCAGCAGGTTGCCGCCCTCGGTCGCGCGGCGGGTGACCTCGGCCAGCGCCGCGTCGCAGGCGGCCTGGTCGCGGGCGGCGCGGATGCGCTCCAGCCGGGCGATCTGGCTGGCGCGGACCTTGTCGTTGTCGATGTCGAAGATGTCGATCGGGTCTTCCTTGTCCTTGCGGTATTTGTTGACCCCCACGATGACCTCGTCGCCGCGGTCGATGTCGGCCTGGCGGCGCGCGGCGGTCTCCTCGATGCGCAGCTTGGGCATGCCGGAGGCGACGGCCTTGGTCATGCCGCCCATCGCCTCGACCTCCTCCATCAGCGCCCAGGCGGCCTCGGCGATGTCATGGGTCAGCTTCTCGACGTAGTAGGAGCCCGCCAGCGGATCGACGACCTTGGTCACGCCGGTCTCCTCCTGCAGCACCAGCTGGGTGTTGCGCGCGATGCGAGCGGCGAACTCGGTCGGCAGGGCGATGGCCTCGTCCAGCGCGTTGGTGTGCAGCGACTGGGTGCCGCCGAGGACCGCCGACAGCGCCTCGTAGGCCGTGCGGATCACGTTGTTGTAGGGGTCCTGCTCGGCCAGGCTGACGCCGCTCGTCTGGCAATGGGTGCGCAGCATCGAGGATTTCACGTCCCTCGGGCCGAACTCCTCCATCACCCGCGACCACAACAGGCGCGCGGCGCGCAGCTTGGCGATCTCCATGAAGAAATTGGTGCCGATGGCGAAGAAGAACGACAGACGGGGCGCGAAGCTGTCCACGTCCATGCCGCGTCCGATGGCGGTGCGGACATATTCGCGCCCGTCGGCCAGGGTGAACGCCAGCTCCTGCACCAGGTTCGCGCCCGCCTCCTGCATGTGGTAGCCGGAGATGGAGATGGAGTTGAAGCGCGGCATGTGCGCGGCGGTGTATTCGATGATGTCGGCCACGATCCGCATCGAGGGCTCGGGCGGATAGATGTAGGTGTTGCGGACCATGAACTCCTTCAGGATGTCGTTCTGGATGGTCCCCGACAGCCTGGCACGGTCCACGCCCTGTTCTTCGCCCGCGACGATGAAGTTCGCCAGCACCGGGATCACCGCGCCGTTCATGGTCATGGAGACGGAGATCTCGCCCAGCGGGATGCCGTCGAACAGAAGCTTCATGTCCTCCACCGAATCGATGGCGACGCCGGCCTTGCCCACGTCGCCCTCCACCCGGGGATGATCGCTGTCATAGCCGCGGTGGGTCGCCAGATCGAAGGCCACCGACACGCCCTGCTGCCCGCCCGCCAGCGCCTTGCGATAGAAGGCGTTGGATTCCTCGGCCGTCGAGAACCCCGCGTATTGCCGGATCGTCCAGGGCCGGCCCGCGTACATCGTGGCCTTCACCCCGCGCGTATAGGGCGCAAAACCGGGCAGGGTGCCCATGTGCGGCAATCCCTCCACGTCCTGCGCGGTATAGAGCGGCTTGACCGGGATCCCCTCCAGCGTGTCCCAACGCAGGCTCTCGGGGTCGCGGCCCTTCAGTTCCTTGCGGGCCAGTGCGGCCCAGTCGTCGGTGCCTTGGGTCATGGCCGGAGCCCTCCTCTGTGCGGTGAGGGGTCGCCCCCCATCCGTTGTGTTTTTCGCCGTGCGCCGCCTATATACAACCCCACAGGAGGCGCCATGAAACTGCTACCGATCCTTGCAACGGCCTTTTTTCTGCCCGCCGCCGCGCTGGCACAGGGCTCGGCCCAGGCTGCCGATGGCGCGTCGCCCACCGAGGCGCTGCCAACCGAAACCCCATCCCCCGAAACGCTGCCCCCCGAGACGCGATCCACCGAGATGCAGCCCACCGAGACGCTGCCCGACGACGTGGCCTCCGAGGCCGTGATGGAGGAGGTCGACGGCCTTCTGGTGATCGATGGGGCACAGGCGGACATCGACAGCTTTCTGTGGCAACGCAGACTGCTGCTGATCTTTGCCAACACGCCGGCCGACCCGGCCTTCCAGCAGCAGCTTCAGGCGCTGCTGGAGCGTGCGCAGGAATTCGTGGACCGCGACGTCGTCGTGATCACCGACACCGATCCCGACGCGCGCAGCTCCGCGCGCCAGCGGCTGCGCCCGCGCGGCTTCATGGTCGCGATCATCGACAAGGACGGCGAGATCAAGCAGCGCCGCCCCGCGCCCCGCTCCGCTCGCGAGATCATGGCCGTGATCGACCGCTTTCCGCTGCGTCGGCAGGAAATGCTGGAGAACCGCCCCTCGGGACGTGACTGACAGGCGGCGGCGCGGTCGGCCGTGCGGCCGCTGGTGGGCAGATCGGCCATATCGATGGGGGGTGGCGGGCGCGATGCGGCGTCCGCCGATCGCGGAGGCGCACCCGCCTTGCCCGGTCCGCAACCGCAGCATCCTACCGGCCGCCGCCGGGGGTTGCGCCATGGCGGCCCATGGTGGTGCGCAGACGTGCGGCGACGCCCGTCACCGGCGCCCCGGCATTGCACGGAACCCCGGCGCGCCGCCACACCGGGCGGCCGGGCAACCGGCAGGGCCGAAAGCCCCGACGGGCCGACGGTGGGCATCAGTCGAACTCCATGATGATCTCGTCCACCGCGAGGCTGCTGCCGACGCTGGCGCGGATCGTGCCGACGGTGCCGCGGCGTTCGGCGCGCAGGATGTTTTCCATCTTCATCGCCTCCACCGTCGCCAGCGCCTGGCCCTCGAACACCTCGGCGCCCTCCTCCACATGCAGCGCGACAACCAGGCCGGGCATGGGGCACAGCAGGTACTTCGACATGTCGGCGGGGATCTTTTCGGGCATCAGGGCCTGAAGCTCGGCGTGGCGGGGGCTGAGCACCCGCACCTTCAGCTCCGCCCCGCGCAGCCGCAGCCGGAACCCGCCCGAGATCTTGCCCACCTTCATCACCAGCGGCGTGTCGTCCACCGTCAGCCGCGCCAGGCGGTCGCCCGGCGTCCAGTCCGAGGCCACCCGCAGCGTCGCGCCATCGTCGAAGGTGACGCTCGCGCCGCTGCGATCGGCCGCGACGGTGACGGCGAACCGCTCTCCCTGCGCCAGCACCACCCAGGCATCGCCCACGCGGCGCTCGTGGTTGTCCATCCGCCCCGAGATGCGCGCCCGGCGCACCTCGGCCACGCGGTGCATGGCGACCGATGCGGCCACCACCCGGCGCAACAGCCGCGCATCCAGCGTCACGCCGTCAAAGCCCTCGGGGAATTCCTCGGCGATGAAGGCGGTGGTGATGGCGCCCGACACGAAGCGGTCGTGGTCCATCACCGCCGACAGGAAGGGCAGGTTGTGGCCGATCCCCTCCAGCTCGAACGCATCGAGCGCCACGCGCATCTCCTCGATGGCGCGGGTGCGGTCGGGGGCCCAGGTGCACAGCTTGGCGATCATCGGGTCGTAGAACATGGAGATCTCGCCGCCCTCGGTCACGCCGGTGTCGTTGCGCACGACGGCCGTGTCGGAACAGACCTCGGCCGGGGGGCGGTAGCGCGTCAGCCGACCGGTGGAGGGCAGGAAGTTGCGGTACGGATCCTCGGCATAGATGCGGCTTTCCATCGCCCAGCCGTTCAGCCGCACATCCTCCTGGCGGATCGACAGCGTCTCGCCGGCGGCGACGCGGATCATCTGCTCCACCAGGTCGATGCCGGTGATGAGTTCGGTCACCGGGTGTTCGACCTGAAGCCGGGTGTTCATCTCGAGGAAGTAGAAGTTCCGCTCGCCGTCGACGATGAACTCCACCGTCCCGGCCGAGGTGTAGCCCACCGCCTGCGCCAGCGCGCAGGCCTGTGCGCCCATCGCCGCGCGGGTGTCGGCGTCCAGAAACGGCGAGGGCGCCTCCTCGATCACCTTCTGGTTGCGACGCTGGATGGAGCATTCCCGCTCGCCCAGGTGGATGGTGTTGCCGTGGGCATCGGCCAGAACCTGGATCTCGATGTGGCGGGGCTGGGTGACGAACTTCTCGATGAAGATGCGGTCGTCGCCGAAGCTGCTGGCGGCCTCGTTCTTCGACGACTGGAAGCCCTCGCGCGCCTCCGCGTCATTCCAGGCGATGCGCATGCCCTTGCCACCGCCGCCCGCCGACGCCTTGATCATCACCGGATAGCCGATCTGGTTGGCGATGCGCACCGCCTCCTCGGCGTCGCCGATCAGGCCCATGTAGCCCGGCACGGTGGACACGCCCGCCTCGGCCGCGAGCTTCTTGGAGGTGATCTTGTCGCCCATCGCCTCGATCGCGCCCTGCGGCGGGCCGATGAAGGCCACGCCCTCGGCCGCCAGCGCGGCGGCAAAGCGGGGGTTTTCCGACAGGAAGCCATAGCCGGGGTGCACGGCCTCGGCGCCGGTGTCGCGGATCGCCTGCACGATGCGGTCGATCACCAGATAGGACTGCGCGGCGGGCGCGGGGCCGATGTGGACCACCTCGTCGGCCATCTGGACATGCAGCGCCTTGCGGTCGGCGTCCGAGGCCACCGCCACCGTCGCGATTCCCATGCGCCGTGCGGTCTTGATGACCCGGCAGGCGATCTCGCCCCGGTTCGCGATCAGGATCTTCTTGAACATCGGACCTCCCGAGTTGTGGTGGCGCGGGCGCGCATGAAAACGCCGCCCCCGATGGGGGCGGCGCAGGATGGAACAGCCGGGCCGGTCGCGTCAGCGGCGGCACGCCCCGGGGTTGAGCTGGCAGAACGCGACGTTGCCGCCGGCCCCGACGAGGCCACCGGCCACCGGATCGCCACCGGCGACGGCCGCGACACCGACACCGGCCGCGCCGCCGAACAGGGCCTGTTCGCCGATGTTGTCGCCGCAGCCGGCCAGAAGAAGGGCCGCCGCCGCGACGCCTGCGAGGGAAAGGATGCGCATGTCTCTGATCCGCCTTTCTGTATGGGAACGAGCGTGTTCGTCCACCCATGGCAGAGGCGGGGGGCGGCTGCAAAACCAACTCCGCGTGATCCGCGCGGGTCGGCGGAGGGATGCCGATGCGCGCGGATCACGCCTCGTCCCCGTCGAACAGCTCGGGAAAGGACTGCGCGGCGGCCTCCAGATCGACGCGCAGAAGCGCGTCGTAGCTGGCGGGATCGAACGGGTCCTCGGCCGCGACGACCTCGCGGTCCAGAAGCCATCCGAGGCGCCCGGCATCGAGGTTGCCCCGTTCGAACGGCGCATCGCCGAAATGTTCGATCAGCGCCCCAAGGAACGCCGCATCCGCGCGCCGATCGGCCGGGCGCCGGTCGGCGTGGCGCGCGCGGGCCACGATCGGGGTGACGCCGCGGGGATTGGCGCGGCGGATGGTGAACTGGAAATCCGTCCCCGGCAGGCGGCCGGGAAAGCCGCGGTGCTTCAGCATGGCCGGGCCGCGCGGGCGTGCGGGGGGTGGTCGGGGGTCATCAGTATTCTTCCCACAGGCATTCGCCGTCTTCGGGGCGATAGGCTTCGAAAAATTGCGCGACATCAGGCGTCTGCGCGCCGAACTCCACGGCCTCGGCGGCCAGGGACACGACGATCAGCTCCGCTCCGGCGGCGTCGGCCCAGGGCAGGCCCAGCGTTTCGCACAGATGGACCATGTCCCACTCCACCAGATCAAATCCGTATTCGCCCGGCGCCGACCCGATCCGGGGTGCGATGAACCGCAGCCGCAGCCACAGCGCGCCGTCGGCCTGTTCCTCCCAGAACGCCTCCTGCAGGGTGACGGGCTGGCGCGAGGGCACCTCCAGCAGCCCGTCGGGCAGCCCGCCCTCGGCCTGGGCCACCGCCCGGCCCGCCAACAGGCACACCACCAGCGCGATGGCGGGGACGGTGCGGCGCGGCGGGGCAGAGGGCTGCAACGGTCGGCCTCAGAGCGGAATGTTGTCGTGCTTCTTCCACGGGTTCGAGAGTTTCTTGTTGCGCAGGCTCGCGAAGGCCCGGCACACCCGACGGCGGGTGGACTGGGGCATGATCACCTCGTCGATGAACCCATGCTCGGCGGCGACGAAGGGGTTGGCGAAGCGGTCCTCGTAGTCGCTGGTGCGCGCCGCGATCTTGTCCGCGTCGTCCAGCTCCGAGCGGTACAGGATCTCCACCGCGCCCTTGGCCCCCATCACCGCGATCTCCGAGGTGGGCCAGGCATAGTTGAAATCGCCCCGCAGATGCTTGGACGCCATCACCACATACGCCCCGCCATAGGCCTTGCGGGTGATGACGGTGACCTTCGGGACCGTCGCCTCGCCATAGGCGAACAGGAGCTTCGCGCCGTGCTTGATGATGCCGTCGTATTCCTGCGCGGTGCCGGGCAGGAAGCCGGGCACATCCACCAGCGTCAGGATCGGGATCTCGAAGGCGTCGCAGAACCGCACGAAGCGGGCGGCCTTGCGGGCGCTGTCGATGTCCAGACAGCCCGCGAGCACCATCGGCTGGTTCGCGACCACACCGACGGTCGACCCCTCCAGCCTAATGAATCCGGTGATGATGTTGCGCGCAAACCCTTCCTGGATCTCGAAGAAATCGCCCTCGTCGGCGATCTTCAGGATCAGCTCCTTCATGTCATAGGGCTGGTTGGGGTTGTCGGGCACCAGCGTGTCCAGGCTCGGCTCCACCCGCGCGGGGTCGTCGAAGAACGGGCGCACCGGGGGCTTCTCGCGGTTCGACGCGGGCAGGAAGTCG
Organism: Rhodobaculum claviforme; assembly: GCF_016653255.1. Lineage (GTDB taxonomy): Bacteria > Pseudomonadota > Alphaproteobacteria > Rhodobacterales > Rhodobacteraceae > Rhodobaculum > Rhodobaculum claviforme. The sequence goes on from NZ_NHSD01000294.1 coordinate 27,726, forward strand.
ATCAGGCGGCGGGTCTCGGCCAGCAGTTCCAGATCATCCTCGAACGCCGCATCGGCCACGGAGGATTTGGTGGTATGGGTGTGCGCGCCGCCGAGTTCTTCGGCCGTCACGACTTCGTTGGTGACCGTCTTGACCACGTCGGGGCCGGTCACGAACATGTAGGAGCTGTCGCGCACCATGAAGATGAAGTCCGTCATCGCGGGCGAATAGACCGCGCCGCCCGCGCACGGCCCCATGATGAGGGAGATCTGCGGCACCACGCCGGAGCCCAGGATGTTGCGCTGGAACACCTCGGCATAGCCCGCAAGGCTCATCACACCCTCCTGGATGCGCGCGCCGCCCGAGTCGTTGATGCCGATGATGGGGGCGCCGTTCTGGATCGCCATGTCCATGATCTTGCAGATCTTGTTGGCGTGCGTCTCCGACAGCGAGCCGCCGAACACCGTGAAGTCCTGGCTGAACACATAGACCAGTCGGCCATTCACCGTGCCCCAGCCGGTGACCACCCCGTCGCCCCAGGGGCGGCTGTCGTCCATGCCGAAATCGGTGCAGCGGTGCGCGACGAAGGTGTCGAACTCCTCGAACGAGCCGTCGTCCAGCAGAAGCTCCACCCGCTCGCGCGCGGACAGCTTGCCCTTGGCGTGCTGGGCTGCGATGCGGCGTTCGCCGCCGCCCATGCGTGCGGCCGCGCGCCGGTCGGCCAGCTCCTGCAGGATGTCGTGCATGCGGTTCCCCCTCCCAGGCGGCTGTCATCGGTGTGTCACGGCGCACCCTAGCGTCCCGCGCGCGGGGGGCAAAGCGGTTTCCGGATAATTTGCATATCCTTGCATCGTCCGGCATGGATAATTGCGAAGCCGCAAAGCCACGCTGCGATGCGGCGCAACTGGGGCGTGGACATTCCCCGCGCGCGGGCCTACCGATTCCGAATGCAAGCCCCTCCGAAGGTTCGGTTTCTGGACCGGACAACCCCGCCGCACCTGGTTACGCTGGTCCTCCTGTCGGGGGTGTCGGCGCTGGCGATGAACATCTTCCTGCCGTCGCTGCCGAACATGACGGCGTGGTTCGACACCGATTACCGGCTGATGCAGCTGTCGGTGTCGCTGTATCTGCTGGTCAACGCGGTGCTGCAGATCTTCATCGGGCCGATCTCGGACCGGTACGGGCGCCGGCCGGTGCTGCTCGGTGCGCTGGTGATCTTTTTGCTCGCCACGCTGGGCACGCTGATGGCCACCACGGTGGAGATGTTCCTGCTGTTCCGCATGGGGCAGGCGGTGGTGGTGGCCGGCATCGTGCTGAGCCGCGCGGTCGTGCGCGACATGGTGGACGAGGCGCGCTCGGCCTCCATGATCGGCTATGTCACCATGGGCATGGCGCTGGTGCCGATGGTCGGCCCCATGGCCGGCGGCCTGCTGGACGAGGCGTTCGGCTGGCAGGCGTCGTTCCTTCTGCTGCTGGCCTGCGGGGTGGCGATCCTGGGCCTCGCGTTCTTCGATCTGGGCGAGACCGCGCGCTCGCGCCCCGCCAGCCTGCGCGCGCAGTTCGTCGAATACCCCGAATTGCTGACGGCGCGCCGGTTCTGGGGCTATTGCGCGGCGGCGGGGTTTGCGTCGGGGGCGTTCTTTGCGTTCCTGGGCGGCGCGCCGTATGTCGGCACGCAGGTCTATGGGCTGTCGCCCTCGGGGCTGGGGCTGTATTTCGGCGCACCGGCGCTGGGCTATGCGATCGGCAACTTCGTGTCGGGTCGGTTTTCGGTGCGCATGGGGATCAACCGCATGGTGCTGTGGGGCTGCGTCATCAGCCTGTTCGGGCTGACGATCCTGACCGCGCTGACGCTTTCCGGCCTCGACCGGGCGGAGGTGTTCTTCGGGTTTTTCGTCTTCGTGGCGCTTGGCAACGGGATGTCGCTGCCCAACGCGACCGCGGGCATGCTGTCGGTGCGCCCGCGTCTGGCGGGCACGGCGGCGGGTCTGGGCGGTGCGATCACCATCGGGCTGGGGGCTGCGCTGTCGGCGCTGGCGGGTGCGTTGCTGATCGAGGGGCGCGGGGCCTTGCCGCTGGTTCTGATCATGTGGAGCACGGCGATCCTCGCGCTCATCTCCATCCGCTATGTCATCGCGCGCGAGCGGCGGCTTTACGGCTTCGGCGGGCAGGGCTAGGGTTTGCAAAACCCATCCTGCAAACACCGGGAGGCGCCATGGCCACCGCCAAGCTCTATGCCGGCGCCAAGCTGCGCGAGGTGCGCGGGCGCCTCGGCCTGACGCAGAAGACCTTTGCCGCCAAGCTGGGCGTGTCGCTGCCCTACCTCAACCAGATGGAGAACAACCACCGGCCCGTGTCGGCCACCGTGGTGCTGGCGCTGGCGCAGGAGTTCGGCTTTGACGTGACCGAGCTGTCCTCGGGCGACGCCGAGCGTCTGGTCAGCGACATGCGCGAGGCGCTGGCCGATCCGGTGCTGGCCGAGGCCGCGCCCCCCATGGCCGACCTGCGGCTGGCGGCCTCCAACGCGCCCGCCCTTGCGCGGGCGTTTCTCGATCTGCACCGCGCGTATCGGCAAAGCCACGAGCGGCTGGCGTCGCTGGACGAGGCGCTGGGGCGCACCGACGGCGCGCTGCGCCCCTCGCCGTGGGAGGAGGTGCGCGATTTCTTCCACTATTGCGACAACTACATCGACGCCGTGGACCGCGCGGCCGAGGCCTTCGCCGGCGACGGGGATGTGGTCGAGACCGCCCGCGCCGCGCTGTCGGCCGAAGGGGTCACGATCGTCGATGCCGACACCGCCAGCCTGCGCCGTTACGATCCCGCCACCCGCCGCCTGACGCTGGCGCAGCATGCAAGCCCGGCCACGCGGCGGTTCCAGCTGCTGCACCAGACCGCGCTGTTGCTGCGCGCGCCGCTGCTGGAGGCGACGCTGGACCACGCCCGCCTGCAATCGCCCGAGGCCCGCGCCATCGCCCGCGTGGGGCTTGCGAACTATTTTGCGGGGGCGGCGCTGATGCCCTACGGGCGGTTTCTGGGCGCCGCGCGGGCCTGTCGGCACGACCTGGAGCGGCTATCGGACCTGTTCACCGCCTCGCTGGAGCAGGTCGCGCACAGGCTGGTCACGCTGCAACGCCCCGGCGCGCGCGGGGTGCCGTTCTTTTTCGTCCGCGTCGATCAGGCCGGCACCATCACCAAGCGCCATTCGGCCACGCGGCTGCAATTCGCCCGCTTTGGCGGCGCCTGCCCGCTGTGGTGCGTGCATCGCGCCTTCGAGACGCCGGGGCGCTTCCTGCGGCAACTCGCGGAAACCCCCGACGGTGTGCGCTACCTGTGCCTGGCGCGCGACGTCTCCAAGCCCGGCGGCGGGTTTCACGCGCCGGTGCGCCGCTTTGCATTGGGGCTGGGCTGCGAGGTCGCGCACGCGGGCGCGCTGGTCTATGCCGATGATCTGGACGTGGGGCGTCCGGCGGCGTTCGAACCCATCGGCATCTCCTGCCGGATCTGCGAACGCCGCGACTGTCACCAGCGGTCGGTTCCGCCGCTGGAGGGGCGGCTGCGCGTCGATCCCGACCGACGCGACATCCTGCCCTATGACATCGGGGTCTGAGTGTCCTCAGCCCGCCGCCATCTCGGATCGGACCTGCTGGCGCAGGAAGTCGATCGGGATCGCCCGCCCCTCACGCTTGAAGTGCCAGTAGGTCCAGCCGTTGCACGAGGGCGCGCCTTCCAGCGCGGCGCCCACCTGATGGATCGAGCCGCGATGCTCGGCGGTGATGAGCGAGCCGTCGGCGCGCACCTTCGCCGCCGCCCCGCGCGGCGAGGTCAGCACCTCGCCCGGGCGCAGCATGCCGCGTTCGACCAGCACGCCAAAGGCGACGCGGGGCTCCGCCCGCTTCGATCCCGTCACCTCCAGCGCGTCACTGTCGAGCCGGACGGTGCGGTCGATGCGCGCGCGCGCGCGCGCGGCGTGGGCGGGGTCGGCCTCGATCCCGATGAAGTCGCGGCCCAGCCGCTTGGCCACCGCCCCGGTGGTGCCGGTGCCGAAGAACGGGTCGAGCACCACATCGCCGGGCTTGGTCGTGCCCACGATTACCCGGTGCAGCAGCGCCTCGGGCTTCTGCGTCGGGTGGGCCTTGTCGCCGTTCTCGTCCTTCAGCCGCTCGTGCCCGGTGCACAGCGGGATCACCCAGTCCGAGCGCATCTGCGTCCCCTCGTTGAGGGTCTTCAGCGCCTCGTAGTTGAAGGTGTAGCGCGCCTTGTCGCTGCGCGCGGCCCAGATCAGCGTCTCGTGCGCGTTGGTCAGCCGCTTGCCGCGGAAGTTCGGCATCGGGTTGGACTTGCGCCACACCACGTCATTGAGGATCCAGAACCCCGCATCCTGCAACGCAGCCCCCAGCCGGAAGACGTTGTGATAGCTGCCGATCACCCAGATCGCGCCATTGGGCTTCAGCACGCGCCGCGCCTGCGCCAGCCACTTGCGGGTAAAGGCGTCATAGGCCTCGAAGCTGGCGAAGCGGTCCCAGTCGGCATCGACCGCGTCCACGCGGCTGTTGTCGGGCCGGTGCAGATCGCCCCGCAGTTGCAGGTTGTAGGGCGGGTCGGCGAACACCAGATCGACCGAGGCGGCCGGCAGTGCCGCCATCGCCTCGATGCAATCGCCCGTGAGGATTTGGTTGCGCAGCCCTGCGCCCGCTTCGATCTTGCCCATGCCCGGTGCCTCTTGTGTGTTTGACCGGACAGTGCGCCAAAAGTGATTCGGCGTCAATTCTCTTGTGAATCAGTGTGTTGAAAATGATTCGGCACACAAGATATTGCGGATGGGCGCAAAGGAACGGCGATGGTGTGGGGTCACCCCCAGCCTGTGCAAGGCTTTTCTGTGCTCCAGCGTGGGATAGCCCGCGTTGCGCTCCCACCCGTAGCCCGGATGCGCGGCGGCAAGATCGGCCATGATCGCGTCGCGCCGTACCTTGGCCACGATGGAGGCCGCCGCGATCGACAAGGACCGCGCGTCGCCCTTGACCACGGCCAGCGCGGGGCAGGGCAGGGCGGCCGGCAGCCGGTTGCCGTCGACCAGCGCAAGGTCCGGTCGCAGGGCCTCCAGCGCGCGGCGCATCGCCAGGAACCCGGCCTGGAGGATGTTGAACGCCTCGATTTCGGCCACGGTCGCCAGCGCCCACGCCACCTCGGCGCGATCCTCCAGCGCGGCGGCGAGCCGTTCGCGCGCACCCCGCCCGAGCGTCTTGGAATCCCGCAGCCCCTCGGGGATGTCGCGCGGGTCGAGGATCACCGCCGCGGCCACCACGGGCCCGGCCAGCGGGCCGCGCCCGACCTCGTCCACGCCGGCGATGCGGCCGAGGCCCTGGGCCATCGCGGCGGTTTCGCGGGTGAAATCCGGGACGGGGTGGGCCATCGCCTCAGCCGTCGTGGTCGGCGGGCAGGGCGGCGACATCGGCCCGGGCGCCGTGGGCGCCACGCTCGCGGTAGGGGGTGATGCCGTAATGCGCCCGGTAGCATTTGGAGAAATGCGACGGGCTGGTGAAGCCGCAGGCGATGGCCACGTTGATGACGCTCATGTCGGTCTGCATCAGCAGGTTGCGCGCGCGTTGCAGGCGCATCTCCATGTAGTACCGCTTGGGGCTGCGGCCCAGATACCGCCGTGCGAGGCGCTCCAGCTGCCGGGTCGACAGGCCGACGGTGGCGGCCAGGTCGGCGGGGCTGATCGGCTCCTCGATGTTGGCCTCCATGATGCGCACCACCTGCGCAAGCTTGGGATGGCGCACGCCGATGCGGGTGGGGATCGACAGCCGCTGGGTGTCCTGGTCGGTGCGGATGGCGGCATAGATCAGCTGGTCGGCGACGGCCGAGGCCGTGCCCTCGCCATGGTCGCGCGCGATCAGCGCCAGCATCAGGTCGATGGCCGACGTCCCCCCCGCCGCCGACAGCCGGTTGCCATCCACCACGAACACGGACTTCGTCAGCGTGACGTCCTCGAACTCCTCGGCGAAGCTGTCGTGGTTTTCCCAGTGGATGGTGGCGCGGCGCCCCTCCAGCAGGCCCGCGCGCGCCAGCGCATGGCTGCCGGTGCACATGCCCCCCAGGGTGGGGCCATGGCGCGCCACCCGCCGCAGCCAGTTCACCACCGCCCGCGTCGTCGCCGCCTGCACATCCAGCCCGCCGATCGCCAGCACCACGTCGTCGCGGTCCACCTCCAGCTCGCCCGCCTCCAGCCCGTGGTCGAGGCGGAACTCCGTCCCGGTGGAGGCGCGCGCGACCGTGCCGCCTTCGCCCACCAGCACCCAGGCATAGGCGGGCTGGCCCAGCATCCGGTTGGCGATGCGCAGCGCCTCCATCGCGGCCGCCAGCGCCAGCATCGAGAAGCGGTCGAGCAGCAGCAGCACGAAGCGGCGGCGCGGCGCGGGGGTGGCGCGCGCCGCGGGGCGGTGGGGCAGGGCCGGAACGGTCTGGGCGGGCATCTCGGGGTCTTTCGCGACTGACCCGAGCCAATCAGGAAAGCCGTTGCGTATCAATAGCCGAAAGCCGCCCGGCGGCGATGGTCAGGGCAGCACCTGCAACCACACCCACGCCGTCAGCAGCGACGCCGCCGTCGCCAGCAGCACCGCCGAGGCCGCGACCCGCATCGCGCGCCCGTACATGCTGGAAAAGATATAGACGTTCACCCCCGGCGCCATCGCCGCCGTCAGCACCGCCGAGCGCAGCTGCCCCTCGTCCAGCGCCAGCGCCGTGGCCAGCGTCCACGTCACCGCCGGATGCAGTCCCAGCGAGACCACACAGATCATCCCCACCAGCCGCAGGTCCCCGTCGGGCCGGTAGCGGTGCAGCACCCCCCCCAGCCCGAACAGCGCCGCCGGCAGCGCCGCGGCCACCATGAACGCCAGCGCCTGGTCCACCACCCCGGGGATCGGCACGCGGCCCAGGTTGACGACGAAGCCCAGCGCGATGCCGATCATCAGCCCGTTGCGCGCCATCGACCCCACGACCCGCCCCACGGTCGACACCACGCCCCGGCCGCGGTTGCGCACCCCCTCCATCACGGTGATGCCCACCAGATAGCAGAACGGCGCATGCAGCGCGATGATGGCAAAGTTCGGCGCCAGCGCGCCCGCGCCATAGGCCCGCTCGGTGATCGGCAGGCCCAGCAGCACCGAGTTGGAGAACAGGCAGCAGAACCCCACCACCACCGCGTCCTCCCACGACCGGCCGAACAGCCAGCGCGCCCCCAGAAGCCCCGCCAGGAACCCCGTCACCGCGCCGGCATAGAACGCCGCCAGCAACTCCAGCCGGAACACCGCGCCCAGGTCCAGCGTCGCAATGGCCGAGAACAGCAGGCACGGGATCGCGAAGTTCTGCGTGAACTGCACCAGCCCGTCCACGCCGCTGTCGGAAAACAGCCCCAGCCGCACCGCGCCGTAGCCGAAGCCGATGACCAGAAACACCGGCAGGATCACCTCCAGCAGCGCCTGCACGGGGTCTAGTCCTCGAAGGTCAGGGTCATCCCGTCATGGGCGGGGGTGACATGCGCCGGGGTTTCGGCCGCCAGCATGGCATAGTCGAGGTCGTTGTGCATGTTCGTCAGCACCGCGCGGCGCGGGCGGGCGCGGTCGATCCACTGCAGCGTCAGCGCCAGATGCGCGTGGGTGGGATGGGGCTTGCGGCGCAGCGCGTCCACCACCCAGGTGTCGAGGCCCTCCAGCAGCGGCCAGCTGTCCTCGGGGATCTCCACCGCGTCCGGAAGATACGCCAGCGGCCCGATGCGAAAGCCCAGCGCGTCGATGTGGCCGTGGCGCGCGCGCAGCGGGCGCAGGGTGATCGGGCCGCCCTCGCCGGTGATCGTGATGTCCCCCGCGATGGTGTGCATGTCCAGGATCGGCGGATAGGGCGAGCCCTCGGGCTGGTGGAACACATACCCGAAGCGCTCCAGCAGCGCGGCCTGCGTCTCGGGATCGGCCCAGACCGCCAGCCGCTTGCGGGTGTTGAAGACGATCTGGCGCAGGTCGTCGATGCCGTTGGTGTGGTCGGCGTGCGCATGGGTCCACACCACCGCATCCAGCCGGCCCACGCCCGCCTCCAGCAGCTGGTCGCGCATGTCCGGCGCGGTGTCGATCAGCACCTGCGTGCGGCCCGCGTCCCCGATCCGCTCCACCAGCAGCGAACAGCGGCGCCGACGGTTGCGCGGGTCGGCGGGGTCGCATTCGCCCCAGTTGTCGCCCAGCCGGGGTACGCCCCCGGACGACCCGCAGCCCAGAATGGTAAAGTGCAGCTGCGCCATCAGGCGGCCTGCCGCCAGCGGGCGGCCTTGGCGAACAGCCGGTCGAAGTTCGCGCTGGTGGCGCGGGCAAAGGATTCAAGGTCGAGGCCGAACACCTCGGCCCCCACGCGGGCGGTGTGGGCGGTGTAGGCGGGCTCGTTGCGCCGCCCGCGATGGGGGGGCGGCGCGAGGTAGGGCGCGTCGGTCTCCAGCAGGATGCGCTCCAGCGGCGCGGCGGCAAAGATCTCCCGCAGGCTGGTGCTCTTGGGGAACGCGGCGATCCCCGACATCGACAGGTAGAACCCCAGATCGAGCGCCGCCCGCGCAAGCTCCGGCCCCGAGGAGAAGCAGTGCATCACACAGCCGAACGCCCCCGCGCGGTGTTCGTCCGTCAGGATGCGGGCCATGTCGGCATCGGCGTCGCGGGCGTGAATGATCAGCGGAAGACCCGTTTCGCGCGCGGCGGCGATGTGGACACGCAGGCTCTGGCGCTGCACCTCGGCGCTGTCAGAGGTGTAGTGGTAGTCGAGGCCGGTCTCGCCGATCCCCACCATCTTGGGATGACGCGCCAGGGCGACCAGATCGTCGACGGTGGCCATCGGCTCGTCCGCGACACTCATGGGGTGGGTGCCGGCGGCATAGAACACCGACGGGTGCGCCTCGGCGATGGCGCGCACGGCGGGTTCGGTGCGCAGCCGGGTCGCGATGGTCAGCATGCGCGTGACACCGGCGGCGTGGGCGCGTGCGATCACCGCGTCCAGCTCCCCGCCGAAGTCGGGGAAGTCGAGGTGGCAGTGGCTGTCGACGATCTCGGGCGGGGCGCTCATGGCGTCCTTTCGGGGTCGGAGGTGTCGGGCGCCTCAGGCGTGGCGTGCGGCGACGATTTCGATCTCCCGCACCATATCGAGCAGCAGTCCGGCGGGGTCAAGGTTGACCGCCAGCCCCGCGCGCACCCGCGCGCCCAGCCGGGCCTGCGCCTCGGCCCAGTCACGGGCGGCGGCGGGGGTGGGGGCCAGGCGGGCGCACAGCG
>NZ_NHSD01000295.1 GCF_016653255.1 Rhodobaculum claviforme
GGGTGAGGAGGGGGGGCGAAGCGGGCCTCCGGCAAACACCAAACCCGGCCTCCGTGCAAGTCCGCCCGCCCGCGCGCCGGGTGGCGCCGCGCAATTCCTGTTGACGCCATCCCGCCGCTGGGATACCCGACCCCGGCTGGAGGGCGACGCGCTGCAAGGTGCGGCAGCGGACTGTAAATCCGCCGGGGAGACCCACGCCTGGTTCGATTCCAGGGTCGCCCACCAGGCTTATCTGTTCTTGACCCGATACGTCTCGCTGCCGGGCGACCGGACCCCCGGAGGGGCCTGTGTTCTGGCGCCGGGGCCTCGTCGGGCACAGCGCCAGTGCCGGACAGCCTCCGCAGGGGCCTGCGCTGCAGCGTCGAGAGCCGCACGGCACCTACGCGACCATGTCCCCGCGGACGCCGCGCCGGTCATCCCCCGGGTGCGCGCACGGCCGGTCGCCATCCCGCCGATGGCCGTGGCCCCGTTGCGTGGAAATCGACCCCATGGAGCGTTTTCCCGCTTGTGTGCCGTTCGTCCGGCCCCCGTGGCAGCCGTTCCGGCAACCGGGATGACCAGGGGGGGCATCGACCGCGTCCGGCCCGCGGGATCGCGGATCAGACCCGCAGCATCTCGAAGCGGACGCGGCCCACCGGCAGGCCCCATCGGGTCACGATCGCCTCGTTGATGACCCGTCCGTCGGGGCCGAAGTAGATCACATCCTCGAACCCCAGCCGTGTGACATCCGCCCCCGAGCGGAAGTCGGCGAGGTAGGACAGGCGCACCTCGGTCCCGGTCTCGATGACCTCGGCCTCGCCGACCGTATCCTCGCGCCGGCCGGTCCAGCGGCCCGGCCCGGTGCGATCAAAGACCCATGTGAGCCGGTTTTCCTCGCCGTCGTCATAAAGGAAATCCTCCACCACGGTCAGCCGGTCGCCGCGCATCCGCCCGTCGAGACGCGCAGTGAAGCGACGCTCGGTGCCGGTCAAGGAGACGCGAAACACGCCCGCCCCCACCGACCGGCCGACAAAGGCACTGTCGAGGGTGATGGGCGCCAGCGGGCCGGACGGGCTGGCGGGGATGCGCGCACAGCCCGCCAGCGCGGCAGCGCCCAGAACGAGGGAACGGCGGGTCAGGGACATGCGGTGGACCTCCGGGTCAGCGGTCCCGCAGACATGACGCCCCACGCGGCGCGGTCAAGTGCGGGCGGGCGGCGCGCAGGACATCGCCACGGCCGGCCACGCGATCCGTGGCCGGTCGCCGCCCGCCCCTTCAGGCCGCACGGCGCAGACGCACCGGCAGGCCCTGGCGCACCGCAGCCCCGGTCACCGGCTCCAGCCAGGTGCCCAGCACGCCCCGCGTGGGATCGGCAAAACCGAGATCGTTGAGCGTCACGCCCGCGCCGATCCACGGGTTGCCCGGCCGTTCGACCCCGTCGATGCGATGGACCCGCGCGCCAAGGTCGCGGTGGCCGAAGCCGTGCTCGATCCCCAGCGCGCCGCGCATCACGCCGGGGCTGACCAGCGCCACGCCGGTGATGCGCCCGCCGGGGCTTTCGACCTCGATCACGTCGCCATGCGCGATGCCCAGCGCCTCGGCGTCGGCGTCGTTGACCAGAACCGGGTTGTTGGGGCGGATCATCCGCAGCCGGTCCAGCCCGGCGGAATAGCCGCCCATCAGCTGCGACTTGAAGCTGAACGCCAGCATCGGCCACTCCGCCTCGGGGAAGGCGTCGCGCATGGGCGTGCCGTCCGACAGCCGCGGCACCTGCCAGATCGGCGTGCCGGGGTGGCGCCGTCCGGTCTGGCTGTCGGTGGCGGTGGCGACGGTTTCGTTGTGCACGCACAGCGCGGTCGTCCAGCGATTGCCCAGCCGGTCGCCCGATACCGCCGCGGCGTAGGGTTGATGGCGCCCGCCCCGGGAATAGAGCTGCGCCACCGGCCCGCGCTCGGCCTCGGGCAGGACCGCCTCGATCATCGGCATGAGGGGGTCAAGGCCCGCCAGCGCGATGTCCTCGGCGGTCGCATCGGGCAAGGGGGTGTCCTGGTGGGCGATGTTGGCCGCCGCGCGCAGGAAGAAATCCTCGGCCCGCTCCAGCGGCAGCATCCGCCCGTCGGCCGCGGGGATCGCGGCCTCGCCAAAGCCTGGCAGGCCCAGGCGCCTGGCCAGCGCGATGAACACCGATTCCATGCTGATGGGCTGGCCATCGGCGGTGCGGTCCTGGCGCGGGGCGACCACGGGCCAGCAGGCCGTGGTCATCTTCGTCAGGTTGCCGCGCCAGGCGCCGGTGAAGCCCCACACCTCGTACATCACCGAGTCGGGAAAGATGTAGTCGGCGTAGCGATTGGTTTCGTTGATGAAGCCGTCGATGGCCACGAACAGCCCCAGCCGGCGCGGATCGCGCAGCCGGTCCGTCACCAGCCCCGCCAGACCCGGCTGGGCATAGAGGGCGTTGTTCATGCAGCTGATCACCGCCTTGAGCGGATAGGGATAGCCATCGAGCGCCGAGGCCAGATGCTCGGTCAGGATCGGCGGGGCCAGCGACCGCCAGGGTGCACGGGCGGGGTAGGGGCTCTCGCCGGCGGCCTGCTTGCGCGCGAACTCGGACGACCGCTCGTATGGCATGCGCGAGCGCGACAGGAAGATCCCCTGCGGCCGCCGCATCCCCGGAAACGTCGCGAGATCATAGAGCGGACCGCGCCCCACGCCGTTGAACGCCCCGCCGCCGTGGGCCGTTCCGCCCGCATGGTTCAGCGACCCGGCCAGCACATTGAGCACCATCAGCCCGAAGGCGGCATGGAACCCCGCGCCCGACATCATGCCGCCGTGGCAATCGACGACGGCGCGCCGTCCGGCTGCCTTGAAGCGGGTGCCAAGGTCGACGATGCGATCCTCGGGGATGCCGCAGGCGGCGGAATACTCGGCCAGGGTGTGTGCCCGCGCGGCCTGCCGCAGCAGCCACAGCCCGCTTTGCACCTTGACCGTGGTGCCGTCGGCCAGCGCCACGGGGGCATCGACCCACAGATCGGCGGTGGCCGCCTGCGGGGCGGGGACGATCCGGCCCTGGGCGCGCACCATCGCCGTGTCGTCCTCGGCGCCCGCCTCGGCCAGCCCGAGGTCGGAGGCCCGCAGCCCGCGCCCGGCGCGCGGGTCGTCGCCGGTGATCACCAGATGGGTGGCGTTGGTGTGGCCCACGTCGCCCGCATCCTCGGCCGCGGCGGCGGTGGGGCGCGCGAGGTAGTCCGCGGCATAGCCGTCGTTGTCCAGCAGCCAGCCGATCAGCGCCATCGCCAGCGCGCTGTCGGAACCCGGCCGGATCGGCACCCACTGTCCCCGGTCGCGCCCGGCATCCGTGACGGCGGCGTTCAGCGCGGGGTCCACAACGGCGTAATCCAGCGTGCCGCGGGCGCGCGCCTCGGCCAGCAGGCGGCCGGAGCGTTTGAACGGGTTGCCCGCCTGGCTGGGCGCGGTGCCCACGAACAGCGCGAATTCCGCCCGCGCCAGGTCCGGCTTGACGTGTTCATAGTTCGCCATGTCGCCCATCATCGCGCCCGAGCCCATCCGGAACGCCAGCCCGCAGTACGAGCCGTGGTGGCCATAGTTGCGCGTGCCGAAGGCGTTGAAGGCGAACCGCCGCAGGATGGCCGAGCGGCCGTAATCGGTCGCCTCCATCACCATCAGCTGGTTGGCGCGGGGCCCGTATTCCGGGTTGTCGGGGTCGATGGGCGTGTCGGGGTCGGCGATGGCCGCCAGGCCGTCGACATGCCCCTCGCCGAACAGATCACCACCGGCGCAGATCTCCTCGATGGCCTGCTCGAAGGGGACGGTCTCCCAGTCGTCGCCCCCGCGCGGCCCGCGGCGCTTCAGGACGCTCAGCACCCGGTGGGGGCTTTCGATCTGCTCGATCATCGCGGCCCCGCGCGCACAGGCGGTGGCGCGGCTTTCGTGCGATCCCAGCGCGCTGAGTTCGCGCATGGCATCGGCCACCGGCGCGTCCTGCGCCAGATGCCGGTCGGCCGACAGCGGGTTGTAGGGGTTGCCCGCCACCCGGATCACCCGGTCGGTGGCCGCGTCGATCCGCACCCGCACACCGCAGCTGGAGGTGCAGCCATAGCACACCGTAAAGGCCATGCGCTGATCGGGGTTCGAGGTCAGCGCGCCGGTGGACAGGTCCACCCGGTACTCCGGGGCGGGCGCGTCGCCATAGATGGCGTGGGCGGGTCTTTCGCCCGCGCTGCCCGACAGCCCGCGGCCCAGCTTCTCCAGCGGGGCGGCATATCCGGCGGCAAAGGTGGCGGCCCCGCCGGCGGCGGCGGCGCCTTGCAGGAACTTGCGGCGGCGGTCATCCATGGCGGGTGTCTCCGGTCGGATGTGGCACCGGCAGGGCCGCGCGCCACGGAATGAAAAGGTTCACGATCAGCACCACCGCCAGCCACAGCCCGAAGCTGCCGATGATCCCCAACAGCCCCTGAGAGCCGAGCGCGAGCACATAGTCCTGGGCACCGGCGCTGTTGCGCGCGACGGTCTGCACCTCCATCAGGACGGTCCAGCGGAACATCCACGCCACATGCAGCGCCACCAGCCCCAGGATCAGCCCGGACAGCCAGCCCATGTCCCGGCCCGCCACCCGCAGGCCCGCGGCGGCGGCAAACAGCCCCGCCCCTGCCGCCAGCCCCCACAGCGCCAGCGCGCGCCAGTGCGGATCGGCGCGCACCGCCTCCAGCGCGGTCGCAACCGAACCGCCCCGCGACATCGCCAGCCCCTGCGCCAGCCAGCCCACCGCCACCAGACCCGCCAGCACCAGCGCGCCCGCGATCACCGCCAGCATCTGCGCATCCGTGATCCGGTCGCGCAGGCCCGTGGCGCGGTTGAGCACCACCACCAGCCCCGCAGCCCCCACGATCCCCGTCGCCACCAGCATCACCGGCAGATATTCGGTGTGCCACAGCGGGCGGGCGCGGATGACCGCGACCTCGGCCCCGGTATAGAGCGCGACCGGCAGCGACACCGCCACCGCCAGCCCCCCGACCACCGGCACCAGCCAGCGCGGCCCGTCCCAGTCACCCGCGCGCACCAGCCGCGCCAGACGCCCCGCGACCCCCGCGCGCCGCGCCGCGCCCGCCAACGGCGCGCGCCACACCAGCCAAGCCAGCGCCAGCACCGCCGCCACATGCAACGGCAGCACGATGCTGCCGATCGACATCCAGGAACTTGGTGTCGGATGGGCATAGAAATGCCACGCCCGCAGCGGCTGGTGCAGATCCGCCAGCAGCGTCACGGGCGCCACCAGCGCCGTGCTGGCGGCGGCCAGCAGCGCCAGCCGCGCCGTCGGCATCCAGCGCGCGCGCCCCAGCACCACCCCCGGCAGCGCCAGCCACAGCGCGCCATACGACAGCGCGATCAGAAAGAAATACTGCACCGCCCACGGGTACCAGGCCACCGCGTACTGCGGGGCCAGAAGCTCAATGCCGTGCATGTTCCACTCCCATCTCCTGGCCCGTGCGGTCGCGCACCTGGCGCAGGGCGGGCGTGGTGGCCGGGCGCGCATCGAAGCGCGCATCGAGGCCGAGGTAAAAGACGTTGGGCCGGGTGTTCATCTCCGGCTGGAGGACCATCAGCGCGTCGCCGTGTTCCTCGATCATGCGCGCGATCAGGCTTTCGGGATCGGCCAGATCGCCGATGATGCGCGCCCCGCCCACGCAGCTCTCGACGCAGGCCGGCAGCAGGCCCGCCTCCAGCCGATGGGCGCAGAAGGTGCATTTGTCCGCCGTCTGCGTGCGTTCGTTGATGAAGCGCGCATCATAGGGGCAGGCCTGCACGCAATACGCACAGCCCACGCAGCGGTCGCTGTCGACGACCACGATGCCGTCCTCGCGCTTCCATGTGGCCTGGACGGGGCAGACGGGGATGCAGGGCGGCTCCTCGCAGTGGTTGCACAGCCGCGGCAGCATCAGCTGCGCCAGCGCCCCGGTCTCGGCGTCCTCGACCTGGGTCTGCGAGACGAAGGTGCGGAAGTTGCCCATGGGGGCGGCGTTCTCGATGTGGCACGACACGGTGCAGGCCTGACAGCCGATGCAGCGGCGCAGGTCGATCAGCATCGCGTAATGGCGCGCCGGATCGCCGCCACGCCGGGGCGGCTGGCGGTTGATCGCAGCCTCCGCTCCACCGAGGGCCGTCAGCGGCACCACCGCCGCGCCCGCGGTCACCCGCGCCATCTGTTCGAGAAAAAGTCGCCGTGTCGGGGTCATGGGGGGTCCTTGAGGGTGAGGCCTGCCACCTCGGAGACAGGGGATGGAGAGCCGCGCTCGGTGCCTGTATCCAACCGTGCACGGCCGGGCGGTGCCTTGCGACAGATCAAGAATGAATGATTTTCCCGAAGGGCGTGATTGGCCGGCATCCAGGGCCCCCGGATCGACCGCCCGGATTCCCTTGGCGCAGGAGCCGAGCGCGCCGCGGGCGTGGCGACGATGGCACAGCCACCTGCGGCGGCAGCCATGCTCGGCGCGCCCCACCGGGTCGCCGCGGGCCGGTCCCGAAGAGTGCGACGGGCCTGTGGTGGAAACGCTCGGGGGCGGGCTGGCATGGGCCTGCGGTG
>NZ_NHSD01000296.1 GCF_016653255.1 Rhodobaculum claviforme
GATCGAAGGCGCGCTGAACATGCTCGACGGCCAGCTCAGCCCCTCGGCCGCCAGCCGGCTGCGGCGGCTGGCCAGCGCGGGCGGGCGGGCCGATCCCTGGGACCGGCTGTCGGGGGTCGCGGCCGATCAGCTGCTGCCCGTGCTGGAGCAGGAAAGCCTGGAGGTGGGCGCGGTGATCCTGTCCAAGCTCGATGTCGGACGGGCCGCGGCGCTGCTGCAACGCCTGCCGGGCGACCGCGCGCGCCGCCTGACGCATGCCATGTCGCGCACCGGCGCGGTGGAGCCCGAGACCGTCCGCCGCATCGGCGTGGCCCTCGCCCAGCAGTTCGAAGCCCTTGCCCCCCCCGCGTTCGAGACCGGCGCGGTGCAGCGCGTGGGCGCGATCCTCAACTCATCGCCCGCCGCCACCCGCGAAAGCGTGCTGACCGGTCTGGACGAAAGCGATCCCGATTTCGCGGAACAGGTGCGCCGGGCGATCTTTACCTTTGCCAACATCCCGCAGCGGCTGGCGCCGCGCGACGTGCCGCGGGTGCTGCGCGCCGTCCCGCCCGAGGTGCTGCTGCGCGCGCTCGTGGCGGCCCCCGCCGCCGGTCCCGAAGAAGGCGCCGCGGTGGAGTTCCTGCTGACCAGCGTCACCCAGCGCATGTCCGAGGGGCTGCGCGCCGACATCGCCGACCATGCCCCCGTCACCGACCGCCAGGGCGAGGACGCCATGAACGACGTCATCAACACCATCCGCCGCATGGAGGCCGAAGAAGGTCTGAACCTCCTCAGCGCCGACCCCACCAGCTGAACCGGCCCCGGTCACCGGCGGCAAGGGCCATGCCGACGGCGGTGCGGGGGATCGGGGCGCTAGAACGGGCACGCCAGGTCGAAGCGCATCACACGGCCCCCGTCCGGGTGCCGCAACTCCAGCCGTTCGGCGTGCAGCATCAGGCGGGGATGGTCGCGCGCGACCCCTTCGGCATAGAGCGAATCGCCCAGGATCGGGTGGCCCAGCGCCAGCATGTGCACCCGCAGCTGATGGCTGCGCCCGGTCCTCGGCGTCAGGGCGATGCGGCTCGCATCCGGCCCGGCGGGGCCGATCATCCGCCAGTCGGTCACGGCGGCACGGCCCGTCTCGTGGCAGATCTTCTGCCTCGGCCGGTTGGGCCAGTCGACGATCAGCGGCAGATCGACACGCCCCTCCCCCTGCGTCGGGCGTCCCGAGACCAGCGCGACGTAGCCTTTCTCCACCTGGCGATGCTCGAACTGAAGGCCCAGGTGCCGCTGGGCGTGGGGTGTGAGCGCAAACACCATCACCCCGGAGGTGTCGCGGTCCAGCCGATGCACCAGCAGAACCTCGGGATAGCTCTGCCGCAACCGCTCGATCACACAGTCGCGCAGCGCCGGACCCTTGCCCGGCACGCTCAGAAGCCCGGCAGGCTTGCCGACCACAAGCAGATGCGCGTCGACGTGCAGAACCTCCGGGGCCGTCTCGGGGGGGGCATATTCCATGGGCTGCCCTTAGCCGTGGACGGCATCGATGGCAAACCCGCAGTGCCGCCGTACGGGCGCGGTGGTCCGCGCCGCGCCATCCGGCCCGACGGGCGCCCGCGGCCTGCTCCGGGCGGCGCGGATGCGCGGTATCCGGCAGGACTGTTGGCGGGCGTTGCCCGGACAAGATCACCGGCCGCACGCGGGTATCGTGCCGACCCGCCAGCCGGGCCCGCACAGCCACGCTCGGCAGCCTTGCCGCCCGGAGGTCGCGGCCCCCGTGGCCCGCCCGCGGGACCGCTGGCCCGCCCCCGCTGGCGGCCCCGTGCGCGCGGGGCACGCGGGTGGGGGCCGGACGTCCGCCAACCACCCGTGGCGCGCGTCAGACGTGCTGCGCGCCGTTGACCTCGATCTCCGCCCCCGAGATGTAGCTGGAATCCTGCGAGCACAGGAAATAGATCGCCGCCGCGACCTCGGACGGCTGTCCAAGTCGCTGGAGGGGCAGTTTCTCCACGATCTTGTCGGTGCCGGGCGACAGGATGGCGGTCTCCACCTCGCCCGGGGCGATGGCGTTCACGCGCACGCCCAGCGGGCCGAAGTCATGCGCCATCTCGCGCGTCAGCGCCGCCAGCGCCGCCTTGGAGGTCGAATACGCCGCCCCCGCAAACGGGTGCACCCGCACCCCCGCGATGGAGGTCACGTTGACCACCGATCCCTTCGCACGCGCCAGTTCATCCTTCAGCCCGCGCGCGAGCACCATCGGCGCAAAGAAGTTGACGTGGAACACCTGCCCCCAGGTCCGCAGGTCGGTGTTGAGGGTATTGAGCCGCCCGCCCCCCTCGGCCTTGGGCGAGATGCCCGCATTGTTGACCAGCGCGTCGAGCTTGCCGTCGGTCAGCTTGGCCTTCACCGTCTCGATGGCCGCGATGGTCATCTCGGGATTGGCCAGATCGAGTTCGATGTGATTCTCCTCGCCGCCAGGCCAGGGGCACCGGCTGTCGAACGGCTGGCGCGAGCAGGTCAGCACCCGCCATCCTTCGGCCGAGAACCGCTTGACCGTGGCGTGGCCGATCCCGCGGCTGGCGCCGGTGAGCAGAAGCGTCCTGGGTCGGTCTTGGTGCGCCATGCGGATCCCCGTGGTTGTGGGCGCGCACACTATCGCTTTTGCGCCCGGACACAATGGATGCGCTGCGGATACACTACGCGCCAGCGCGGACCGGTGCGGCCGGGGCCCGGGCGGGCCGGGCTTGAGGCACCCGGGCGCAACCGCTAACAAGGCGCGACCGCCGCTGCCCCCGGATCGCACCATGAAGATACGGACCGCCATGACCCGAGACTGGATCGCCACCGCCCGCACCCTGTCCGAGGCGCTGCCCTATCTGCAGCGCTATACCGGGGCCGTGGTGGTCATCAAGCTGGGCGGCCATGCCATGGGCGACGACGCCGCGATGGACAGTTTCGCCCGCGACGTGGTGCTGATGCGGCAGGTCGGCGTGAACCCGGTGATCGTGCATGGCGGCGGGCCACAGATCAACACGATGCTGTCGCGGCTGGGCGTGACCTCCCGCTTCGTGCGCGGCAAGCGGGTCACCGACGCCCCCACCATGGAGGTGGTGGAGATGGTTCTCGGCCATGTCGGCAAGCGCATCGTGCAGGCGATCAACAATCAGGGCGGGCGCGCGGTGGGCCTGTCGGGCAAGGACGGCCGGCTGATGCTGTGCGACCCCGACGACGCCGAACTCGGCTTTGTCGGCCGCCCCGCACGGATCGACCCGGCCGTGCTGCATCGGCTGTTCGAGGGGGGGATGATCCCCGTCGTGGCGCCGATCGGCGGCGGGCTGGACGGCGGCACCTTCAATGTCAACGGCGACACCGCGGCCGGGGCGCTGGCCGCCGCCCTCAGGGCCGACCGGCTGCTGCTGATGACCGATGTGGCGGGGGTGAAGGACGACGCGGGCGACGTCATCACCCAGCTCGACCCCGAGCGGGTGCGCGCGCTGACCGACGCGGGCGTGATCGCAGGCGGCATGATTCCCAAGACCGAGACCGCGCTGTCGGCCATCGCCGGAGGCGTGCGCGCCGTGGTGATCCTGGACGGGCGGCTGCCCAACGCCTGCCTGCTGGAGCTGTTCACCGAGCATGGCGCCGGCAGCCTGATCCGCGCCGCCGAGACCCCCGGCACCGCCGCGTGAGCGCGCAGCCCTCCGGACTGGCGCGCGCCGCCGACATGGCGGCCACGGAGCGGCTGGCGGTCATGGGCGCGTTTCATCCGGGGCCGGACGATGGCGCCGCCCCCGGCACCGGCACGCTGATCCTGCTGGGTCCCGACGGGCCAGGGTTCTGGGACCATGTGACCGCCGCGCCGGAATTCGCCGATGCCCGGCCCGATCCGCTGGACCGCTGGTCGCGCCGGGTGATCGGGCGGATGGCCGCGCGGCTGGGCGGGGTGGCGCGCTATCCCTTCGGGGGGCCGCCCTGGGCGCCGTTCCACCGATGGGCGGTGCGCGGCGGGCGGGCGTGGCCATCGCCCGTGGGCCTTCTGGTGCACGAGACCGCCGGGTTGTGGGTGTCGTTTCGCGGGGCGATCGCGCTGCGCGATCGCCTGACGCTGCCACCGAGCCATGCGCGCAGCCCATGCGAGGACTGTGCCGCGCGCCCGTGCCTGACGGCCTGTCCGGTGGGGGCGCTGGGGGCGGCCGGGTTCGATGTGCCGACGTGCCGGACCCACCTGTCGGCCGCCGCCGGTGCCGACTGTCTGGAGGGGGGGTGCGCGGTGCGCCGGGCCTGTCCGGTGTCGGCCGCGCACGGACGCGATCCGGCGCAATCGGCGTATCACATGCGACAGATCCACGACGGGGGACCATGATGGCGGTGCGGCTGATCCTTGTGCGGCATGCGAAATCCGACTGGGGCGATGGCGACCTCGAGGATCACGCGCGCCCGCTGAACGCGCGCGGCCGCGATGCGGCGGGCCGCGTGGGCCGGTGGCTGGCGGCCACCGGGCGGGCGCCGCACGAGGCGCTGGTCTCCTCGGCCGTGCGCACCCGCGAGACCTGGGCGCGGATGGCACCGCATCTGCCGGACGCGCCCGAGGCGCGGGTGATCGACGCGCTCTACCATGCCGGGCCGGACGTGATGCTGCGGGTCCTGCAGGGCGCACGGGCGCCGGTGGTGGTGCTGCTGGGCCACAATCCGGGCATCGCGGCCTTTGCGCACTGGATGCTGTCGGCGGCGCCGACGCACGGGCGGTTTGGCGACTATCCCACCGGGGCCACGCTTGTGGCGCGGTTTCCCGCCGACCGCTGGGCCGATGTGGCCCCGGCCAGCGGCGTGGCCGAAGCCTTCGTGGTCCCGCGCGAGCTGCCCGAGGGCTGAGGGTCGCCGCTCAGGCGGCGTCCTCGGGCTTTTCGACATGGGTCTGGAAGTTGTCGAAGAACTGGTCGGCCATCTTGCGCGCGACCCCGTGGATCAGGCGCGCGCCAAGCTGGGCGATCTTGCCGCCGACATGGGCCTCGACCTCATAGGTCAGCTCGGTGCCGTCCGCGACCTCCTCCAGGCGGACGCGGGCGGCGCCCCTGGCGAACCCCGCGACCCCGCCGGACCCCTCGCCCGCGATGCGATAGCTTTCGCCCACCACCACATCCGACAGGGTCACGGTGCCCTTGAAGGTGGCCTTTACCGGGCCGATCTTCTGCTTGACGGTGGCCGAGAACCCCTCCTCGGCCGAGCCGCTCAGCTCCTCGCAGCCCGGGATGGATTCGCGCAGCGTGTCGGCATCGTTGAGGTGCTCCCACACCGTCATGCGGTCGGCCGCGATGGTGCGGCTGCCGATCAGTTCCATGGCCTTCCTCCCTGTCCTCGGCCCGAGGATAAGCTGCATTGCGCAGGCAGGTAAAGCGCCCCCTGCCCCGGACGCGCGCCCCCCTCAGGCCGCGCGCAGGGCGTCGCGGCCGTGGGGGGCGTCGAAGTCCAGCTCCGGGCCGGTGGGCACGATGCGGTGCGGATTGATCGTCTCGTGGCTGTAGTGATAATGCCGCGCGACATGATCGAGGCGCAGCGTCCCGGCCACGCCGGGCCATTGCGCAAGCTCGCGGGTATAGGCCCACAACGCGGGGTAATCGACCAGACGGCGCCGGTTGCACTTGAAGTGGCCGTGATAGACCGTGTCGAAGCGCATCAGCGTCGTGAGCAGCCGCCAGTCGGCCTCGGTCACGCGCGCGCCCATCAGATACCGGTTCACCGCCAGCCGATCCTCCAGCCAGTCGAGGGTCTCGAACACCTCGGCCACGGCGGTGTCGTAGGCCTCCTGGCTGGTGGCGAAGCCCGCCCGGTACACCCCGTTGTTGAGGCCGTCGTAGATCCGCGCGTTCACCGGCGCGATCGCCTCGTGCAGCGCCTCGGGCGAGAAGTCGTCGGTGTTGCCGGTGATGGCGTCGAAGGCCGAGTTGAACATGCGGATGATCTCGGCGCTCTCGTTCGAGACGATGGTGTCGCGCACGGTGTCCCACAGCACCGGCACGGTGACGCGGCCCGAGACCTCGGGGTTGGCGCGGGTGTAGACGTCGCGCAGGAACGCAGCCCCGTGCAGCCGGTCGCCGGTCGCGCCGGGAAAGTCGCGCGCGAAGGTCCAGCCGTCATCCAGCATGTCGGGATGCACCACCGACACGCCGATGTGCGGCGCCAACCCCTTCAGCGCGCGGAAGATCAGCGTCCGGTGCGCCCATGGGCAGGCATGCGAGACGTACAGGTGGTAGCGCCCGCTCTCGGCCGCGAAGCCGCCCTCGCCCGAGGGGCCGGGGGCGCCGTCCGGCGTCACCCAGTTGCGGAACCGCGAGGTGTCGCGCACGAACGCGCCGCCGCTCTCGCCGGTGTCGTACCAGCTCGGGTCCCATTCACCGTGGATCAACTTGCCCATGTCATGCTCCTGTTGTGGCTGTGTGGGACCTAGGCGGGACGGCACGGCGCACAACCGGCCGGGGCGCGCATGCACTGCGCGGGGGCGCACAGGCGCTTGCCGGATGCAGGCGACGGTGCAATGCTGGTGGATGGAGCAAGGGGGAACGGACAATGCAGGATGATCGGCGGATGATCGACGTGGCCCATCCCCCGCACGCGGATGGCGCACCGGCACGACGGCTGAGCCTGACGCTGCGCACCGGCCGGGCGGTGCATCCGGTGCTGCGGATGTGGGATGGCGGACTGAGCCTGCCGGCCGAGGCGGGCGCGGACCTGCGCGGGCGGGTCGATGTCTATGACGGGCGCCGGCACCTGTTCCACGCGCTGATCGTCGCCTCGGACGACGGCGGGGTCGCGGGCGAGGTGCGGTGCAGCTTCAAGCGCGTCACCCCGGCCGACGCCACCCCGGCGCGCGACTACTGCACGCAGGCCGGTCTCGGCGACGATGTGATCGGCTGAGGGGCCTCAGGCCTCGGTCACCCGGCGCGCGGTGTCCAGCAGCGCCGCGATCAGCGGCGTGTGCGGGGCGCGGCGCGGCACCACAAGGCCGACTGCGTGGCGTTCGCCCGCGATCGGCACCGCCGCCAGCCGGGGATCGCGGGCGAACAGCGCCGCCATCCGCGCGGGCAGCACGCTGGACCAGCCGCCCGCCGCGACATGCGCCGCCAGCGCCACGATGGAGTTCGACTCCAGCCGGGGCGGCGGCGCCTCGTGGGCGGCGGCGGCGAACGCCTCGGACAGGTGGCGGTCCACGATGCGGCGATTCTGCATGTCGGAGGTCAGCAGGCACAACGGCTCTCCCGCCAGGTCGGCCCAGTCGAGGGTCCCGCGCCCGGCGATGGCGCTGTCGGCGCCCACCAGCAGGGCGTAGCCCTCGTGATACAGCGGCAGCGCCTCCAGCCGGCCCAGCGGCTCACCATCCAGATAGGTCAGGCCGGCGTCCAGCTCCAGCGCCTCGATCCGGGTCACGATCTCGGACGAGCTGCGCGACAGGATCGACAGCCGCACCCCCGGATGGCGCTCCAGAAACGGCGCCGTCAGGCGCGCGGCCATTGCCAGCGCGGTTGGAATCACCCCCAGCCGCAGCTGTCCCGACAGGCCCTGGCGGGCGGCGCGCATCTCGTCGCGCAGGGCGCGGCTGTCGGCCACGATGCGCCGCGCCCAGTCCAGCGTGCGGTGCCCCTCGGGCGTCAGCCCCTGGAACCGCGAGCCGCGCAACACCAGCTGCACGCCCAGATGGTCCTCCAGCTGGCGGATGGCCGACGACAGCGTGGGCTGGGTCACGCCGCAGACCTCGGCCGCGCGGCCGAAGTGGCGCTCGTTGGCCAGCGCGATGAACATTTCCAGCCGATCGACCATGCCGGCAGTGTCCGGCATCTTCCGGCCCGCGTCCACCGCCCGCGTGCGAAACCGCGCGGCGGCGGCTTGCTTGCCCGCCCCGAGGTCCCTAGATGCACGCAGATGAAACGATTTTTGCCCTTCCTCAAGCAAGACCCCGTGGTCCCCGTCGTTCGCCTCAACGGCATGATTGCCGCGGGCGGGCGCGTGGGCGGAACGCTCAGCGACGCGGCGCTGGCCTCGGTGCTGGAGCGTGCGTTCACGCGCGGCAAGCCCGTGGCGGTGGCGCTCCAGATCAACTCGCCCGGCGGGTCGCCGGTGCAATCGAGCCTGATTGCCGCCCGCATCCGCCGCCTGGCGGATGAGAAATCCCTGCCCGTCCACGCCTTTGTCGAGGATGTGGCGGCGTCGGGCGGCTATTGGCTGGCGGCGGCGGCCGATCACATCTGGGTGGACGAGACGTCGATCGTCGGCTCCATCGGCGTGATCTCGGCGGGCTTCGGCTTTCACGAGCTGATCGCGCGCTACGGGATCGAGCGTCGGGTCCACACGGCCGGCGAGTCCAAGAGCTTCCTCGACCCGTTCCGCCCGCAGCGCGCGGAGGACGTGGAGCGCCTGGGCCGGGTGCTGGAGGAGATCCACACCGCCTTCAAGTCCCACATCACCGCGCGGCGCGGCCCGAAGCTGCCGGAGGGGCGCGACCTGTTCACCGGCGACTTCTGGGCCGGACGGCAGGCGGTGGAGCTGGGGCTGGCCGATGGCATCGCCCATCTGGTGCCCAAGATGAAGCAGGTCTACGGCGACAAGGTGCGCTTGGTGCCCATGGGCATCCGCCGGCCGCTGTTCCAGCGGCTGGGCGCGCAGATGGCGGGCGCGGCGATCGCATCGGCCGACGAACGCGCGCTCTGGGCGCGGTACGGGCTGTAGGGGATGTTGCAGGCGGTCGCGCTTTTCCTGCTGGTGATGTTGCTGCTGGGCGGCTTTGGCAAGCTGCGCCGGTGGCTGGAGCGGGCCTCGGGCAAGCGGCTGGGCGGGCCCCGCGTGCGCGACCAGTCCAGGCTGAACAAGCCGGACAAGTGCCCGCGCTGCGGGCGCTTCCTGATCGGTGACGATCGGTGCGACTGCGGGCGGGGCTGACGGGCGATGGCGTGGGACATCCTGTTCGTGGCGGCGGGTCTGGGGATTCTGCTGCTGGCCGGGGATGCGCTGGTGAAGGGCGCGGTGAACCTGAGCCTGCGGCTGGGGGTTCCGGCGGCGATCGTCGGGCTGACGATCGTGGCCTTCGGCACGTCGGCGCCCGAGCTTCTGGTCTCGGTGCAGGCGGTGCTGGCCGATGTGCCCGCGCTGGCGCTGGGAAATGTCGTCGGCTCCAACATCGCCAACGTGCTGCTGGTGCTGGGGGTGCCCGCGCTGATCGCCGCCGTGCCGGTGGCGCGCGGCGAGGTGGCGCATGATTATATCGTGATGATGCTGGCGACGGCCCTGTTCGTGGGGCTTGCGCTGCTGGGTCCCATCGGCTGGCCGCAGGGGTTGATCCTGCTGGCGGGGCTGGCGCTGATGCTGGGCGATGCCTATCGCCGCGCGAGGGCCGAGCGGCGCGCCGGGGCCGAGCCGCTACCCGAAGGGGCGGATCCGGCCTTGGGCGGCTGGCGGATCGGGCTGTTCACCGGCATCGGGCTGGTGGGGCTGCCGCTGGGCGCGGGACTGCTGGTGGACGGCGCCACGGGGATCGCGCGCACGCTGGGCGTGACCGAGGCGGTGATCGGGCTGACGCTGGTGGCCGTGGGCACGTCGCTGCCAGAGCTTGCGACGACCGTGATGGCCGCGGTACGCCGACAGGCAGGGGTGGCGATGGGTAACGTTCTGGGCTCCAACGTGTTCAATCTGCTGGGGATCGTCGGGGTCGCGGGGCTGGTGGGCACGATGCCCGTCCCGCCCGAGATGCTGGCGCGCGACCTGTGGGTGATGGTGGCGGCGGCGGCGCTGCTGGGGGTGTTCGTGGCCACGGGGTGGTCCATCGGGCGATTGGCGGGGATCGGGCTTGTCCTGCTCTATGGGGCGTATCTGGCCGTCCTCGCCCTGGGTGGAGGGATGGTATGACACAGGCGGCACTGATCACCGGCGCGGGCAAGCGGCTGGGGCGCGCGATGGCGCTGTATCTGGCGGGACGAGGCCATGACGTGGCGCTGCACTACGCCACCTCGCAGGCCGACGTCGAGGCGGTCGCGCAACAGGCGCGGGCGCTGGGTGTGCGCGCGGTCACCCTGCGCGCCGACCTGACGCGGGAGGCCGAGATGCAGGCGCTGCTGCCCGCCGCCGCCGAGGCCCTGGGCGGGCCACTGACGGTCCTTGTCAACAATGCCTCCATCTTTGAATACGACACCCTGCACACCGCGACGCGCGACAGTTGGGACCGGCATCTGGAATCGAACCTGCGCGCGCCGTTCGTCCTGACCCAGGGGTTTGCGGCCCAGGCGCCCGCCCCCGGCACCGATGCCGCCGGCGAGTCCATCGCCCGTGCGCTGGTCGTCAACCTGATCGACCAGCGGGTGCACAAGCTGACGCCCGAGTTCATGTCCTACACCATCGCCAAGATGGGCCTGTGGGCGCTGACCCGCACCGCCGCACAGGCGCTGGCGCCGGGCATCCGCGTGAACGCCATCGGCCCCGGCCCCACCCTCCAGGGCGCCCGCCAGAGCGCCGAGCACTTTGCCCGCCAGCGCGCCGCCTGCCCGCTGGAGCGCGGCGCCGGACCCGATGATATCTGCGCCGCTCTGGGTTACTTTCTGGATGCTCCGGCGGTCACCGGGCAACTTCTGTGCGTCGACGGCGGGCAGCACCTTGCGTGGCAGACGCCCGATGTTCTTGGGGTTGAATGACGCCTGCGGGGGGCCGTTCCGGCCCTGTTCGGGTTGACTTGTCCACCCTGCCCTGCGGCGTCACAACCGCGTCACGAATCCCCCAAGTTTTTCAGTCCGTTGCAAATCACATGCCACTTTTCCACATGATTTCAACGCGTTCCGGTTTCGCCCAAAAAACAGGCGATCCGATGGAAGACCCCGTTTGCAACGGGATTCCGACACTGGCGGAAAGTTCTCACCAGAGTTGTCCACAGATTCCGTGGACAGCTTTCGACTTGCGGTGGAGGGCCTGATGATGCAACCGACAGGGGAATCGGGGGACACTGCGGCGCAGCCCCTGACGGGCCACGCGCTGATCGCGCGCGAGGTGCGCGGGCTCGACGCCTCGCCGGGCGTGTACCGGATGCTCGATGCCCAAAGCCGGGTGCTATACGTCGGCAAGGCGCGGAACTTGCGCGCGCGGGTGGCGAACTATGCCCGCCCCTCGGGGCACTCGGGGCGGATCGCGCGGATGATCCACGAGACCGCCGCGATGATGTTCCTGACCACCCGGACCGAGACCGAGGCGCTGCTGCTGGAGCAGAACCTCATCAAGCAGCTCAAGCCCCGCTACAACGTGCTCCTGCGCGACGACAAGAGCTTCCCCGAGATCCTGATCGCCAAGGACCACGGCTTTCCCCAGATCCGCAAGCACCGTGGCGCACGCCGCAGCAAGGGGGCGTATTACGGCCCCTTCGCCTCGGCCGCCGCGGTGAACCGGACGCTGAACCAGCTGCAACGGGTGTTCCTGCTGCGCAACTGCACCGACGCGACATTCGAAAGCCGCACCCGGCCGTGTCTGCTGCACCAGATCCGCCGCTGCTCGGCCCCCTGCACCGGCGAGATTTCGCACGATGACTACGCAGCCCTCGTGGCCGATGCGGAACGCTTCCTGCAAGGCAAGTCCACCGCCGTGCAGGCGGCGCTCGCCACCGAGATGGAAGCCGCCGCCGAGGCGCTGGAGTTCGAGCGCGCCGCCGCCCTGCGCGATCGCATCCGGGCCCTGACGACGGTGCAGCAATCCCAGGGCATCAATCCCCGCGGTGTCAGCGAGGCCGACGTGGTCGCCGTGCACATCGACGGTGGGCAAGCCTGCGTGCAGGTGTTCTTCATCCGCGGGCATCAGAGCTGGGGCAACCGCGACTTCTACCCCCGCACCGGTGCCGGGGCCGAGGCGGCCGAGATCCTTCAGGCGTTCCTCGCGCAGTTCTACGACGACCGCGAGCCGCCGCGCCTGATCCTGCTGTCGCATGCCGTTGACGACCCCGATCTGGTCACCGCCCTGCTGTCCGAACGTGCCGGCCGCAAGGTGGAGGTTGCCGTCCCCCAACGCGGCGAGAAGGCCGAGCTGGTCGAGAACGCCGCCCGCAACGCCCGTGAATCGCTGGGCCGCAAGCTGGCCGAGAGCACCGCCCAGGCGCGGCTTCTGGCGGGCCTGGCCGAGGCGTTCGGTCTGCCCGGCGCCCCCCGCCGGGTGGAGATCTACGACAACTCCCACATCCAGGGCACCGACGCGGTGGGCGCCATGGTTGTCGCAGGGCCCGACGGTCTGATGAAATCGCAATACCGCAAGTTCAACATCCGCGGCGATGCCCTGACCCCGGGCGACGATTTCGGCATGATGCGCGAGGTCCTCACCCGCCGGTTCGAACGCCTGCTCAAGGAAGACCCCGACCGCGAGGGCGAGACCTGGCCCGACCTTCTGCTCATCGACGGCGGCGCGGGGCAGATCTCGGCCGCCGCGGGCATCCTGGCCGACCTCGGCGTGGACGACATCCCCCTGGTGGGCGTCGCCAAGGGCATCGACCGCGACGCCGGCAAGGAGGAGTTCCACCGCCCCGGCCGCCCTGTCATGGCACTGGGCCGCGCCGATCCGGTCCTCTACTTCATCCAGCGCCTGAGGGACGAGGCGCACCGCTTTGCCATCGGCGCCCACCGCGCCAAACGCGCCAAGGCCGTGGGCGCCACACCGCTGGACGAAATCCCCGGCGTCGGCGCGGCCCGCAAGCGCGCGCTTTTGCAACACTTCGGCTCGGCCAAGGCGGTGTCGCGCGCGGGGCTGGCGGATCTGCAGGCGGTGGACGGGATCTCCGCCGCCATGGCCCAGAAGGTCCACGACCACTTTCACCCCAAAGGATAAGCGCCCCCGCGGCACGCCGCGCGGAAGGGGGCGGAGTAGCCACCCTCCGTGCGGCGTGCCGCGGGGGCGCGCTCAGCGGTACAGGAGCGACCGGCCGTCGTGGAACAGATGCAGCCGCTCCGGCGCGGCACCGAGGCTGACCGTCTGCCCGCGCAACTCCGAATGCACGCCCGGCAGCTTCGCCAGCACCTCCGCCCCCCCGGACTGGGCGACATGCAGCACCGTCAACTCGCCCAGCGCCTCGGTCAGAGCCACCCGGCCCGACACCAGCCCGGCCCCCTCCGCCAGATCCATATCCTCTGGACGCACACCAAGATTGACCGCCATCCCCCGATCCCCGTCCCGGGTGGGGATCGCCGCCACCGCCTCCGCCCCCGAGGCGAGGCGCACCCGGGTGCGCGCGCCCGTCTCCACCACCTCGGCCGGCAGCAGGTTCATCGCGGGCGAGCCGATGAACTGCGCCACGAACTCGGTGCGCGGGCGCTGGTAGAGATCCAGCGGCGCGCCCACCTGCGCGATCCCGCCGCCCGCCAGCACCACGATCCGGCTGGCCAGCGTCATCGCCTCCACCTGGTCGTGGGTGACATAGATCATCGTGGAGTCCGGCATCGACTCCTTGAGTTGCGCAATCTCGATCCGCGTCGCCACCCGCAACGCGGCGTCCAGGTTCGAGAGCGGCTCGTCGAACAGATACACCTTGGGGTCGCGCACGATGGCCCGCCCGATCGCCACGCGCTGGCGCTGCCCACCCGAGAGCTGTTTCGGCAGCCGGTCCAGCAGCCGGTCCAGTTGCAGCGTCTTCGCCGCCCGCTCCACCGCCGCGTCGATTTGTGCACGCGAGCGGCCCGCGATCTTCAGCGCGAAGGCCATGTTGTCGCGCACCGTCATGTGGGGATAGAGGGCGTAGCTCTGGAACACCATCGCGATGCCGCGCTGTGCGGGGGGGATGTCGTTGACCACCTGCCTGTCGATCTCCAGTCGGCCGGCGGTGATCTGCTCCAGGCCCGCGATCATCCGCAGCAACGTGGACTTGCCGCAGCCCGAGGGGCCGACAAAGACTACAAGCTCCCCCGTCGCGATCTCCAGGTCGATGTCGGACAGCACCTGCGTGTCGCCATAGGCCTTGGCGACGCCCGTCAGTTTCACCTCGGCCAAGCCGCACCTCCCCTCATTTCACCGACCCCGCCAGCAGGCCGCGCACCAGATAGCGTTGCAGCGTGAAGAACACGACCAGCGGCACCGCGATGGACACGAACGCCGCCGCCGCCAGGATCCCCCAGTCCCCCCCGCGCGAGCCGATCAGGTCGTCGGCGATCTTGACTGTCATCACCTGCGCGTCGGACCCCGAGGGCAGGAACACCTTGGCCACCAGCAGGTCGTTCCACACCCACAGGAACTGGAAGATCGCGAAGGCCGCCAGCGCGGGAAAGCTCAGCGGCAGGATGATCCGGGTGAAGATCTGGAAATCCGTCGCCCCGTCCACCCGCGCGCTCTCGATGATGTCGCGCGGCAGGCCCACCATGTAGTTGCGCAGCAGATAGATCGCGAGCGGCATCCCGAAGCCGGTGTGCGCAAGCCAGATGCCAAGGAAGCTCTGCCCGATGCCCACCGCGTTGTGCAGGTTCAGAAGCGGCACCAGCGCAAGTTGCAGCGGCACCACCAGCAGCCCCACAACGGCCGCGATCAGCACGCCGCGCCCTCTGAAATCCATCCACGCCAGCGCATAGGCCGCGAACGCCGCGATCAGGATCGGGATCACCGTCGCCGGGACCGCCACCGTCAGGGTATTCAGGAACGCCCGGTCCATCCCGTCCGAGGTCAGCACGGTGGCATAGTTGTCGAGCGTCACGCGGGGCGGCACGCGGGCTTCGAAGAAGATGCTGACGGGGCGGGTGAGCGCGTCCGGCGCGGTGATGGTGAAGGCGCCGTCGCGCGCGACGCTCAGGGTGCCGCCGGTGCGCAGCTCGGCGGTGTCGCCGGGGGCGTGCTCGGTCGGCGCCGCGCCACGGGTCCCGAACGCGGTGACGGTGCCCGCGCCGTCGGGGAACCAGCGCGCCTGTGCCGGATCGTCAAGGACGTTGCCCGCGATCACGAACCCGTCGCCGCTTGCGCGCGCATCGTCGGGCGCGGCGCGGATGCGAAACGTCATCTCCACCGGCAGAGGGGCCAACCACCAGCCGGTCTCGGCGATCTGGTCGCGGTCGCGCACCGATGACACCAGCAGCCCCAGCGTCGGGATCAGCCACAGCAGGACCAGCGCCACCACCGACAGGTGCACGGCCCATTGCAGCCCCGATTTCCGCCCCGCGATGCTGTGCAAATCTCCCCCTTTCAGCGCATCTCGCGCCGGGCCTGGCGGATGTTCCAGATCATCACCGGCAGCACGAGGATCATGATGACAAAGGCCACCGCCGTCGCCCGTCCGTCGTCGCGGAACATGAAGCTCATCATGTAGCTGGGCAGGATGTGGGTGCCGAAGTTGCCCCCCGTCATGGTGTAGACGATGTCGAAGACCTTGAGCACGAGGAAGGTGATGGTGGTCCACACCACCACGATGGTGCCCATGATCTGCGGCACCTTGATGCGAAAGAAGATCTGCGTCGGGCTGGCGCCGTCCATGATCGCGGCCTCCACCGTCTCCTCGGGGATGCCGCGCAGGGCGGCCGACAGGATCACCATGGCAAAGCCGGTCTGGATCCAGACCATGATGAACATGATGAAGAAGTTGTTCCAGAACGGGATCTGGATGACGTCGATGGCGCGCTCCGCGCCGAACGCGCCGCGCACGGCGTTGATCAGCCCGATGTCGAAGCTGTTGTCATAGACGAACCGCCAGATCAGCGAGGCGCCGACAAAGCTGATCGCCATGGGCATGAAGATCAGCGACTTGGCCACGTTGCCCCAGCTGAGGCGGTCGGTCAGCTGCGCGGCCAGCAGCCCGAACGCCGTCGCCGCCGCCGGCACCACCAGCAGCCACAGGATGTTGTTGCGCACCGCCACCCGAAACCCGCCGGACGCGATCAGGTCGGCATAGTTGCCCAGCCCGATGAACTCTGTCCCGCTGCGGTCGTGAAGCGAGCGGACGAACGACCCCACCACCGGATAAGCCAGATACAGCCCCAGAACGACCAGCGCCGGAAACAGGAACAGCCAAGGCCGGATGAGGTTGGCGCGGGTGATGTTGCGCCCCGCATGCGGCCCGTGCGGCGGACAGATCACCCGGTCCAGCAACAGGTTCGACAGCCAGAAATACGCAACGCAGCCGGTTACGCCGACAAGGATGGTGAACAGGCCCTGCAGGATCGGCGGCATCGGCTCCTCCGTGCCTCAGCGCATGGCGTCCCAGCGCGACTGGATTTCGGCGGCGACGTCGGCGGCGTCGGCCCCGGTGGTGAAGTCCACCATTCCCGACCAGAAGGCCCCCGCGCCGATCTCGCCCGGCATCAGGTCCGAGGCATCGAACCGGAACACCGTGGCGTCCAGCAGCACCTCGTTGATGCCGCGTTGCGCGTCCGAGGAGAAGGTGTCGAGGTTCACGCCGGTGTGCGGCGTCAGAAAGCCCGACTGGGCCATCCACAGCTCGTGCGCGATGGGGGTCTGGAGGAAGGCGATCAGCGACTGCGCCACAGGCGCGTCGTCGGTGATGGCCCACATCGTGCCCGCGCCCATCACCGGCTCCCCCAGATCATGCCGGGCATAGGCGGGGAAGTAGAAGAAGTCGTAGTCGAGCCCGTACTCCAGCCCATCGGGGAAGAAGGTGGGGATGAAGGACGCCTGCTTGTGCATGTGGCAATCGGGCGGAAACCGGAACAGCCCCGAGGGCGCGTCGCGCCAGTCGGTCGTGGCCACCGCCTGCGCGCCGCCGCTGACGAAATCGTCATTGCGCGCGAAGTGGCCGTAGAGCTCGATCGCCTCGATCACGCGGGGATCGTCGAAGGGGACCGAGTTGTCGATCCAGCCGTCATAGACCTCGGGCGCGGCGATGCGCAGCAGCAGATCCTCGACCCAGTCGGTGGCGGGCCAGCCGGTGGCCGCGCCCGAGCCCAGCCCGATGCACCACGGCGTCCCGCCGTCATCGACGATGCGCTGCGTCAGGGCCAGAAGGTCCTCCATCGTGTCGGGGACGTCATAGCCCATCTCGAAGAAGGCGTCGGTGCTGTACCAGACCAGCGACTTCACATCGACCTTGTAGAACAGCCCGTACAGCGCCGCCTCGCCGTCCGGCCCCACGAACCGGCCGAGGTCGGCCCAGCTGTCGCCGGCGGCATAGGTCGCGCGCACCCAGTCCTCGGTCCCGTCCGCCAGCGGCGTCAGCAGGCCGCGCGCGGCCATGTCCGCCGCCAGCCCCGGCTGCGGGAACACCGCGATGTTGGGCGCGGAATTCGACCGGGCAGAGATGACGATGTCCTGCTCGAACCCGTCCGAGCCGGAATAGCTCACCTCGGCCCCGGTGGCGTGGGCGAAATAGGCCAGCACGCTTTCGACCATGCGGGCATCGGCCCCGGTCCAGACGCCGGCCACGCTCAGCCGGGCGCCGGTGTGGTCATGGGCGTCTGCGAACGCCTCCAGGGTGTGCCAGCTGAAGCGGTCGTCGGCGCCGGGTTCGAGGAACAGCTCCTGCGCCGGAGCGGTGGTGGCGATCAGCGCCAGCGCGGCGGTGCCGGCGGCAAGCCTGCGTGTGGGCATGGCGATTTCCCTCCCGATGGGCGGGGCGTCGATCTGGGCGCCATCCCGGCGCAGGCCCCGATTTCCCTTGGTATGGGGGGTAATGTCGTGCAATCGGGCAGGTCTGTCAAATCGGGGGCCGAACATGGACGATTTCACCGACGCCCGGGCGCCGATCCTCGTGGCCGATATCGGCGGCACCAACATGCGCCTGGCGCTGGCGCGGGACGGGCGCCTGCTGGAGGGCAGCGTCACGCGCCATCCCTGCGCGGGCTGGCGCGATCCGATGGCACCGATGGCCGCGTATCTGGGCGCGCGCGGCGTGGCACGCGTGGGCGGGGTGTGCGTGGCGGTGGCCGGGCCGGTGCGCGACGGCATCGCGCGGATGACCAACCTTGCCTGGGAGGTGGACGCGGGCGCGCTCTCGGACCGCTTTGGCGGTGTGCGGGCGGTGGTTCTGAACGATCTTCAGGCACAGGGGCACGCGCTGGACCATCTGGCGCCCGGCAGCCTGCGGCCGGTGATCGCAGTGGCCCGACGCGCGCCGGGACCTCGGCTGGTGATCGGGGTGGGGACGGGCTTCAACGCGGCGGTGGTGCATGACACCCCCTCGGGCCGTCTGGTGACGGCGTCCGAAGCAGGCCACGCCACCCTGCCCGCGCCGGATCCGCAGATCGCCGCGCTGGCCGGGTCCATCGCCACCGCCGGCCTGCGCCCGGAGATCGAGGAGGCCCTGTCGGGACGGGGGCTGAGCCGGATCGACGCCTTTCTCGGCCATGGCGGACGCCCGGCGCCCGAGATCACCGCCGCGGGCCCCGGCCCGACGCTGGCGCTGTTTGCGCGGCTGCTGGGGGTGGTGGCGGGGGATCTGGCGCTGGTGCACCTGCCGTGGGGGGGGGTGTATCTGGTGGGCGGCATGGCGCGCGCGGTGGCCCCGCAGCTGGCGGACGGCGGCTTTGCCACGGCGTTGCGCGACCGGGGGCGCTTTGCCCCGCTGCTGGCGGGCCTTGCGGTGGATCTTCTGGAGGACGACCACGCGGCGCTTGCGGGGTGTGCGGCCCTCATGCAGGGGGGCGGCGCCGTCTGACGGCACCGCCCCCCCATGTCGTTGCGATGTCCTTCTGCGCGCCCGTCAGGTCGCGTCGGAATCGCGGCCGCCCCGGATCAGCGACTGGGCGACATAGACGAGGATCGAGAACCCGCCCGCCCCCAGCACGGCAACCCCCAGAAGCACGATCCAGTCGATCGGGCCGCCGATGTCGACCACCCGCGAGCGCGTCACCCACAGCACGAAGGCCACGGCCGCCACCGCCCCGACGGGCATCGACAGCTGCGCCAGCAGGAACCGCCGCATCCCCATGCCGTGGTCACGGATCAGCACGAAGGCATAGGCCAGCGTGATGAGTGCGGCGACGCCGACCATGGCCCAGAACAGCCAGGTTCCGAACATCTCCTCGAACACGGCGAGGAAGGTGGATAGGGAAAATTCTTCCATGATGTCTCTCCTTCTGGCTCAGGCGCGGCCGCGCAGCATGGCGTTGTAGGTGGCCTTCAGCGCGACCTCCTTCATCAGCCAGGAAATCCACAGCTCCTCCAGCGGCGCCACGACACCGGGGAAGGACGGCACGAGGTTGTCCTGGTAGTCGAACTCGATCAGCATCGCGCGGCCCACCCGCGTGATCATCGGGCAGGAGGTGTAGCCGTTGAACGTCGCGGTGCCCTCGCGGCCGGCGAGTTCGGACACCAGGTGATCCTCGACCACCGGCAGGTGCCACTTGACCGAAGCGGCGGTCTTGCCCTTGGGCACGCCGTTGATGTCCCCGATGCCGAAGACGTTGGGATAACGCGCGTGGCGCAGGGTCTGCATGTCGACCTCGATCCAGCCCTGGTCGGTCCAGCGGTCGGCCCAGGACAGGCCCGAAGCGCGGATCGCCTGCGGCGCGCGCTGCGGCGGGATCACATTGAAGAAGTCATAGCCGATGTCGGTCGTCGTCTCGCCGGTGGCAAAGGTGGCCACCTTGCGATCCATGTCCACCGAGCGCAGCACATGGCCGTGCACCACGTCCACCGCCTGGCGCCGCATCAGCAGGTCCAGCTTGGCGTTGACGATCGGCACGCTGAACAGCGCGTTGTTGTGCGCGGCATAGGTGATCCGGCTGGCCTCCCGCGTCCCCTTGCGACGCAGGTAATCGTCGGTCAGGAAGCAGTATTTCAGCGGCGCGCCGGCGCATTTCATCTCGGTCGCGGGGCGCGAGAACAGCGCGTGCCCGCCCCGGTCGGTAAATGCGTCCATCGCAGCCCAGGTCCGCGCCGCATGATCGGGGCCGGCATAATGCGCGCCGGTGCCCGTCTCGGGCCCGATACGGTCCAGATCGAAGCCTTCGACCGCGTCCCAGTCCAGCACAAGACCGGTCGAGACGATGAGGTAGTCATACTCCAGCCGCTGCCCGCCGGTGGTGCGCACGACCTGCGCGTCGGGATCGACCTCGGCGGCGTGCTCCTGCACCCAGGTGATGCCGCCCGGCAGCCAGTCGGAATTGGCCGAGCGGGTGTACCCCGCCGGGCGCAGGCCCGCGGCCACCAGCGTCAGGCCGGGCTGGTACCAGTGCTCGGTCTTGCCGTCGACGACGGTGATGCGCGCCCCATCCAGACGTTCCGCGAGGCGGTTGGCGATGGCCGCCCCGCCGGCCCCGGCACCCAGGATCAGGATGCGCGCGTTGGTGCGGACCTCGGCGCGGGCCGGGCCGGGTGTGGTGGCGGCCAGCGCAAGCCCCCCGGCCGCAAGGCCGAGAAACCCCCTGCGCGAGGCGGCCGCCACTGCGGTATCGATAAACGGGTTCATGGCGGACTTCCTCCTCAAAGCTGCCTTTGAGTTGCATACTACGGAATGCCACCCCATGACCCAAATCAAATTCATATAGCCGCATGCGACAAAAGCGCACTGCCTTGTGATCGCGCGTGATCACCCCCCGCACGGCGGGCGTGCGGGGGGGGCCGTCAGCCGTAATGCGCCACCGGCGTTCCCGCCAGCGCGGCCACGTTCAGCAGGCCCCGCGCCGAGATCGACGGCGTCACGATATGGGCGCGGTTCCCCATCCCCATCAGGATCGGCCCGACCTCGAGCCCGCCCGCGCGCATCTTCATCATGTTGCGCGCCGCCCCCGCCGCATCGGTCGAGGCGAAGATCAGCACATTCGCCACCCCCGTCAGGCGGGAGCCGGGAAAGATCCGCGCGCGCAACTCGGGATCGAGCGCGAGGTCCACCGACATCTCGCCCTCGAAATCAAAGCCGGGCGCGCGCGCCTCGAGGATCTCCATGGCGCGGCGCATCCGGCGCGCGGGCTCGGTGTCGACGTTGCCGAACTGCGAATGCGAGCACAGCGCCACCTGCGGCACCACCCCGAAGCGGCGCACATGACGCGCCGCGGCAATGGCGCTTTCGGCGATCTGTTCGGGGCTGGGCTCGGGGTGGACCTGGGTGTCGGCGATGAACAGGTTGCCCTGCGGCTCGATGATCAGGCTGAGCGCACCAACGGGTCGGAGGCTTTCTGTTGCAAGGACTTGCGTGACATAGTTCAGGTGCCACAGATACTGTCCGAACGCTCCGCAGATCAGGCTGTCGGCCTCGCCCAGATGCACCATGATGGCGCCGATGGCGGTGGTGTTGGTGCGCAGGATCGCGCGCGCGATGTCGGGCGTCACGCCGCGCCGGGCCATCAGGGCGTGGTAGGTCTCCCAGTACTCGCGATACCTGGGATCGTTTTCGGGGTTCACGATGTCGAAGTCGCGCCCCGGCCGGATCGGCAGGCCCGCGCGTTCGCAGCGCCGCTCCACCACCTCGGGGCGGCCGATCAGGATCGGCTGTTCGGTGGTCTCCTCCAGGATGGCGGAGGCGGCACGCAGCACGCGCTCGTCCTCGCCCTCGGCAAAGACGATGCGCCGCTCGGCCGAGCGCGCGGCCTCGTAGACCGGGCGCATGATCAGCGCCGAGCGGATCATCGACGCATCCAGCCCGGCCTTGTAGGTCTCAAGATCCGCGATCGGGCGCACCGCCACGCCCGTCTCCATCGCCGCGCGGGCCACGGCGCTGGCCACCACCCCCATCAACCGCCGGTCAAAGGGGCGCGGGATCAGGTAGTCGGGGCCGAAGGTCATCTGCTCGCCGCGATAGGCCTCGGCGGTTTCCACCGTGGTGGTGGCGCGCGCCAGCGCCGCGATGCCTTCGATGCAGGCCAGCTGCATGGCGTCGTTGATCTCGGTCGCGCCCACATCCAGCGCGCCCCTGAAGATGAACGGAAAGCACAGCACGTTGTTGACCTGGTTGGGATAATCCGACCGCCCCGTGGCAATCACCGCA
The DNA here is from genome assembly GCF_016653255.1 of Rhodobaculum claviforme. Classification (GTDB taxonomy): domain Bacteria; phylum Pseudomonadota; class Alphaproteobacteria; order Rhodobacterales; family Rhodobacteraceae; genus Rhodobaculum; species Rhodobaculum claviforme. The sequence continues at coordinate 21,833 of NZ_NHSD01000296.1, forward strand.
TCCGGCGCGACCGAGCGGACGGCGTCGGGCATGATCTCGGGGTTGGGGTTCGCGAGCGCGAACACGATCGGGCGCGGCGCCATGCGCGCGACCATCTCGGGCGTCAGCACGCCGGGCCCCGACAGGCCGAGGAACAGGTCCGCCCCCACGATCACCTCGTCCAGCCTGCGCAGGTCGGTCGCCTGGGCATAGGCGGCCTTTTGCGGGTTCATGTCGACCTCTCGGCCCGCGTGCACCAGCCCGTGGATGTCGCACAGCCAGATGTTTTCGCGCCGCACGCCCAGCTTCAGCAGCATGTTCAGGCACGCGATCCCCGCAGCCCCTCCCCCGGTGGAGACGACCTTGATGTCCTCGAACCGCCGGCCCGTGACCTCCAGCGCGTTGGTGGCGGCGGCGCCCACCACGATGGCGGTGCCGTGCTGGTCGTCGTGAAAGACGGGGATGCCCATCCGCTCGCGGCAGATCTTCTCCACGATGAAGCAGTCGGGCGCCTTGATGTCCTCCAGGTTGATCGCACCGAAGCTCGGCTCCAGCGCGCAGACCAGTTCGGCCAGACGTTCCGGGTCGGTCTCGGCCAGCTCCAGATCGAAGCAGTCGATGTTGGCGAACTTCTTGAACAGGACCGCCTTGCCCTCCATCACCGGCTTGGAGGCCAGCGGCCCGATGTTGCCCAGCCCCAGCACCGCCGTGCCGTTGGTCACCACCGCCACCAGATTGCCCCGCGCGGTATAGCGCGCCGCCGTCAGCGGATCGGCCTTGATCTCCAGGCACGCCTCGGCCACGCCGGGGCTGTAGGCGCGCGCCAGGTCGCGGCCTGTCGCCAACGGCTTGGTGGGCCGAACCTCCAGCTTTCCGGGCCGGGGAAATTCGTGATAATCGAGCGCCGCCTGCCGTGCGCTGTCGTGCCGTTCGTCGCTCATGCGTCCCCTCCCAGAGATATGGTTCAACGTTAAACCATCCGGAGGCGGTGGGGAATGCCCGCTGGCCGTGGCGCGCACAGCTTGCAACCCCGCGCGCGCCCCCGCACAGTCCGTCCGGAGCGAACGGCCCAAGGCCCGAGGCGAAAGGTTTGACGGTGAGTGCATTTCTGATCGTGCTGGATTCGGTGGGCTGCGGCGGGGCGCCGGATGCGGCGGCGTTTGGCGATGAAGGCGCCAACACGCTGGGCCATGTCGCGGCGGCCTGTGCCGCGGGGCGGGCGGATGCGGGGCGGGTGGGGCCGCTGCGGATGCCGGTGCTGGATGGCCTGGGTCTTGGCCGCGCGGTGGCGCTGGCCAGCGGGCTGACCGTCCCGTTTGGCGGCGACGGGACCCTGCGCGGGCGCTGGGGCGCAGCGACGGCAACCTCGGCGGGCAAGGACACGCCCTCGGGCCATTGGGAGCTTGCGGGCCAGCCCATGCGCACGCCCTGGACGGTGTTTCCCGACACCTGCCCCGCGTTCCCGCCCGCGCTGTCGGCGGCGATCGCCACGCGGGCGGGGACGGCGGGCATCCTGGGAAACCGGCGCGCGTCGGGGACCGAGGTGCTGGAGGATCTGGGTGCCGAGCATCTGCGCACCGGCTGGCCGATCTGCTACACCTCGGCCGACAGCGTGGTGCAGATCGCGGCGCACACCGGGGCCTTCGGGTTGGAGCGGCTGCTGGATCTGTGCGCGGGGCTTGCGCCGATGGTGCATGGCATGGGCGTGGGCCGGGTGATCGCGCGGCCCTTCGACGGCGCGCCCGGAGCGTTCCAGCGCACCCCCGACCGGCGCGATTTCGCCATCCCTCCGCCCGCGCCCACGTTGCTGGACGCGGTGCAGGCCGCCGGGCACAGGGTGGAGGCGGTGGGCAAGATCGGCGACATCTTTGCCCATCGCGGCATCGACCGGCTGCACAAGGGCGCCGATGACCGGGCGCTGATGGACCACCTGCACCGGCTGGCCGCGGATGCGCCCGACGGCGCGCTGGTGATGGCCAATCTGGTGGAGTTCGACACGCTGTGGGGCCACCGCCGCGACGTCGCTGGATATGCCCGCGCGCTGGAGTGGATCGACGCCGAGGCGGGGCGGTTCCTGTCGCGGCTGCGGTTCGGGGACCTCGTGATCTTCACCGCCGATCACGGCAACGACCCCACCTGGCACGGCACCGAGCACACGCGCGAGCGGGTGCCGGTGCTTGCCGCCGGGCGCGGGGTGGGGCAGATCGGGGCGGTGGCCATGGCCGATGTGGGCGCATCGGTGGCCGCGCATCTCGGCGTGCCAGCGCCGGGCCCGGGGCCGGGCCCGGGAAGGAGCTTTCTGTGACCACCCCACCGCGGAACGATCTGCCTTTGCACCCGGCGGGCGCGCTGCCGCCCGGGGCCGTGCGCGCGGGGGATCGGGCGGGGCGGGCGGCCGGACGGTCTGTCCGATGCCCGGGGGGCCATGCCTCGGCCGGGGATGGGTGGATGGTGCGGCCAGCCCGTGGCGCGGCTGCGCGCCGCCCGGGGTGTGGTGACGTGGGCGACCGGCGATCCCGGGCACCCCACCTGGGCCTGGATGCCGCACTGCCGGGCGATGCCTTTGGCTGGCACGCGGACGATTTCAACGCCCCGCAGCGCGCCGCGCTGGCGGCAGACTTTTGCGACGACGCCACCCGCGACCGGCGCGCCGCCCGACATGACCCCAACGGAGCCCCCCAATGACCGAGCATCTGACCGTCGTGCGCCACCCGCTGGTGCAGCACAAGCTCAGCCACATGCGCGACGCCACGACCCCCACGCCGGTGTTTCGCCAGCTGCTGCGCGAAGTCAGCCAGCTGCTCGCCTATGAGGTGACGCGCGACATGGCGCTGACGACACGCCGCATCGACACGCCGCTTCAGGCGATGGACGCGCCGGTGCTGGACGGGCCGGAGCCGGCGCTGATCTCCATCCTGCGGGCGGGCAACGGGCTGCTGGACGGGATACTGGAGCTGATGCCGCAGGCGCGTGTCGGGTTCGTGGGCCTCTATCGCGACGAGGCGACGCTGGAGCCGGTGAAGTACTACTTCAAGGTGCCGCCGCTGGAGGGGCGCATGGTGTTCGTCGTCGATCCGATGCTGGCGACGGGCAATTCCTCGGCCGCCGCCGTGTCGATGCTCAAGGAGGCCGGTGCGGTCAACCTGCGATTCCTGTGCCTGCTGGCCGCCCCCGAGGGGGTCGCGCGCATGCGTGCGGCGCATCCCGATGTGCCCATCGTGACCGCGGCACTGGACGCGCGTCTGGATGCGCGCGGATACATCGTGCCGGGCCTGGGCGACGCGGGCGACCGGATGTTCGGGACGAAGTGACCGACGCGCCCCGAAACGCGCCAGTGCCAGGAAGTGTCGGCGCAAGCGCCCGCCCCGAGCGCATCGCATCGCGGCATTCTGTCGCGCACTGGTGGCGCTGACGGGGTTGTGTAACACCTTAAAGTCCATTGCCGCGCTATGTTTGCGGGACGTCGTCTGTTTCGGGGAGTAACCGTGCGCCTTACCAAGTTCAGTGATTATGCCCTTCGTGTTCTTCTTTATGCCGCAAGCCGCCCCGGGACGCTGGTCACCATCGAGGAGACCGCCGATGTGTTCGAAGTCTCGCGGGCGCATCTGAAGAAGGTTGTGCTGCACCTGTCGTCGAACGGCTACCTGCAGGCGATGCGAGGTCGGGGCGGCGGCTTCACCCTGGCCCGCGCCCCGCAGGAGATCGGCCTTGGTGCCCTGATCCGCTCGACCGAGGGGGACTTCGGGCTGGTGGAGTGCTTCCAGGACGGAAACCGCTGTCCGATCACGCCGATGTGCCGGTTTCCGGCAATCATGAACGAGGCGCTGGCGGCGTTCCTGACGACGCTCGACCGCTACACCCTGCACGACGTGATGCTGACCCCCGAGAGCTTTCTCGCGGTGCCCGGGCCGCAGCCCCGGCGCGGCCCGGCCGTGGAGGCCACCCCCGAAGCGGTTGGTGAGGCGGTCGACGAGACGGTCGGCTGAGGGCCGGGGCCGCGCTTGACCCGGCGCGGTCCGCCCCCACATGCCCCCCATGGGTATCCCCCCCGTCAAGCCGGAGACCGTGATGCCGCGCCTGCCTGTCCTGCCCCGTCTGCTGCGAACGCTGTGCCTGGGGCTGGCGCTGGGCGTGGGCGCGCTGGGTCTCGCAACGGGCCAGCAGGCGCCCGCGACCGACACCCCCGCCGTGGTGCTGACGGTCGACGGGCCGATCGCCCCGGCGATGGTGCAGTACATCGAGCGCAACCTGGATGCCGCTGCCGCGCGCGGCGTGCCATTGGTGGTGCTGAAGATGGACACGCCCGGCGGCCTCGACAGCTCCACGCGTCGGATCATCCGCGCGATCCTTGCATCGCCGGTGCCGGTGGCGACCTGGGTGGCGCCATCGGGGGCACGGGCGGCCAGCGCGGGCACCTATATCCTCTATGCCAGCCACATCGCGGCCATGGCGCCGGCGACCAATCTGGGCGCGGCCACGCCGGTGTCGCTGGGCGGCGGAGGCGCTCCGTTCTCCGGCGACGAGGGTGACGGCCCCGACAACCCCGGCGACCCCGATGGCGAAGGCGACACGACCGCCAAGGATGGCACCGGCGACGACACCGCCAATGGCACCGGCAATGGCGACGCCCCCCGGGACGCGGTCGGGGACGCGCCCCGCCGCAGCGCACCGGCCAGCGCCATGGAGGCCAAGGTCGTCAACGACGCCTCGGCCTATATCCGTGGGCTTGCGGAACTGCGCGGGCGCAACGCCGACTGGGCCGAGCGCGCGGTGCGCGACGCCGTCAGCCTGACGGCGACCGAGGCCGCGGCGCAGAACGTCATCGACTTCACCGCCGACACGCTGGTGGCGCTGCTGGCACAGGCCGACGGGCGCGCGGTGACGATGGCCGACGGCACCGTCACCCTGGCCACGGCGGGCATCGCCACCGAGGCGATCGAACCCGACTGGCGCACGCAACTGCTGGCGATCATCACCAACCCCAACGTGGCGCTGATCCTGATGCTGGTGGGGGTGTACGGGATCATCTTCGAATTCCTCAGCCCCGGCGTGCTGGTGCCCGGAACGGTGGGCGCCATCAGCCTGATCCTGGGAATGTATTCGCTGGCGATGCTGCCGCTGAACCTGGCCGGTGCGGGGCTGATCCTGCTGGGTCTGGCACTGATCGTGGCCGAGGCCTTCGCCCCCTCGTTCGGGGTGCTGGGCATCGGCGGGACGGCGGCGCTGGTGCTGGGGGCGATGATGCTGGTGGACACCGATGCGCCGGGCCTCGACGTCTCGGTCCCGCTGCTGGCGGGGGTGGCGGTGTCGGGGTTGCTGGCCACCGCCATCGTGGCCACGCTGGCGCGGCGGTCGTTCCGCGCCCCGGTCGTGTCCGGCGCCGAGGAAATGGTCGGCGTCACCGGCCATGTCACCGACTGGCAGGGCCGCACGGGCCACGTCTTTGTCCACGGCGAGCGCTGGCAGGCCAGGGGCCCGGCCGGCCTGACCGCCGACGCGCCGGTCCGCGTCACCGCCATGGACGGCCTGACGCTCACGGTGGAGCCGCAGGCCTGAGGCACCACCCATCCGCGGGCGGCACCGCGCCGCCCCCAACCGGCCCCCATCCGGGGCCAGGAGGACGACATGGACTTCCTGTTCGATTTCGGCTTCATCGCCATCCTTGCCCTGTTCGTGCTGGCGGTGCTGGCCTCGGCCATCCGGATCCTGCGCGAGTATGAGCGCGCGGTGATCTTCACGCTCGGCCGCTTCACCGGGGTCAAGGGGCCCGGCCTGATCCTGGTGATCCCCGGCCTTCAGCAGGCGGTGCGGGTGGACATGCGTGTCAAGGTGCTCGACGTCCCCTCCCAGGACGTGATCTCCAGGGACAACGTGTCGGTGCGGGTGAACGCGGTAATCTATTTCCGCGTGGTCGACGCCGAACGCGCCACCATCCAGGTGGAGAACTTCATGCAGGCCACCTCCGAGCTGTCGCAGACCACGCTGCGCTCGGTGCTGGGCAAGCATGACCTCGACGAGATGCTGTCGGAGCGCGACACCCTCAACAGCGACATCCAGTCCCTGCTGGACGCGCAGACCGACACCTGGGGCATCAAGGTCGCCAACGTGGAGATCAAGCACGTCGACATCAACGAATCGATGATCCGCGCCATCGCCCGCCAGGCCGAGGCCGAGCGCGAGCGTCGCGCCAAGGTCATCAACGCCGAAGGCGAGGAACAGGCCGCGCAGAAGCTGCTGGAGGCCGCGCAGATCATGGCCAAGGACCCCGGCGCGATGCAGCTGCGCTATCTGTCCTCGCTCAACATCATCGCGGGCGAGAAGAATTCCACCATCATCTTCCCCTTCCCGATGGAGCTGGCGGGGCTGGTGCCGGGGCTGAAGGACGCGATGCACGGCATGGACCGCGCCCGGCAGCGCCCCGAGTAATCCCCCCTCGCGCCGGGCGCGCACGCGGGCTATGGCAGCGCGATGGCGCCCGAGTACGAGATCTTCCTTGCCGCCCCGCCGGGGCTGGAACCGCAGCTTCTGGCCGAGGCGGCGGCGGCGGGCTTTGCCGCCCCCGCCGTCGTGCCGGGCGGCGTCGTCACGCGCGGGCCGTGGGCCGAGGTCTGGCGCGCCAATCTGGTGCTGCGGGGCGCCTCGCGGGTGCTGGTGCGGATCGGTGCGTTCCGGGCGCTGCATGTCGCGCAGCTCGACAAACGGGCGCGGCGGTTCGACTGGGCCGCATTCCTGCGCCCGGATGTGCCGGTGCGGGTGGAGGCGACATGCCGGGCCTCGCGCATCTGGCATGCGGGCGCGGTGGTGCAGCGGGTGGCCGGGGCGCTGACCGACGGGCTGGGGGTGACGATCGCGGCCGACGCCCCGGTGACGCTGAAGGTCCGGATCGAGGACGACCTGTGCACGCTCAGCCTCGACACCTCGGGCGCGCCGCTGCACCGGCGCGGCACCAAGCAGGCGGTGGGCAAGGCGCCGATGCGCGAGACGCTGGCGGCGTTGTTCCTGCGCGCCTGCGGCCATGTCCCGGGTGAACCGGTGGTGGACCCGATGTGCGGCTCCGGCACCTTCGTGCTGGAGGCCGCCGAGATGGCGGCGGGGCTGGCCCCCGGGCGCGGGCGCAGCTTTGCCTTCGAGCATCTGGCCGGGTTCGATGCGGCGGCCTGGGCGGCGATGCGGACGGCCGCGCCCGGCCCGGGGGCGCCGATGGCGGCGCTGTGGGGATCGGATCGCGACCAAGGTGCCATCGCCGGGGCCACCGCCAATGCCGATCGCGCCGGCGTGGCCGACCGGGTGCGGTTCCTGCGCGCGAGCGTCAGTGACCTGACGCCCCCCGACGGCCCGCCGGGGCTGGTGATCGTCAACCCGCCCTATGGCGCGCGCATCGGCGAACGGCGCCCGCTGCATGCCGTCCATGGCGCGCTGGGGGCGGTGCTGCGGGACCGGTTCTCGGGCTGGCGCGTGGGGCTGGTGACGGCCGCGCCCGAGCTTGCGCGGGCAACCGCGCTGCCCTTCGCGCCGCCCGGCCCCCCGATCCCGCATGGCGGGCTGAAGATCCAGCTTTTCCAGACCGCAGCCCTGCCTTAGGGGCTGTGAAGCTGGCGACAGAGCGGGGCGTTTCGGTGGCGCAGGCGGCCCGCGATCCGGATCTGGCGGAAAGCGTGCGGCGGCGGTGGACGCGGGAATGAGCGCCTGACTGCCACTGGTCCGAAGGAAGGCCCGACTGCGGAGGCCCCTGTCACGCCAGCCCCCGGCAATGGCCAGCGGCGTGCCGAGCTGGCCAATGAAGGCCAGGCGGGATGCCAGGCTGGTCATGGACGCCATGATGATGGCCGTCTGGCGCAGCGGCAAGGCTGCCACACCGCTGCATCACTCGGACCAGGGGGCGCAATGCGACCTGCGCGCAGTTCCAGCGCCTGCCGGCCGACAACGGCATCACCTGTTCCATGAGCCGGGCCGGGAACGTCCGGGACAATTCGGCGATGGAGCGCATCTTCTCGTCGCTGAAAATCGAGCGCACCAGCCACAAGGCCCGCAGGACCAGCGACGCGGCCCGTGCCGACGTGTTCGACTGCATCGCTTCCACCCGCCGCATCCCAGCCCCTCCAAGACCCGCCCGAGGGGGTCATGCCGCGCACCCGCCGTCCGGAGCAGGAGTCCTCGGCGGCCAGCGATTCCTCCCGCGTTAAGGCTTCGTTCACCAGTTTCGGCGACACCGGAGCCATGAGAACGCCCCACGCCTTTCGCGAAGCCCCCCTGCCGCTGCTGGAGCCCGACGAGGCGACGGCGGTGGCGCTGCCATCGGGCCGCCTGCCCTCCTATATCGCCGACCATCGCAAGCGGCTGCGGGCGCGGTTCCTCGACGGGGGCGCCACCGCCATGCCGGATTACGAATTGCTGGAGCTGGTCCTGTTCCGCGCCATCCCGCGCCAGGACGTCAAGCCGCTCGCGCGCCTGCTGCTGGAGGTGTTCGGCGACTTCAACCGCGTGCTGACGGCCCCGCCCGCGCGCCTGATGCAGGTGCGCGGCGTGGGCGAGGCGGTGGTGACCGAGCTCAAGGTGGTGGAGGCCGCGGCCCAGCGCATGGCGCGCGCGCGGGTGATCAACCGCCCCTTGATCTCCAGCTGGGCCGCGCTGATCGACTATTGCCACACCGCCATGGCGCACCACGAGATCGAACAGTTCCGGGTGCTGTTCCTCGACCGCAAGAACACGCTGGTGGCCGACGAGGAACAGGCGCGCGGCACCGTCGACCATGTGCCGGTCTATCCGCGCGAGGTGGTCAAGCGGGCGCTGGAGCTCAACGCCTCGGCGCTGATCCTGGTGCACAACCACCCCTCGGGCGATCCCACCCCGTCGGAGGCCGACATCACCATGACCGCCCGCATCCAGGCTGCGGCGGAAACAATGGGCATCACCCTGCACGACCACCTGATCATCGGGCGCGAACGCGAACTCAGCTTCCGCTCAGAGGGGTATCTGTAGGCGCCATCGTTGACGCACGGCCCGCGGCGGCTAATCTTTCAATGGCCGGTCCGACGGAGGTTCACCGCAATGCGCCGACTGCTCCTGTCCTGCCTTGTTGCCGCCCCGCTGCTGATGTCCGCGCCCGCCGACGCCGGCGACATCACCGACGTGATCCAGCGCCAGATCGAGGCGTTCCAGGCCGAGGACCTTGACGCGGCGTTCGCCGTCGCCTCGCCCGGGATCAAGCAGATGTTCCGCACGCCGGAGCGCTTCGCCGAGATGGTGCGCTCGGGCTATCCGATGGTGTGGCGGCCCGGCGATGTGCGCTACCTTGATCGGCGGGCGCATCCCGGTGGTGGCCAGGTGCAGCGCGTGATGATCCGCGACCGCGACGGGACGCTGCATTTCCTCGATTATCTGATGCTGCCGGGCGAGGGTGGCTGGAACATCGCCGGGGTGCAGATCCTGCGAGGGGCGGACGCCGGGGCCTGACCGCCGCCGCCCTTCAGCCCGTCAGATCCGCCGCCGTCAACGCATAGGCCCGCCCGAACCCGCCGTTCAGCGCGGCCCCCGTCGGCACCAGCCGCACGAAGTGGAAATCGCCGAAATCCACATAGAGCGTCGCCTTGGGGTGCCGCGCCAACCAGCGGGCGCGCAAGGTGTCATGCTCGGCCCCGCGCGCGACGATCCCCGCCGTCACGTCCAGCGAGAGGCGCGGATGGGTCAGCGGATCGCCCCGCGGGCCGGGCTCTCCCAGCAGCACGCAGGCCCGCGGCGCCGCGCGCAGGGCGCGGGTATGCAGCGACAGGTCCGACACCAGCGTCACCGGCGTCCCGTCGGCCGACGTGGCGATGCCCACGCGCGAGACATGCGGCAGTCCGGTGTCGGGATGGACCACCGCCAGCGCCCCGAAATCCGCCCCCGCAATCAGCGCGCGCGCCAGCGCACGGGCGTCGTCGTCGGTGGGGCGCAGGGGTGAGGGGGCATCGGCCATGCCGTCCACGGTGACGCAGCCGAACGCGCCGCACAAGTCCCCCCCGCGCCACATCCGCAGGGCGAATCACCGCACCGTGATCCGCCATCCCCGTCCGGCACCCGCCCCGGCCCTGTCCCGGGCCGCGTCCAGGCCGTGCGCCCCCCCGCCCGGCCGGTCCGCGCCCGCCGCCCCGACCCGCGCACCGGTGGCGGCGCGGCGACACGCCCGCGCAATTGACACTTCCATGACAGACCAAACACATGATTTCCGGCCTCCTCTGCACCGCAGCGACACGGAATGTTGACAGGATTTCGAAGAAAACCGTCAAGGTCTTTACAAAAAAACCCTTCTGCAAAAAAGAGTTACGAATAAGTTGACGGTTGCGTTAAGATAGCCCTCGGAGAGAGGAGCGGTTGCCTTGCGGGGCAACCCGCCACAGTGTGGCATGCACAGTGCCGCACAGGAGGAGGAATTCGCGATGACCGCACAAGGCCCGACCGATCAGGCCAGGACCTATCCCGCGCCCGACACGTTCAAGGCGCGCGCCCTTGTCGACGCCCAGACCTATGAGAAGATGTACGCCGCTTCGGTCGGCGACCCGGATGCGTTCTGGGGCGAGCACGGCAAGCGGCTCGAATGGATCAAGCCCTACACCAAGGTCAAGAACGTCAACTTCACCTTCGGCGAGGTGTCGATCAAGTGGTTCGAGGATGGCACCCTGAACGTCGCGGCCAACTGCGTCGATCGCCACCTCGCGACCCGCGCCGAGCAGACCGCGATCATCTGGGAGCCCGACGACCCCAAGACGCCCGCGCGCCATATCACCTATCGTGAGCTGCACGAGCAGGTCTGCCGCATGGCCAACGTCCTGAAAAGCCAGGGCGTGACCAAGGGCGACCGGGTGGTGATCTACCTGCCGATGATCCCCGAGGCGGCATTTGCGATGCTGGCCTGCGCACGGATCGGGGCGATCCACTCCATCGTCTTTGCGGGTTTTTCGGCCGATGCGCTGGCCGACCGGGTCAATGACAGCGCGGCCAAGGTCGTCATCACCGCCGACGAGGCCCCGCGCGGCGGCCGCAGGACCGCGCTGAAGTCCAACGCCGACGCGGCGCTGCTGCGCTGCTCGGACAAGGTGCGGTGCCTCGTGGTCAAGCACACCGGCGGCCAGACCACCTGGGTGCAGGGCCGCGACGTCGACGTGCTGGAGATGATGTCCCACGCCAGCCCCGACTGCCCCCCCGAGGAGGTCGGCGCCGAGGACCCGCTGTTCGTGCTCTACACCTCCGGCTCCACCGGCAAGCCCAAGGGGGTCGTGCACACCTCGGGCGGGTATCTGGTCTATGCCGCGATGACGCACGAGCTGGTGTTCGACTACCACCCCGGCGACGTGTTCTGGTGCACCGCCGACGTGGGCTGGGTGACGGGCCACAGCTACATCGTCTATGGCCCGCTGGCGAACGGCGCGACCACGGTGATGTTCGAGGGCGTGCCGACCTGGCCCGACGCGGGCCGCTTCTGGGAGGTCTGTGCCAAGCACAAGGTCAACCAGTTCTACACCGCCCCCACCGCGATCCGCGCGCTGATGGCCTTCGGCACCGAGCCGGTGGAAAAGCACGACCTGTCGTCGCTGCGCCTGCTGGGCAGCGTCGGCGAGCCGATCAACCCCGAGGCCTGGAACTGGTACAACACCCATGTCGGCAAGGGGAACTGCCCCATCGTCGACACCTGGTGGCAGACCGAGACCGGCGGACACCTGATCACCCCCCTGCCCGGCGCGATCCCGGCCAAGCCCGGCAGCGCCACCCGGCCCTTCTTCGGCGTCAAGCCGGTGGTGCTGGAGGCGGAATCGGGCAAGCTGATCGAGGACACCGCCGCCGAGGGCGTGCTGTGCATCGCTGACAGCTGGCCCGGGCAGATGCGCACCGTCTGGGGCGACCACGAGCGTTTCCAGGAGACGTATTTCCAGCAGTACAAGGGCTACTACTTCTCGGGCGACGGCTGCCGGCGGGATGCCGACGGGTATTACTGGATCACCGGGCGCGTGGATGACGTCATCAACGTCTCGGGCCACCGCATGGGCACGGCGGAGGTCGAAAGCGCGCTCGTGGCCCATGACAAGGTCGCCGAGGCCGCGGTGGTGGGCTATCCCCACGACGTCAAGGGCCAGGGCATCTATGCCTATGTCACGCTGATGCACGGGGTCGAACCCACCGAGGAGCTGCGCAAGGAGCTGGAGGTCTGGGTCCGCCGCGAGATCGGCCCCATCGCCAAGCCCGACCTGATCCAGTGGGCGCCGGGCCTGCCCAAGACCCGCTCGGGCAAGATCATGCGCCGCATCCTGCGCAAGATCGCCGAAAACGATGCCGCCAGCCTGGGGGACACCTCGACGCTGGCCGATCCGGGCGTGGTCGATGACCTCGTCGAAAACCGAATGAACAAGGGCTGAAACGCATGTCGGATACTCAGGTGCAAACGCAACCGGCGGTGATCATCCTTCTCGGACCGCCGGGCGCGGGCAAGGGCACCCAGGCCCGCATGCTCCAGGATGCCCATGGGCTGGTGCAGCTGTCCACGGGCGATCTGCTGCGCGCTGCCGTCAAGGCCGGCACCGAGGCGGGCCGCGCGGCCAAGGCGGTGATGGAGGCCGGCGGGCTGGTGTCGGACGACATCGTGCTGGCGATCCTGCGCGAGCGGATGGCGGCATCGGATGTCAGCCGGGGCATCATCCTGGATGGCTTTCCGCGCACCGCGGGCCAGGCGGAATCTCTCGACGGGCTGCTGGAGGCGGAGGGCAACACCATCGCCGCGGCGATCGCCATGGAGGTGGACGACGGCGCCATGGTGGAGCGGATTTCCGGCCGCTACACCTGCGCGGCCTGCGGCGAGGGGTATCACGACCGCTTCAAGGTCCCGGCCGTGGAGGGGGTGTGCGACAAGTGCGGGGGGACCGAGTTCTCCCGCCGTCCCGACGACAAGGCCGAGACGGTGCGCGGGCGGCTGGAGGCGTACCACGCGCAGACCGAGCCGCTGATCGCCTATTACGAGGCCAAGGGCGTGCTCAGCCGCGTCGATGCCATGGCCCGGATCGACGAGGTTGCGGAGGCGATGAACACCATCGTGCGCCGCGCCATCGCGTGAGCCACCCGCCCCGCGGGGCGGCGTGAGGAGGTTGCCGCGGCCCCGTCGGGGCCCCGGCATCGGGGAGAAACAGGGAGAGAGCATCCATGTCTGAAAAATCCTATTCAGACGCCTACTGGAAGGCGAATCTGAAAGTCATCTATATCTGCATGGCCATCTGGGCGCTGGTGTCCTTCGGCTTCGGGATCGTATTCCGGCCATTGCTGAAGGGCATTCCCGTGGGCGGGACCGACCTTGGATTCTGGTTCGCCCAGCAGGGATCGATCCTGGTCTTCATCGCGCTGATCTTCTTCTACACGTGGTACATGAACCGTCTCGACCGCAAGTTCGGCGTGGACGAGGAATAAGGGGCGCGACATGGATCAGTTCACCCTAAACCTGATTTTCGTGGGCGCGTCCTTCGCGCTCTATATCGGCATCGCGATCTGGGCCCGCGCCGGGTCGACCGCGGACTTCTACGCCGCCTCGCGCGGGGTCAACCCGATCGTCAACGGGGCGGCCACGGCTGCGGACTGGATGTCGGCGGCGTCGTTCATCTCGATGGCCGGCCTGATCGCCTTTGTGGGCTACGGCAACTCGTCGTTCCTGATGGGCTGGACGGGCGGCTATGTGATGCTGGCGCTGCTGCTGGCGCCGTACCTGCGCAAGTTCGGCCGCTACACCGTGCCGGAATTCATCGGCGACCGCTTCTACAGCCAGACCGCGCGGGTCGTGGCGGTGATCTGCCTTCTGGTGATCTCGATCACCTATGTGATCGGGCAGATGACCGGCGCCGGCGTCGCGTTCTCGCGGTTTCTGGAGGTCGACAACCTGACCGGCCTGCTGATCGCCGCGGCGGTGATCTTCGCCTATGCCGTGATCGGCGGCATGAAGGGGATCACCTACACGCAGCTGGCGCAGTACATCGTGATGATCATCGCCTACACCATCCCGGCGGTGTTCATCTCGCTCCAGCTGACGGGGCAGTTCCTGCCGCAGATCGGGCTGTTCTCGACCCATCTGGAATCCGGCCAGCCGCTGCTCCAGACCCTCGACCAGGTTCTGGTGGAACTGGGCTTCAACGACTACACCGGCCAGCACACCAGCTATTTCAACATGTTCCTGTTCACCATGTCGCTGATGGTGGGCACGGCGGGCCTGCCGCACGTCATCATCCGGTTCTTCACCGTTCCCAAGGTGTCGGATGCGCGCAAGTCGGCCGGCTGGGCGCTGGTGTTCATCGCGCTGCTGTACACCGTGGCTCCGGCCGTGGGGGCGATGGCGCGGCTCAACATCCTCACCACCATCTATCCCGACGGGACCACTGCGCAGCCGATCAGCTATGACGAGCGGCCCGACTGGATGCGCAACTGGGAGCTGACGGGGCTTCTGGCCTTCGAGGACAAGAACAACGACGGCCTGATCCAGTACTACAACGACCGCGACCCCGCCTTTGCCGAAATCGCCGCCGAGCGTGGCTGGGAAGGCAACGAGATGGTCACCTTCAACCAGGACATCCTGGTGCTGGCCAACCCCGAGATCGCGCAGCTTCCGGGCTGGGTGATCGCGCTGATCGCCGCGGGCGGTCTGGCGGCGGCGCTGTCCACGGCGGCGGGTCTGCTGCTGGCGATTTCGTCGGCCATCAGCCACGACCTGCTGAAGTCCACGCTGACGCCGGGCATCTCGGAGAAGGCGGAGCTTCTGGCCGCGCGCATCTCGATGGCGTTTGCCATTGCGCTTGCGACGTATCTGGGGGCGAACCCACCGGGCTTTGCGGCACAGGTGGTGGCGCTGGCGTTCGGGCTTGCGGCGGCCACGCTGTTCCCGGCGATCATGATGGGGATCTTCTCGACCAAGATGAACACGGCCGGCGCGGTGTCGGGCATGGTGGTCGGCCTTGTGGCCACCTGCCTCTACATCTTCACCTACCTCGGCTGGTTCTTCATCCCCGGCACCAACATGCTGGCGAACACGCCCGAGAACTGGTTCTTCGGCATCTCGCCGTTGTCCTTCGGTGCGGTCGGCGCGGCGATCAACTTCCTGGTCGCCTATGTGGTGATGACCCAGACCAAGGAGCCCCCGGCGGAGATCCAGGAGCTGGTGGAATCGATCCGCATTCCGCGCGGCGCTGCCGGAGCCGTGGATCACTGACACGGCCCGACACGAACACGGCAGGGCGGCGCCACGGCGCCGCCCTGCCCCCCCTTCACCGGAGGACAGGGACATGGGCGACGACTACACCGACCTCGTCACCGCATTCCTCGAGACGGTGCACCCCTATGACAGCCTGCCGCGGGACGAGCTGGCGCATATCGCCAGTTCCTTCAGCCGCAGGGACTATCCGGCCGGAACCGAGATCTATGCCGCCGGCGAGCCGCTGCGCGGGCTTTACCTGGTCAAGCGCGGCGCGGTGGAGGTTCTGGACCGCAACGCGGCGCTGGTCTCCATCCTCGGGCCGCGCAACAGCTTTGGCGAACGGGGCCTCCTGCGCGACGGGCTGGCGATGACCACCGCGCGCACCACCGAGGCATCGGTCCTGCTGATGCTGCCGGTGGGCGAGCTGCGTCGGCTGATCGCCGAATACCCCGCCTTTCACCGCTTCTTCAGCCGGTCGCGCGGGGCGGAAACCCGCAGCTCCGACCTCGCCACGCTGAAGGTGGGCGAGCTGATGAGCCGCAAGCCCGTCACCTGTACCCCCGCCACCACCGTGGGCGCGGCCGCCGCCGAGATGCGCGACCGCCGGATCTCCTCGCTGGGGGTGGTGGACGATGGGGGGCGGCTGGTGGGGATCGTCACCACCCGCGACCTGACCGCGCGCGTGCTGGCCGAAGGGTTGGGCGCGGACACCCCCGTGGGCGCCGTGATGACGCCCGAGCCGCTGACGCTGGGCCCGGAGTCGCTGGGTTCGGACATCCTGCACATGATGCTGGAGCGGAAGATCGGGCATCTGCCGGTGGTGGACGGCGAGCGGCTCATGGGCATGATCACCCAGACCGACCTGACGCGGTTCCAGGCGGTGTCCTCGGCGCAGCTGATCCGCGACGTGGCGGTCGCCGAAAGCGTGGCGGACATGGCCGCGATCACCGCCGGCATCCCGCGCCTGCTGGTGCAGCTGGTGGGCGCGCACAACGCCCACGAGGTCGTCACCCGGCTGATCACCGACATCGCCGACGCCGTCACCCGCCGCCTGCTGAAGCTGGCCGAGGCGGAGTTCGGCCCGCCCCCCGTGCCCTATCTGTGGCTGGCCTGCGGCAGCCAGGGCCGCCAGGAACAGACCGGCGTGTCGGACCAGGACAATTGCCTCGTGCTCGACGATGCGGTGACCGACGCCGACATGGCCTATTTCCAGCGGCTGGCGCGGTATGTCTGCGACGGGCTGGATGCGGCGGGGTACTTCAACTGCCCCGGCGACATGATGGCCACCAACCCGCGCTGGTGCCAGCCGGTGCGCGTCTGGCGACAGTATTTCGTCGGCTGGATCGAGACGCCCAACCCCGAGGCGCAGATGCTGGCGAGCGTGATGTTCGACCTGCGCCCCATCGGCGGCGAGGTGCGCCTGTTCCGCGACCTGCAAGCCGAGACGCTGGAGCGGGCGTCAAGGAACTCCATCTTCGTGGCGCACATGATCTCCAACTCGTTGAAGCACTCGCCGCCGCTGGGGCTGCTGCGGGGCTTCGCCACGATCCGTTCGGGCGAGTACCGCAACCACATCGACCTGAAGCTGGGCGGCGTGGTGCCGGTGGTCGACCTGGGCCGGGTCTATGCGCTCAAGGGGCGGCTGACGGACGTCAACACCCGGTCCCGGCTGCGCGGGGCCGAGGCTGCGGGCATCATCTCGGCCTCCGGGGCGCGCGACCTGATCGAGGCCTATGACCTGATCGCGCGTGTGCGGCTGCAAAGCCAGGCGGCGCTGGTGCGCGCGGGGCGCAAGCCCGACAACTACATCGCCCCATCGGACATGTCGGATTTCGAGCGCAGCCACCTGCGCGACGCCTTCGTGGTGGTGCGCACGATGCAATCGGCGCTGGGACAGGGCAAGGGACTGCTGGGATGACCGCACGCAAGGGGGCCGCATGATCTGGGAACTGGTGGGCACGCTGACGGTGGCGGCGGCCATCGCGGGGATGGCGCACATGATCGTGCGCGCCGCGCGGGGTCGCTTGCCGGGCTGGCTGGTGCCCGCCAGCGCCGGGGTGGGGATGCTGCTGTTCGTGATCTATCTGGAGTATTCCTGGGCCGGACGCGTCATCGACCAGCTGCCGCCCGAGGCGACGGTCGCCTCGCGCAATGCCACGACGGCCTGGTTCCGGCCCTGGACCTTTGTGGTGCCGCTGACGAACCGGATGACGGTGATCGACCACCGCTTCGACCGCACCAACCCCGAGCAGCCGGGCCTTGTCATCACCAGCCTTGTGCTGATGGGCCGATGGGACCCGGCGCGCCCGATCCCGGTGGTGTTCGACTGCACCTCGGGGCGGCGCGCGGACCTGCGCGACAGCGTGCGCTTTGCCGAGGACGGCACGCTGGAGGGGGCGACCTGGTGGACGCTGCCGCCTGACGACGCCCTCCTGCGTGCGGTCTGCGAGGGCCGCTCCACCGCGCAGGGCTGAGGACGAAAGCCCGGCATCGGGCCACAGGGCGGAGGCCCGGCATCGGGCCAGAGGGCGAAGGCCCGGCATCGGGGAGGATGCCGGGCCAGAGGCGCCCGCGACGCAGGGCCGCGCCCCGCGCGGCCCCGCGAGGGGGAGGAGGAGACGACACGTGCCATCGGACACCCGCAAGACCATCCTCGTGATCGAGGACGAGGACAACATCGCCATCGCGCTCGACTTCCTGCTGGGGCGCGAGGGGTATGCCCATGAGCGCATCGCCACCGGCGCGGGCGCGGTGGAGCGTATCCGCAGCCTGCGCCCCGATCTGGTGCTGCTGGACATCATGCTGCCCGAGGTCTCGGGCTACGAGATCTGCCAGCAGGTGCGCGAGGACACCGGTCTGGCGGGCGTGCGCATCCTGATGATGACCGCGCGCGGATCGGCGGTGGAACGGCGCAAGGGGCTTGCGATGGGGGCCGACGGCTTCATCTCCAAACCCTTTGACCTCAAGGAGTTGCGCACCGAGGTGCGCCGCATCCTGGAGCCCGGGACCGCGCCCGCCGGTGACGCGGGATGATCGCGCGGCTGGGCCTTCGGCTGCGGCTGCTGTTGCTGTTCGCGGCGCTGGCGATCGCGAGCGTGGCCGCGCTCGTGGGGGGGTTGTGGCTTGGCTATGACCGGCTCGGCCGCCCCGAGACGCTGGACGCCTTCGTGCAGGGCGGGCTGGTGGCGGGGTTCGGGATCGTCGCCCTGACGGTCTGGCTGTGGTACCTGTTTGACCAGAACATCGGCAAGGCGATCGAGGGCATCTCGGCCGAGTTCCGGGCGCGCGCGCATGCGGGGCTGGACGGGGCGCTGAACGGCGCGCAGGCGCGGTACCTGGGCGACCTCGGTCCCGCCGCCGATGCCGTCACGCGCGAGCTGTCGCAGACCCGCAACGCCCTGGCCGAGGCGGTCGCGCGCGAGACCACCCGCCTGTCGGCCGAGAAATACCGCCTGGAGGCGCTCCTGTCGGACGTGCCGCTGGGGGTTCTGCTGTGCACGGGCGAGCATCAGATCGTGTTCTACAACTCCCAGGCGGTGGACCTGCTGGGCACCGGCCAGGCGCCGGGCCTTGCGCGCGGGCTGTTCGATTACCTGCGCGAGGGGCCGGTGCGCCTGGCCTATGAGCGGCTGGCGGAGGCGGGCGATTCCGACGCCGCATCGGATCTTCTGTGCGCAACCGCCGGCTCCGCGCGGGTGCTCGCGGGGCGGATGCGGGTGCTGGCCCGGCGCGACGAAGGCATGCGCCCGGGCTATGTGCTGACGCTGCGCGACGTCACCGCCGACATCGCCGCGCACAGCGCGCGCGAGGCGCTGCTGGCCGATGTGTTCGACCGCGTGCGCCGACCCGCCGCCAACCTGCAAACCGTCATCGGCGTGCTGGCCGAGGAGCCCGGCATGCCTGGCGCACCCGCACTGAACGCGGCGCTGGTGGAGGAGGTGCGCGACCTGACCACCGCCATCACCGAGCTGGGCGCGCGCTATGACGAGGGGCGCATCGACTGGCGCCCGCTGGCACAGACCCGCGCGGGCGATCTGATGGACAGCATCCGCGCCCGGGCCGAGGCCGCGGGCCATGCCGTGCGCCTCGACAGCCCCGACCTGATCCTGCGCTGCGACGGGTTCGAGCTGGTGGCGCTGGCCTCGACCCTCATGGAGCGGCTGTCGCGGGCCGGGCTGGCGCGCGACTTCGCCGTGGTGATGACCGAGGAGGACGGCCCCGGCGGCATGCTCAGCCTGGAGTGGACCGGCGAGGCGCTGCCGGTGGGCCGTCTGGACGACTGGCTGACCGAGCCGCTGGAGCCGGGGCTGCCGGACCTTACGGGCCGTGCGGTGCTCCAGGGTCACGGCACCGAGGCCTGGCCCGAGCGCACCGCCACCGGCGCGGCCATCCGCATCCCCATCCGCAACGTCCGCCGCGCCGGACGCCGGGTCAAGCCGCTGTCCCGGGCGGTGGTCTATGACTTCGACCTCTTGTCCAAGGCGCGCAACGCCGCCGTCGCCGACAGCCGGCTGGAGGATCTGACCTACGTCGTGTTCGACACCGAAACCACCGGCCTTGCGCCGTCGGTCGACGAGATCTGCCAGATCGCCGCGGTGCGCGTCGTCAACGGCCGGCGCGTCAAGGGCGAGGTGTTCGACACGCTGGTCGATCCGCAACGCTCGATCCCCGCGGGCTCCACCGAGGTGCACGGCATCACCGACCAGATGGTCAAGGGCGCCCCCACCATCGCCGAGGCCGGCCGCGCCTTTCACCGCTTTGCCCAGGGCGCGGTGCTGGTCGCGCACAACGCGCCGTTCGACCTGGAGTTCCTGCGCCGCCACGAGGACGACATCGGCGCGCGCTTCGACCACCCGGTGCTGGACACGGTGCTGCTGTCGGCCGTGGTCTATGGCCAGACCGAGGGGCATTCGCTGGACGCGCTGACCGCGCGGCTGGGCATCACCATCCCCGAGGCCGCGCGCCACACCGCCATCGGCGACACCGTCGCCACGGCGGATGCGTTCCTGAAGCTGCTGCCGATGCTGCAGGGGCGCGGGTTCGACACCTTCGGGCAGGTTCTGGCGGAGGTCCGCCGCCACGGACGCCTTCTGCGCGACGTCAACCAGACCGAGACGCTCGGGCGGAATTGATCCCGGGCGGGGGGTGTGCGACGTCGGAGGACGCAACGCCCGAGGACACCCCGTGGACACACCCAGCGCCGCCCTGACCCTTCTGCACATCGCCGGTGCCGCGGCGCTCCTGCTGTGGGCGGTGCGACTGGTACGCACGGGGGTGGAGCGGGCGTTTCTGGTGCAGTTGCGCGGCTGGCTGCGGGCGGGCACGCGCTGGCCGCTGCTGACGGCGCTGTCGGGGACGGCGGCGGGGTTGGTGCTGCAATCGGCCACGGCGGTGGCGGTGCTGCTGACGGGCTTCACCGCGGCCGGGACGATGGCCGCGCCGGTGGCGCTGCGCGGCCTGCTGGGCGCCGACATCGGCTCGGCGCTGGCGGTACAGGTGCTGGCGCGCGACGTGGGCGCGGTGCCGCCGCTGCTGATCCTGACGGGGGTCACGCTGTTTCTGCGCAGCAGCGGGCGTACACCGAAACAGGTGGGCCGCATTCTGGTGGGGGTGGGCCTGATCTTCGTGGCCCTCGGCCTGATCCGCGAGGCGACGGCGCCGCTGTCCGACAGCCCGGCGCTGGGGGCGGTGATGGGCTATCTGGCGGGCGATCTGCTGGTGGCGTTCGGGCTGGGGGCGGTTGTGGCGTGGGCGCTGCATTCGTCCGTGGCGGCGGTGCTGGTCGTGGCGACGGTGGCCGCGCAGGGCGCGATTCCCGGCCCCGTCGCGGTGGCGCTGGTGCTGGGCGCGAACCTGGGCGGCAGCTTCATCGCGCTGACACTGACGATCGGCGCGCCGGTGGCGGCGCGCCGGGTGGTGATCGGCAACACGCTGCTGCGCGGCGGGGGCGCCGTGGCGGCGCTGGTGGCGCTGCGTCTTGTCGATGTCCCGCTCGAGCGGCTGGGGCCGGACCCGGCGGCTTGGGCGGTGAACCTGCATCTGGGCTTCAACGCGGCGATGGCGGTGGTGGGGGTGCCGCTGGCGGGGCTGGTGATCGCGGTCCTGACCCGGCTGATGCCCGACCCGGCGGGCCCGGCGCAGCTGCGCGCCTCCGCGCTTGACCCCGGGGCGCTGGTCGATCCGCCGCGCGCGGTGGCCTGCGCCGCGCGCGAGGTGCTGCGCCTGGGCGAGGAGGTCGAGGCGATGCTGCGCCCGGTGATCCGCCTCTATGACGGCTGGGACGCGCCGTTGGCGCAGGCGATCCGCGACACCGAGGCGCGCGTGGCAGACATGCACACCGACATCAAGCTCTATGCCTCGGGCATCGGCCGCGCCGCGCCCGAGGGCCCCCACACCGAGCGCGCGCTGCAGCTCGCAGCCCTTGCGCGCGACCTGGAGACGGCGGCGCGCACCGTCTCGCGGCGACTGGTTCCGCTGGCGCAGCGGTTGCACGATCTGCCGGAGGGATTCTCCGCCACCGGCCGGCGCGAGATCGCGGATTTCCATGACCGGATCGTGACCAACGCACAAAGCGCGCTGACGGTGCTGATGAGCCTGTCGCCCGACGCCGCCCGCGCGCTGGTGGCCGAGAAGGAGCGCGTGCGCGAGGTCGAAAAGCAGCTCCAGCGCGCGCATCTCGAACGCCTGGCGCGGGGCGGCAGTGGCGCCAGCGGTGGGGGCGGCGGTGGGGGCGGTGGCGCCGAACTGTCGGGCCTGCACCAGGAAACGCTGCGCGCGCTCAAGGAGATCAACACCGCCTTCACCATGGTCGCCTATCCGGTGCTGGAGGATACCGGCGACCTGCTCGCCAGCCGCCTGCGTCACGAGGGGGGCTGACATGTGTCCTCGTTGCACCACGTCGTGCCGCCAGGTCTGGACACGCCGCGGCGCGCGCGGCACTGTGCCGCCCGAAGAACGGGAGACAGATACATGGCAATTGCAGCCGAACGCCCCTGGCATCTGGTGCCGGTGGGGATCATAGCCCTTTTGTGGCACGCGGGCGGGGCCCTCGACTACCTGCTGACCAAGATCGGCTATGCCCCCTACCTCGAGCAGGTGCCGGCGGAATGGCTGGTGTATTTCGACGCCATGCCCGCCTGGGTCACAGGGGCCTGGGCGGTGGGCGTCTGGGGCGGCCTGCTGGGGGCTGTGCTGCTGTTGATGCGCGAGCATTGGGCGCCGCTGGCGCTGGCGGCGTCGTTCTTTGCGGTGGGCGCGGCGACGATCTGGCTGACGCTGCTGTCCGATCCGCCGATGCAGCAGGCGGTGGGGATGGAGTTCACCTGGGTGATGATCCTCGCCACGGGGGCTGCGTTTCTGCTGTGGATCTATGGCCGCGCGATGCGCCGGCGCGGCGTCATCACCTGAGGGCGCGCCACGCCGCCCAGTCCTCGGGGGTATCGAGATCGGTGATCGCCCGCGTGCCCGGCAACGGGTGGGCTGCAACCTCGGACCGGTGGACGCGCAGGATGTCGCGCGCCCCGGCATCGCCCCTCAGCCCCGCCATCGCCGCGAAGTGTCGCGCCGGAAGGATCACGGGATGGCCCGGCCGCCCGTCAGCGGTGGTCGCGCGCAGGATCGGCGACGGGTCGGCGGCCTGAAACGCCGCCACCATCCCGACGAGGTCCTGCGCCGCGATGTCCGGCATGTCGGCCGGCAGCACCATCAGCCCCGCAAGCCCCTGCTCCGTGGCCCAGACAGCCCCGGCGCGGACCGAGGCGGCCATCCCCTCGGCGGCTCCGGCGATCTCGGTGCAGGCGGCGGGCTGCCCGTGCAACGCCGCACGCCGCAGCGCCATGCCCGGCCCGAGGGTCACAAGCACCCGCCCCGCCGCCGCACAAGCCCGCGCCACGACAACCGCCAGCAGCGGATGTCCCGCCACCGGCTCCAGCAACTTGTCGCGTCCACGCATCCGCCGCGCGGCACCGGCCGCGGGGATCAGGACGCCGACGCCCTGCCCCGCGCGCGCGCTCAGGCCTCGGCCTCGTTGGCGGGCTTCGCCTGGAGCAGGCCGTAGCGCTCGGCGCCGATCTCGTCGAACAGCGACAGCTGGGTCTCGAGGAAGTCGATGTGGCCTTCCTCGTCGGCGATCAGCTCCTCGAAGATGTTCTTGGTGACGAAATCGCCGACCTTGTCGCAGTGGTTGCGCGCCTCGACATAAAGCGTGCGCGCGTCATGCTCGGCCGCGAGATCACACTCCAGTGTCTCGCGCAGGGTCTGGCCGATCCGCAGCGAGTCGAGCTTCTGGAGGTTCGGATGCCCTTCGAGGAACAGGATGCGCGCGATCAGCTTGTCGGCGTGCTCCATCTCCTCCAGGCTTTCCTCGCGCGACTTGGCGGCGATGCGGCCATAGCCCCAGTCGTCCTGAAGGCGATAGTGCAGCCAGTACTGGTTGATCGCCGTCAGCTCACTGCGCAGTGCCGCGTTGAGGTACTCGATGACCTTCGGGTCGCCCTTCATTCCATATTCCCTGTGTTGGCGCACGGCGCAAACCGCGCAGATGCATGGGGACTTCCAGTGTATCGCAGTCCGCCATCGTGTCCATGAACAGCGGCAGACATCCGCCGCAGTCGGCACGCTTTCCCAGGGCGCGATAGATCTTGCCCGGAGTGATGACGGTGTCGGGGTCGGCGGCGCGCATCCAGTCCACCGCCGAACGGATGTCGTGGTCGGTGATGGACTGGCAGTGGCAGACGATCATGGCGGCACCTCCGGGGGTGGCTACTTCGTCAGGATCAGCTTGCCCTGTCGCGTGATGCGCAGACAATAGATCTGTCCGTCGAGGTCGATGCGCGCCTGCACACCCCCCTGGGTCAGGGTGCGCGCGTCATGGACCGGCACCTCGACCGGGCCGGGCATGGTCACGCCCGGCACCCCTCGATCCGGTCGAACAGCCGGTCGAGCCATCCCGTCATGGGCCGCCAGCCCCCCGGCGCCGTGGCCGGTGTCGCGGTACGCATGCAGCCTGGAAAAAGCATTGGTCATCTCCACGGTCTGGATCCCTTCATGGTTGCGATTGACCCTGGCTGGTCCCCGTGGGGTGGCTCGGCTGCGGCAAAGACTGAGTGATTCAGTCGGTCATGTCAATTCCGATAATTACAGTCGGTTATTCCGTCGCAGCCCTGTCGCGCGGATCGCGCCGCCGCCGCCCGCTGTCACGGTGAAACCGCACCTCCGGCAGCGGCACGATCCCGCGCAGCGCGGCAAAGGGATCGGTGGCGTGGGGCAACGCGTTGGCGGCGACGAAATGCTCCTGGAACCGTGGCACCAACGCGGTCTCGATCTTGTGGATCCGGCGCACCAGCGCCTCGACCTGCGCGCGCGCGCTGCGCGAGCAAAGCACCATGCGCGCCCCCGTCCCGGCCGCGTTGCCCGCCGATGTCACCCGTTCGGGCAGGGTATCGGGGATCATGCCCAGCACCAGCGCATGCAGCGGCGACACATGCGCCCCGAACGCGCCCGCCAGCACCACCCGGTCCACCCGGTCGACCCCGAAGGCGTCCATCAGCAGCCGCGCCCCGGCATGGAGCGCCGACTTCGCAAGCTGGATCGCCCGGATGTCGGCTTGCGTGACCACGATGCGCGGGCTGTCATGCAGGACATAGGCGTGGGTGCGCCCCTCGGGCACGCAGCGCACGCAGCCGGTCTGCGCGGCCGAGCCGATCAGCCCCGAGGCGTCCACCAGCCCGGCCATGCGCATCTCGGCCACCGCCTCGATGATCCCCGAGCCGCAGATGCCGGTGACGGGGGTGTCGGCGGGAAAGCCGGGATCGTCGGACCACAGGTCGCAGCCGATCACCCTGACGCGCGGCGTGCCGGTGGCGGGATCGATGCGCACCCGCTCGATCGCGCCGGGGGCGGCGCGCTGGCCGGCGGTGATCTGCGCGCCCTCGAACGCGGGCCCGGTGGGCGAGGAACAGGCCAGAACCCGCAAGGCGTTGCCCAGCAGCAGCTCGGCGTTGGTGCCCACATCCACCACCAGCACCAGATCGTCGGACCGGTCGGGCGCCTCGGCCAGTGCGACGGCGGCGGCATCGGCCCCGACATGCCCGGCGATGCAGGGCAGGACGTAGGCCCGCGCGCCGGGCGCAAGATCGCGCAGCCCGATCTCGCGCGCCGCCCCCTCGATCGCGCCGCAGATCGCCAGCGCAAAGGGCGCCTGCCCCAGCTCCGTCGGATCGAGGCCGAGCAGCAGGTGGTGCATCACCGGGTTGCAGACCACCACGACCTCGACGATGGCGCGGGGATCGACGTCGGCCTGCCGCGCCACGTCGCGCGCCAGATCGGCCAGCGCGGCCTGCACCACGGCGGTCATCTGCGCGGCCCCGCCGGGCGTCATCATGGCGTGGGACACCCGGCTCATCAGATCCTCGCCGAACCGGATCTGCGGGTTCATGGCGCCGGCCGCCGCGCACACGCTGCCATCAGCCAGATCGGTCAGATGCGCCGCAATGGTGGTGGAGCCGAGATCGATCGCCAGACCGTACAGCCGATCGTGGAACCCGGGCCACAGCGCCGTCAGCCGCGGCGTGGGGTCACGGTGGCCCTGGTGGATCGCGGCGGTGACGCGCCATTGGCCCTGGCGCAGGGTGGACTGGATCTCGCGCAGAACCTCAAGATCGGCCTGAAGATAATTGATCTGCCAATGGTCTTCGAGCGCCTTGGCCAGCCGCTCGAAATCGCCCGACGGGTCGTGCATGTCCGGCTCCGCCACATCGACCAGGCACAGCCGCGTGGCGGGGTCCATCTCCATCGGGCGGGCGGCGGCCTCCTTGCGGACAACCTGCCGATGGACCTGAGAGCCGGGCGGCACATCGATCACCACATCGCCCTGCACGCAGGCCTGGCAGCCCAGCCGCCGATCGGGGCCAAGGCCGCGCCGCTCGGCATAGCGCGCCTCGGCGGTGGTGGGGGGCGACAGCGCGGAGCCGGGCGTGCGCGTCATGTCCGCGGCCGGCGGGGCGATCTGGCACCGGCCGCAGATCCCGCGCCCGCCGCACACCGAATCCAGATCGACCCCCAACGCCCGCGCCGCCGCCAGCACCGATGTGCCCGGCGCAACCTGCCCCCGCCGCCCCGAGGGCAGGAACACCACCCGTGCATCCGCCATCGCCGCCCCCCCTTGATGCCCGGCCCCAGTCTAGGGCCGTGCGGGCACGCGGGCGGGCCGAAGGCGACGGATCAGCGACGCCGAGCGGCGCCCTCAGCGCTCCACCAGCACCGAGCACTGGGCATGGCGCACCACCCGCGCGGCGGTGGAGCCGAGGAAATAGTCCGAGAACCCCGGCACATGCGAGCCGATCAGGATCAGATCGGCGGCGTGATCCTGCGCCGCGGCCAGGATCTTGGAGGGCGCGTTGCCCTCGCGGATGTCGTAATCCACGCTGACCTTGCCCGCGCCCGCGCCCAGTGATTCGAGCTTGCGCAGCACGTCGCGCCGCCGTCCCGCCAGCTGTTCGCGCGGCAGCGTCGCGGCCAGATACGGCGGCAGCGGCTCCATAACATGCACCAGAACGATGGCCCCGCCGCGATCCAGCAGCGCGCGTGCCCGCTCCACCAGCCCGCGTCCGACCCCGGTGCCGCCGAGCGCCACCGGTACGATGATCTTGGAATACATCCCGTATCCTCCCGCAGTGTGTCCCACGGGGGCCTGTGTCGGCCACCACAGGCACGCGGGTCAATGAGCGATATCAAATCCCGGCGGCGCGAGTTCGAAGCCGTCAAAGGAAAACCCCGGCGACACGGTGCAGCCCACCAGCGTCCAGGCCCCCGTCGTGCGCGCCGCCTGCCAGTAGCCCGCGGGCACGATCAGCTGCGGCATTTCGCCCGCCATCAGGTCGGCGCCCAGGGTGTGCGTCACCGCCGGGCCGGCGTCGCGCGCGGACATCGACAACGCAAGCGGCGCTCCGGAATGGAAGTGCCAGATCTCGGTCGCGTCGACGCGGTGCCAGTGGCTGCGCTCCTCCGCCTTGAGCAGGAACAGGATGGCGGTGCCGGTGGGGCGGGTACCGGCCGGGGCCTCGGCCACCCAGGTCTGGCGGTACCAGCCACCCTCCGGGTGGCGCTGGAGGCCGAGGGCCGTGATGATCCCCTCGGCGGTCATCGCGGGCCGTCCAGCTTGGCGCGCAGCGCCTGCTCCACCGCCGGCGGCACGAAGCGCGAGACGTCGCCGCCCAGCCGCGCGATCTCCTTGACCAGCTTGGAGGCGATGGCCTGGTGGCGCGCCTCGGCCATCAGGAACACCGTCTCGATGCTGGCGTCGAGCGCGCGGTTCATGCCAACCATCTGGAATTCGTACTCGAAATCCGCGACCGCGCGCAGGCCGCGGATGATGACCTGCGCGCCCACGTCGCGGGCGCAGTCGATCAGCAGGTTCTCGAACGGGTGGGCGATGATCTCCACGCCGGGGGCCAGGGTCGCGGTCTCGGCCTCGATCATGGCCACGCGTTCCTCCAACGAAAACAGCGGGCCCTTGTCGCGGTTGATGGCCACGCCGATCACCAGCCGGTCCACCAGCGCGCTGGCCCGCGTGATGATGTCCATGTGCCCCAGCGTGAGCGGATCGAAGGTTCCGGGATAAAGCCCGATGCGCATTGCGGTCTGTCCCTTCCGCTCGGCCGTGTTGGCGCGCAGGCAACCCGATTGCGGCGCGGGATGCAACCCTTCCGCGTCAGACCGGGATCGCGGTCGTGCTGACGACCGTGCGGAGCGCGAACGAGGACTGCATCTGCGCGACGCCCGGCAGCCGCGACAGGTAGCGGCGGTGGATGCGGGCGAAATCCTCGGTGTCGCGGGCAAGGATCTTGAGCAGGTAATCCGCCGTCCCCGCCATCAGGTGGCACTCCAGCACATCCGGAATCGCGGCGACCGCCCGCTCGAACGCGGCCAGCACCTCCTCGGACTGGCCCGCCAGCTTGATCTCCACATAGACGGTGGAGGGGCGGCCCATCGCGCGCGCATCCAGAAGCGCCACCCAGGCGCGGATGATCCCCGCCCCCTCCAGCCGCTGGACCCGCCGGTGGCACGCCGAGGGCGACAGATGCACGCGCTCCGAGAGCTCGGCGTTGGTGATGCGGCCGTGCCTTTGCAGCACCGTCAGGATGCGCCGGTCGGTGTCGTCGATCTCCATGGACGCGCAAATCCTTTGCTCGGGATGGGTGTTTCGCGCAGGACTTTACCGCGCCCACGCGCAGGTGCCAGTCTGGTTTGCGCACCCCTGCGGCGCGCGGCGCGGCATGCTGGGGCGACCGGATCAAGGGAGGATGCCATGCGGATCGGAAGCGTGAAGGAGATCAAGGCACAGGAGTACCGGGTGGGCCTGCCACCCGCGGCCGTGCGCGAAGCGGTGGCCCATGGCCACGAAGTGCTGATCGAAGCCGGCGCCGGCATCGGCGCGGGGTTCGAGGATGCCGAGTACACCGACGCCGGCGCGCGCCTGGTGGACGACCCCGCCGAGGTGTTCGCCGAGGCCGAGATGGTGGTGAAGGTCAAGGAGCCGCAGCCCTCCGAGCGTGCGCAGCTGCGCGAGGGGCAGGTGCTGTTCACCTATCTCCACCTCGCGCCCGACCGTCCGCAGACCGAGGATCTGATCGCCAGCGGCGTCACCGCCATCGCCTATGAGACGGTGACCGACCGTGCGGGCGGCCTGCCGCTGCTGGCGCCGATGTCCGAGGTCGCGGGGCGGCTGGCGCCCCAGACCGGCGCCTGGACCCTGCAGAAGGCCAACGGGGGGCGCGGCGTGCTGATGGGCGGCGTGCCCGGGGTGCGGCCTGCGAACGTCGTGATCGTGGGCGGCGGCGTCGTGGGCACGGCGGCGGCGCGGGTCGCGGTGGGGATGGGGGCGAATGTGACCGTCCTTGACCGTTCGGTCCCGCGGATGTCGTATCTGGACGACATCTTCCAGGGGCGGCTGACGACGCAGTTCTCCAGCGCGCAGGCCATCGATGCGCTGCTGCCCACCGCCGACATGGTGATCGGCGCGGTGCTGATCCCCGGCGCCGCGGCGCCCAAGCTGGTCAGCCGCGCGCAGCTGGGCCGGATGCAGCCCGGCGCGGTGCTCGTGGATGTCGCCATCGACCAGGGCGGGTGTTTCGAGACCTCGCGCCCCACCACCCACCAGGACCCGATCTATGAGGTCGACGGGATCATGCACTACTGCGTGGCCAACATGCCCGGCGCCGTGCCGCGCACCGCCACGCAGGCGCTGTCGAACGCCACCCTGCCCTTCGTTCTGGCGCTGGCGAACAAGGGCTGGCGGCAGGCGTGCGAGGACGATCCCCACCTGCTCGCGGGCCTGAACGTGCATGCCGGGGCGCTGACCTCCTATCCCGTGGGTCGGGCGCTGGAGATCGACGTGGTCTCGCCCACGCTGGCGCTGAAGCGCTGACGCGTCAGCCGGGCCGCAGCCGTGCGGCCCGGCGCGCCAGCCACCAGTTGAGCGCAAGCACGAGCAGGAGGACCGCCGCGCCCGCCACCTCCACCCGCAGGTCGGGCCAGAAGATCGCCACCGTGGCCGGGATCACCAGCGCACGCGACACCAGGTCCATCGGGCCGAACAGCCAGCCATCGAGCGCGGCCGCAAAGGCCACCAGCGCCAAGATCGCGATGGCCCCGGTCCACAGCAGCACCGGCAGCGGCCCGCCCATGATGATCTCGGGGTTGAACACCATGAACAGCGGGATCAGGTACAGCCCCTTGGCGTATTTCCACGCCTGAAGCGATGTCTCCATCGGTTTCGATCCGGCGATGGCCGCGCCCGCGAACCCCGCCAGCGCCACAGGTGGCGTGACGTTGCTGTCCTGCGAGTACCAGAACACCACCAGATGCGCGATCAGCAGCGGGATGCCGAACTCGGTCTGCAGCGCCGGACCCACCAGCACGATCAGCACGATGTACGCCGCCGTCACCGGCAGCCCCAGCCCCAGGATCAGCGAGGCGATCAGCACCAGGAACAGCGCCAGCACCAGATTGCCGCCCGACAGCGCCACCATCATCGACGAGAACTTCAGCCCCAGCCCCGTCAGCCCCACCACGCCCACGATGATCCCCGCCACCGCACAGGCAATCGACACCGCCACCGCGTTGCGCGCGCCCAGCGACAGCGCCCGGCCGATCACCATCACCCCCGCCCAGGCGGCCGTGGCCGCCCGCTCCACCGTCAGGGGATTGCCGCGCATCGGCTCGATCACCGCCAGCACCACCAGCGCCCGCAGACCCGCCACCGCGATCACCGACATGATCGCCCAGAACCCCACCCGCATGGGCGAGAACCCCTGGATCAGCAGGTAGAGAAGCACCACCAGCGGCACCAGGAACTGCCAGCCCGCCGCCATCACGCTGCGCACGCGCGGCAGCTCGGCCGCGGTCATGCCGCGCATGCCGGCCTTCATGGCCGCGATGTGCACGAACAGGTAAACAGTGCCCAGATACAGGATCGCCGGAAAGATCGAGACGGTGACGATCTCGATGTAGGGAACGCCCGTGTATTCGGCCATCAGGAAGGCGCCCGCCCCCATCAGCGGCGGCGTGATCTGCCCGCCGGTCGATGCCGCGGCCTCGATCCCGCCGGCCTGCTTGGCCTTGTAGCCGAGCTTCTTCATCAGCGGGATGGTGAAGGCGCCGGTGGTCACCACATTTGCAATCGCCGAGCCCGAGATCGAGCCCATCCCCGCCGAGGCGATGACGGCGGCCTTGGCCGGCCCGCCCGGCTTGCGCCCCGTCGCGGCAAAGGCAAGGTCGATGAAGAACTTGCCCGCGCCGGTGACCTCCAGAAACGCGCCGAACAGCACGAACATGAACACGAAGGTCGCGGCCACCCCCAGCGGCAGGCCGAAGATCCCCTCCTGGCCCAGATAGAGTTGCCCCACCACCCGCATCTCGGTGTAGCCGCGGTGGCCCAGGATCCCCGGCAGCCAGTCCGACAGCCCCGGCAGCAACCCGCGCGGCCCGGCAAAGGCATAGGCGATGAACACCGCCCCGATGACCGTCAGCCCCAGGCCCACCCACGCGGCGGCGGCGGTCGACCGCGCCGTCGGGGTTGCGATCGGAATAGGACAGCGCGGCGGTCACGGGGCCAAGGGTGGCACCCAGCTGCACGCCATTGTCGGCCGCGGCCCCCGCCCC
>NZ_NHSD01000297.1 GCF_016653255.1 Rhodobaculum claviforme
GGCAACGCGGTGGCGGCGGGGCTGATGCTGGCGGCCTGCTACAGCCTGATCGTGGAGGGGTTCGCGTTCAGCCCCTTGCGCACGCTGGCGGGGGTGCTGGGCGGCGTGGCGCTGATCCTGATCGCGAACCGCTGGCTCAAGCGCCACGACGGTCTGTCCATCGCCAATGTGCAGGGCGCCGACGGGGCCAAGGTGCTGCTGATCGTGGGCATCATGACCGCCCATTCCGCGGCCGAAGGGGTCGGCGTCGGCGTCGGTTACGGCGGCGGGCGCGAGCTGGGCGATTTCATCACCATCGCGATCGCGCTGCACAACGTCCCCGAGGGGCTGGCGATCGCGCTGATCATGGTGCCGCGCGGCGCCACCGTGGCCCGGGCGGCACTGTGGAGCGTCATCTCCAGCCTGCCGCAGCCGCTGCTGGCGGTGCCGGCGTTCCTGTTCGTGCTGACGTTCCAGCCGTGGTTGCCGGTGGGGCTGGGGCTGGCGGCGGGCGCGATGCTGTGGATGATCTTTTCCGAGCTCCTGCCAGAAGCCAGCGCCGACATCAGCCACGAGGGGCTGGGGGCGGTCGTGGTCGTCGCCTTCGCCGCGATGCTGGGCGTGACGCTGCTGTTCTGATGGCATACGCGGGGCCCCCGCCCGGTCCCCGTCAGCCCGCCGCGGCCTTCAGGTCGAACGCAGCGGCCATCAGCGTGCGCGTATAGTCGGACTGCGGCGCATCAAAGACCTGCGCCGCCGCGCCCTGTTCGACCACATCACCGTGGCGCATCACGATGACATGGTGGGCCAGCGCGCGCACCACCCGCAGATCATGGCTGATGAACAGGTATCCCAGCCGGTGGCGGCGTTGCAATTCCCGCAAAAGCTCCACGATCTGGACCTGCACCGTCATGTCCAGCGCCGAGGTCGGCTCGTCCAGCACCAGAAGCTTCGGCTTGAGGATCATCGCCCGCGCGATCGCGATGCGCTGGCGCTGCCCGCCCGAGAACTCATGCGGATAGCGGCTCATCATCGCGGGATCGAGGCCGACCTCGCGCAGCGCGGTGGCGACCATCGCGTGGGGATCGCCGCCCCCGGATCCATGCACCGTCAGCCCCTCGGCCACGATCTGTTCCACCGTCATCCGCGGCGACAGGCTGCCGAAGGGGTCCTGGAACACCACCTGCATGTCACGGCGCACGCCCCGAAGCTGGCGCGACTTCCAGCCCTGGATGTCGCGACCCTGGAACACCACCGGCCCGTCCGACGAGATCAGCCGCAACGCCGCCAGCGCCAGCGTCGTCTTGCCCGAGCCGCTTTCGCCGACCACACCCACGGTCTCACCCTCGCGCACGGCAAGGGTGGCGGCGTTGACGGCCTTCACATGGCCGACCGTGCGGCGCATCAACCCGCGCTGGATCGGGAACCACACGCGCAGCCGGTCGGTGCGCAACAGCTCCGGCGCGCCGGAGGGCACCGGCTCGGGCATGCCCTGCGGCTCGGCGGCCAGAAGGCGGCGGGTGTACGGGTGCTGCGGGTCGGCGAACAGCGCGCGGGTCTCGCCGGCCTCCACGATGCGGCCGCCCTGCATGACGCAGACCCGGTCGGCAAAGCGCCGCACGATGCCCAGATCATGGGTGATGAACAGAAGGCTCATCCCCTCCTCGTGCTTCAGCCGGGCCAGAAGCTCCAGGATCTGTGCCTGGATGGTGACGTCGAGCGCGGTGGTGGGCTCGTCGGCGATCAGCAGGTCCGGGCCGTTGGCCAGCGCCATGGCGATCATCACCCGCTGGCGCTGCCCCCCCGACAACTGGTGGGGATAGGCGCCCAGCCGGCTCTCGGCCTCGGGGATGCCGACCTTGTGGAGCAGTTCGAGGATGCGCGCGCGCGCGGCGTCCCCGGTCAGCCCCCGGTGGATCGCGAGGCTCTCGGCCAGCTGCTTTTCCAGTGTGTGCAACGGGTTGAGAGAGGTCATCGGCTCCTGAAAGATGAAGCTGATGTCGTTGCCACGCACCGCCAGCAGCGCCTTGGCGTCGGCGCCCACCATCTCGCGGTCGCGGTAGCGGATCGACCCGGTCACCTGTGCCGACTCCGGCAGCAGCGCCACCGTGGACAGCGCCGTCACCGACTTGCCCGAGCCGGATTCGCCCACCAGCGCCACCGTCTCGCCCCGGCCCACATCGAACGAGACGTCGCGCACGGCATGGATCAGCCGCCCCTCCTGGGCAAAGCTGACCGACAGGTCGCGGACCTTCAGCACGGCGCTCATTGGAAGGTCTTTCGCGGGTCGAAGGCGTCGCGCACACCTTCGAAGATGAACACCAGAAGCGACAGCATGATCGCAAAGGCAAAGAACGCGGTGAAGCCCAGCCACGGCGCCTGCAGGTTCTGTTTCGCCTGCAACGTCAGCTCCCCCAGCGACGGCGCCGAGGACGGCAGCCCGAAGCCCAGGAAATCCAGCGCCGCCAGCGACCCGATGGTGCCCGTCACGATGAACGGCAGCATCGTCAGCGTGGCGACCATGGCGTTGGGCAGCACATGGCGGAACATGATCACGGCGTTGGACACCCCCAGCGCGCGCGCCGCCCGCACATATTCAAAGTTGCGCGCGCGCAGGAATTCCGCCCGCACCACCCCCACCAGCGCGGTCCAGCCGAACAGCGTCATCAGGAACACCAGCAGCCAGAAGTTCATCTGGAACATCGCCGCCACGATGATGATGATATAAAGCGACGGCGTCGCCCCCCACAGCTCGATCACCCGCTGGAAGCCCAGATCGATCCAGCCGCCGAAATACCCCTGCACCGCGCCCGCCGTGATCCCGATGACCGAGGTCAGGACGGTGACCACGATGGCAAAGAACACCGACAGCCGGAAGCCGTAGATCACGCGCGCCAGCACGTCGCGCGCGGTGTCGTCGGTGCCCAGCCAGTGCCGGCTGTCGGGCGCGGACGGGGCCACGCCGCCGATGTCGTTGATGGTGGTGTAGCTGTAGGGGATCAGCGGCCACAGCATCCAGCCGGGCTCGATGGGGATGCCGTCGACGAACCCCTCCGCGGCCTGGGCCATGGCGTCTTCGGGGTCATCCATGCACAGCTCCGCCCCCCCGGTACGGATCAGGCAGGCCACCTCCGGGTCGCGATAGACGGCCTCGGTGCGGAAATCGCCGCCGAACGCCGTCTCGGGGTAGAAGTTGAAGATCGGCGCCTTGATCTCACCCCGGAAGCTGACGAGCAGGGGGCGGTCGTTGGCGATGAATTCGGCGAACAGCGACAGCCCGAACAGGATCGAGAACACGATCAGCGACCAATAGGCCCGCCGGTTGGCGGTGAAATTGCGCCAGCGCCGTTGGTTGAGCGGCGACAGCCGCAGCCCCCACGGCCCGCGGATCGGCGCGGGCGCGACCGGCACAGCGCCCGTGTCGGGCGCGCTGTCGGGCAGCGGCGCCGCGCCATCGGCCGCCGGGGCGCGGCGCGGATCATCAAGGTTGGTGACACGCTCGGCCATGGCTCAGGTCTCCCGCGTCTCGAAGTCGATCCGGGGGTCGATCCAGACATACATCAGGTCCGACAGAAGCCCCACGAACAGCCCCAGCAGCCCGAAGGTGAACAGCGTGCCGAAGATCACCGGATAATCCCGCGCCACCGCCGCCTCGAACCCCAGACGCCCCAGACCGTCGAGCGAGAAGATCGTCTCGATGATCAGGCTGCCGCCGAAGAAGACGCTCACGAACACCGCCGGGAACCCCGCGATGATGATCAGCATGGCGTTGCGGAACACATGGCCATAGAGCACCCGCCGTTCCGTCACGCCCTTGGCGCGGGCGGTGACGACGTACTGCTTCTTGATCTCCTCCAGAAAGCTGTTCTTGGTCAGCAGCGTCAGCGTGGCGAAGGCCGAGATGGTGGAGGCCAGCACCGGCAGCGTGATGTGCCAGAAATAGTCCAGCACCTTTCCCACCAGCGACAGTTCGCTCCAGTTGTCCGACGTCAGCCCCCGCAGCGGGAAGATCTGGAAGTACGACCCCCCCGCGAACAGCACCAGAAGCAGGATCGCGAACAGGAACCCGGGGATCGCATAGCCCACGATGATCGCGCCCGAGGTCCATGTGTCGAAGCGCGAGCCGTCGCGCACCGCCTTTCGGATGCCCAGCGGGATCGACACCAGATAGGCGATCAGCGTCGACCACAGCCCGAGGCTGATCGACACCGGCAGCTTCTCCAGCACAAGATCGATGACCGAGATGGAGCGGAAGTAACTCTCGCCGAAGTCGAGGCGCATGTAGTTCCACATCATCGTCAGGAACCGCTCCAGCGGCGGGCGGTCAAAGCCGAACTGGCGCTCCAGCTCCTCGATGAACTCGGGCGGCAGGCCGCGGGCGCCGACGTACATGCCCTGCTGGCCACGGTCGGCCCCGGCATCGGCACCGCCGGCAAACCGTTCGAACACGTCGCCGCCGCCATCCATGCGGGCGATGATCTGCTCGATCGGCCCGCCCGGGACGAACTGGACCAGCGCGAAGTTGATGACCATGATCCCGATCAGCGTCGGGATGATCAGCAGCAGCCGCCGCAGGACATAGGCGCCCATGCCCGCCCCCTCAGCGGATGGCGCCGGCGGCGCGCAGCGCCTCGGCCTTGTCGGCGTTCCACCACCAGAAATCGAACTGCCCCAGGCTGTAGGGCGGGATCTCCTCGGGGTGTTCGAACATGTCGTAATAGGCGACCCAGTGCTCGGACTTGTACCACTGCGGCACCCAGAAGCGTTCGGCGCGCAGCACGCGGTCGAGCGCGCGGGTGGCGATGACCATCTCCTCGCGCGTTTCGGCGGCCAGCACGATGTCGATCAGCGCGTCCACGGCGGGGCTTTGCAGGCCCATCTTGTTGAAAACCGACACATCGGCGGTTTCCGATCCGAAGGACTGCTTCAGGCCGGAGCCGGGGATCAGCCCCGTCCGGATCTGATCGGTCAGGATGTCGAAGTCGAAGCTGCGCTCGCGGTTGGTCATCTGCGCGCTGTCCACACGGGTCAGGCGCGCGTCCACGCCGAGGCGGCGCAGGTTTTCGACATAGGGGTTGATGATCCGGTCGAAGCTCTGGGAGTCGTTCAGGAACTCGATCCGCAACGTCTCGCCGGCGGCGTTGCGGCGCAGGCCGTCCTGGCCGATGTCCTCCCAGCCGGCCGCGTCCAGCAGGGCGGTCGCGGCGCGCAGGTTGCCGCGGTCGAGCTGACGGCTGCCGCTGTCGGGGGCACGCACGGCATCGTCGGTCAGCACCCCCTCGGGCAGCAGATCCGCCAGCGGCTCCAGGATCGCCAGCTCCTCCGCAGAGGGCGGGCCCTCGGCGGCCATGTCGCTGTTCTGCCAGAAGGAATGGATGCGGTCATAAAGCCCGTGGAACAGCGTCTCGTTGGACCACTCGAAATTGAACATCAGCCCGATCGCCTCGCGGACGCGGGGGTCCTCGAACTGGGGCCGACGCAGGTTCATCACGAAGCTCTGCCCCGAGGCGAGGTTGCCGTCCGCCAGCGTGTCGCGCACCACATGGCCGCGCTGCACGGCCGGAAAGTCATACCCTTCGGCCCAGAGCGCCGCGCGCGCCTCGGTGCGGAAGGTATAGGTGCCGGCGGTGAAGCCCTGGAACGCCGCGTCATAATCGGCGTAATACTCGATGCGGATGCGGTCGAAGTTCGACCGGCCCTGCATGATCGGCAGGTCCCATCCCCAATAATCCGGGTTGCGGGCATAGACGATGGTCTGCCCCGCCTGCACCCGATCGAGAACATAGGGTCCCGACCCCAGCAGCGGCTGCATGGAGCTCGCCTCGAAGTCACGGTCGTTCTCGACGTAATGCGCCTCGCTGAAGATCGGCAGACCGCCCACCAGCCCCGGCAGGTCGCGCGTCGGCCAGCCCTCGACAAAGGTGAACCGGACCCGATGGTCATCGAGGGCCTCCACCGTGTCGACCTGCTGGCGCAGCACCACGCGAAAGTCCGGAAGACCCTTCTCCTTGAGGATGTTGACCGAGAACACCACGTCATGCGCCGTCAGCGGAGAGCCGTCCGAGAATCGCGCCTCGGGGCGCATGTTGAAGATGACCCACGAGCGATCCTCGGGGTACTCCAGCGTTTCGCAGATCAGGCAGTAGCCGGTGCCGATCTCGTCGGCGGTGCCTTGCAGCAGGCTTTCGAAGAAGATCGAGGCCAGCGCCCCGGCACGCCCGCGCACGGTGTAGGGGTGCATGGAATCGAAGCCGCCAAACCCCCAGACCGAAATCTCGCCCCCCTTGGGCGCGTCCGGATTGACATAGTCGAGGTGGGCAAAATCGGGTGGATACTTCAGCGCCTCGAAGGTGCCGATGCCGTGGGCGATGGTGACGGTCCCGTCCTCGCCGGCCTCCTGCGCGGCGGCGGCACCGACAAGGAGCGTGCCCAGCAACAGCGCGGAAACCGGCGGCATCCCGCGATGGCAGCGGAAGGGGGCGCGGACGGGAAGGGTCAGCGGCATCGCGGGACACTCCATGGTGGCGGGTCATGCTCGCAGATCCGGCGCGTCGCAGGGCACCCGGCTGCGACACCAAGCTAACGCAGGCAGGCGGCACCGCAACCCGCGATTACGCGATTGTCACCCTCGGTGGGTCACGGCGCGCCATGCAACGCAACGGGGCCGCCCCGAAGGACGGCCCCGCCAGATAACCGGATCCCGCGTTACTGGATCGATTCGATATAGGCGAGGACGTTGGCGCGATCCTCGATGTTGCGCAGGCCGTTGAACACCATGCTGGTGCCCGGCGCATAGCCGCGCGGATTTTCCAGGTATTCGTTCAGCTCGTCCTTGGTCCACACCACGTCAGGCAGGTTGCCGGAGTAGCGGAACCCCTCGATGGAGTTCGACTGCCGCCCGATGATTCCCACCAGATGCGGGCCGACGCGGTTCTGCTCGACGTCGGCGACGTGGCAGGCACGGCACTGGTTCCACACGCGGCTCCCGGCGCGGACATCGCCATCGGCAACCATCTGCGCAAAGGCGGACATTTCCTCGGCGGGGGCTTCCTCGGCGGGGGCTTCCGCGACGTCTTCCTCGCGGGCGTCCTCGGCCGGAGCGTCGGCGACCTGCTCCTCGGTTGCGGCCTCGGCGGGAGCTTCGGCGACCTCTTCCTCGGTTGCGGACTCGGCGGGGGCTTCGGCAACATCCTCCTCGGTCGCATCCTCGGCCGGCGCGTCAGCAACCTCTTCCTCGGTCGCATCCTCGGCGGTGGCTTCGGTCACGTCCTCCTCGCGGGCGGCGTCGGAGGCGGCAGCGACGGCCTCTTCCTCGGTCGCGTCGGGTGCGGGGGCTTCGGCGGCCTGCTCCTCGGTCATCTCCTCGGCGGGGGCCTCGACGACCTCCTCCTCGGTGGCAACATCGGCGGGCGCGTCGGCGACATCTTCCTCGGTCGCGGCGTCGGCGGGGGCTTCGGCCACATCCTCCTCGGTCGCGGCATCGACGGCGGCTTCCTCAAGGGCGGGAGCGTCCGTCGCGGGGTCGAAGTCCGGCGAATTGTCGATCAGATAGGCGATCACATTCACGCGGTCCATCTGGTTGCCCAGACCGTTGAACGCCATCGAGGTGCCCTGGGCCCAACCCCGCGGGTTCTCGAGAAAGGCGTACAGGTTCTCGACCGTCCAGCGCTCACCCTCGGGCAGGGCGCCGGAATAGCGGAACCCGTCGACCGCGCCAATGTCGCGGCCCACCACGTTCAGCAGGTACGGGCCCACGTTGTTGCGCGCCTCGTCGGCGACGTGACATGCACGGCACTGGTTCCAGACGCGCGCGCCAGCGCCCGCGTCGGCCATCTGGAACGCCTCGGCGACGGACAGCTGTACCGGGGCTTCGGCGCCATCGGCATCCGCATCATCGTCGCCGCCCAGGTCCATCGAGAACGCGGGCGGAAGATCGCGGCTGCCCGACACGAAGATCGAGTTGGACACCCAACTGCCAAGAAGAAAGATCAGGGCCGCCCCGCAGAGCGCGCCGAGCGCCTTGGTAAACACCATCGTATCGAACATTTCGTGCCCCTAGCTGCCGGCTCAGAAGTGGGGTGCACATATCTGCTTTCTCTTGCCAAGTTCAAGCGATACTTGGCGCGACCAGACGCCCCAGCGTCGCGCGGGCATGGCCGTGGCCCGCCGGGCCGCGGCAATCCCCCGCGTGCCCCCCGCGTGCGCGCCGGTGCAACAACGGAGTCGACCACCATGTCCCCAGCCGCGTCCGCCCCGTCCAGCGGGGCCGCACAGCCCCCCCGCCGCGTCGCCTTCCAGGGCGAACCGGGCGCCTATTCCCACCAGGCCTGCCGGGAAACCTGCCCGCAGATGGAGGCCCTGCCCTGCCGCACCTTCGAGGATGCCATCGAGGCGACACGCTCCGGGCGGGCGGACATGGCGATGCTGCCGGTGGAGAACACCACCTACGGGCGGGTGGCGGACATCCATTCGCTGCTGCCGAATTCCGGGCTGCACATCGTGGCCGAGGCATTCGTCCGGGTGCACATCAACCTGCTGGCCGTGCCCGGAACCCCGCTGGAGGCGGTGCGCGAGGCCGTCAGCCACACCGTCCTGCTGGGCCAGTGCCGCGCGTTCCTGCGCGACCACGCCATCCATCCGGTCGTCGCAGCCGACACCGCCGGGGCGGCCCGCACGGTGGCGGCCGACGCGCTGCCCGCGCGGGCGGCGCTGGCCTCCGAACTCGCGGGCGAGATCTACGGCCTGGAGGTCCTGGCCCGCCATATCGAGGACCAGTCCAACAATACCACACGGTTTCTGCTGATGGCGCGCGCGCCGGACTGGAGCCGGCGCGGCCGCTCGGGAATGATGACTGCGCTCGTGTTCCGCGTGCGCAACATTCCCGCGGCGCTTTACAAGGCGATGGGCGGATTTGCGACCAATGGTGTGAACATGACCAAGCTGGAAAGCTACATGGTCGGCGGATCCTTCACCGCCACGCAGTTCTTTGCCGAGGTCGAGGGACACCCGGAGGATGAAAACCTCGCACGCGCGCTGGAGGAATTGCGGTATTTCACCTCGCAGCTGACAATTCTGGGCGTCTATCCGGCCGACCCCCGGCGCCACTGATCGCCGGAGGGGTCACGCCGGGGCGGGATCGGCGGATACCTGCGTTGCCGCACTGTCCCCGGCGGGATCGTCGCCCTCCAGAACGGAATTCAGCGCGGCCCCGAGAAGAACCGCAAAGGCGCTGATATAGAACCACATCAGCAACGCGATCACCGCGCCAAGCGATCCATAGACCGCGCTGTAATTGCCGAAATTCGCGAGGTAAAAGGAAAAACCGACGGACGCGCTGGCCCACACGCCGACCGACAACCACAGCCCCGGCGTCAACCATGGCAGGCGCGGCTTGCGGTTCGGGCCATAGCGGTACACCAGCGCGACCGCCCCCAGCACCACCGCCAGCACCACCAGCCAGTTCGCAAGGCGCACCGCGAACAGCGCCAGCCCCCCCAGCGGAAAAAACGCGAGCACCACCGGCAGGATCACCACCGCCGCCAGCGCCACCAGCGCCACCCCCATCAGCGACACCGTCAACGCAATCGCAATCAGGTTGTGCCAGACACCGCCACGGTCGGGCACGCCATGCGCCGCGTTGACCCCCTGGATCAACGCCCCCACCCCCAGCCGCGAGGACCACAGCGTCACCAGCAGCGACACCGCGGTGGTAAATCCCAGCCCGCCCTGATGGTTGTCCACCATGCGATCCACCTGTGCGACCAGAAGGTCATAGGCGTCGTCGGGGACGAATTCGCGCATCAAGCCGACCTGCGCCTCGATCATGGCGGGATCGGACAACAGGCCCCACAGCGCGACCACCGCAGCCACACCGGGAAAGATCGCCAGCAGCGCATAGAACGCCACCCCCGCCGACACGAGCGCGACCTGGCGCTCGCCCAGCAGCGTGACCATCGACGACAGCGTATCGGCCGTCCGGCCGAACAGTCCCCTTGGGGGCGTCATGTTACTGCGGACTGTCAACGGTCACCTCCGGCATTGCCCGTGCCGCGGCCCGGCGACACGGGCGCCGGGCCGCGGCACGGGAACGGAATTCAGATCTTGAGCTCTTCGAGCGTGCGGCCTTCCTCGAGCTCGGCCAGCACCCAGTTGGGGCGGCGGCCGCGTCCGGTCCAGGTCATTGCGGGGTTTTCGGGGTGACGATATCGCGCCGGCGACGACTTGCCCTTGCGCTTGCCGGGGCTGCCGGAAAGCTCGTCGAGCTTGAAGCCCATCTCGCGGGCCTTTTCCTCCAGAACCCTGCGCGCTTCCTCGCGCTGGCGGTCGCGATAGGTATCGATGGCGATACCGACTTCTTTCTGAAGCACCTTCAGCTCATCAAGGGACATTTGACCAAGATCCGGTCTGGGCATCTGCGATATCCTGTCATGCAATTCCATATCTGATCACTATGGCACCGGACCGGGAAATTGCAAGGCGGGCGGAACGTGATTTTCACACGATCACATTCCGCCCACCGGAAAGGGCCTCGCAAATTGTGCGGATCAGACGCTCGGCTCGGAAAGACAGCGCGCAAGATCGAGAAGCCGCCGCCGTTTCGGCTCCGAAATTGCCGAGAAACTGCGCAGCAACGACAGCGCCTCCTCGTCGGGGACGGGCTGGGCGCCGGTTCCCGGAGCGCCCTCCAGCCCCTCGAAGAAGAACGCAACCGGAACCTCGAGAATGCGCGCCACATGCCAGAGGCGCGACGCGCTCACGCGATTGAGACCGAGTTCGTATTTCTGCACCTGCTGGAACGTCACGCCCAGTTTGCTGGCCAGCACCTGCTGGGTGATGCCCAGCTCGTGCCGTCGCTGCCGAACCCGTGACCCCACGTGCTGATCGACCGGATGACCCATGTACCACTCCACACTTAACACAACACACACCAATAATATCGCATCTCGGCGGCGTTGCGGCAACCGGAGCGCGCAGAGCACGGTTACCGGCGATCAGCCGGTCCAGTCCGCCGCCTGCATTTCCCGCAGGCGGCTGGCGGTGCGCTCGAACTCGAAACTGCCCGCGCCCTCCAGGTACAGCTGTTCGGGCACATCGGCGGCCGAAGCGATCAGGCGCACCCGCGCCTCATAGAGGGTATCGATCAGGGTGACGAAGCGCTTGGCCTCGTTGTAGTTGGCCGCCCCCAGCCGGGGGATGTCCTCCAGA
Organism: Rhodobaculum claviforme; assembly: GCF_016653255.1. Lineage (GTDB taxonomy): Bacteria > Pseudomonadota > Alphaproteobacteria > Rhodobacterales > Rhodobacteraceae > Rhodobaculum > Rhodobaculum claviforme. Next base: position 11,185 of record NZ_NHSD01000297.1, read on the forward strand.
ATCAGCACCCGCAGCGCCCCGGCCAGCGCCAGGTAATCGGCCGGGCCCAGCGCCTGGCCGCACAGCTCCCAGAACGAGGCGCGCGCCACCCCGTCGGAAAACGCAGGCAGCGTCAGCCGCCGGCCCTGCACCACCAGCGTGAACGCCTCGGGCCGCGCGCCGCCGGTCAGGTCGCACCACAGCGCATCGATGGCCCGGCGTGCGGCCGTGCCCGCGGGGTGGAACCACACCTGCGCCCCCGTCAGCCGGTGCTGGCGGTAATCGGTCGTCGACTCCAGCTCCACAACCTCCAGCCGGTCGCGGATCAGCGCGATGAAGGGCACGAACAGCTGGCGATTCAGCCCGTCCTTGTACAGATCCTCCGGCGGGCGGTTCGAGGTCGTCACCACCGCCACCCCGGCGGCGAACAGCGCCTCGAACAGCCGCCCCACGATCATCGCATCGGTGATGTCGGTGATCTGCATCTCGTCGAGGCACAGAAGCCGCAGCGATCCCGTCAGCCCGGCCGCCACCGGCGCCAGCGCATCCGCCGTGCCGCGCGCGCGGGCGGCATGCAGCCCGGCGTGGACCTCCTGCATGAAGGCGTGGAAGTGCACGCGGCGGCGCTCCGGGATCGCGACATGGTCGTGAAAGAGGTCCATCAGCATGGACTTGCCCCGCCCCACGCCCCCCCACAGGTAGATCCCGCGCGGCGCGGGATCTACCTGTGGGGGGGCGTGGGGCGGGGCAAGTCCATGCTGATGGA
>NZ_NHSD01000298.1 GCF_016653255.1 Rhodobaculum claviforme
CGTGTGTGCAGGCCGCATTCCCTCGTGCTGTCCTCCCACCACCAGCGGCCGGCACGGGGGTCCTCGCCGATGCGGGTGGCGCGGGTGCAGGGCTGGCAACCGATCGAGCGGAAGCCCGCGTCCAGCAGCCGGTTGTAGGGGATGTCGAGGCTGCGGACATGCAGCACGACGTCCTCCTCGGACCAGTCGAACAGCGGCGACACCTTGATCAGACCGCGCGCGGGGTCGACCTTGGCGAAGCGGGTGTCGCGGCGGGCGGTGGACTGGTCGCGGCGCAGCCCGCTGATCCAGCCCCCGGCCCCCTTCAGTGCGCGGGCGAGCGGTAAGACCTTGCGGACGTGGCAGCAGTGCTGCCGAGCGGTCACGGACTGGCGAAAGCCCATCGGCCCATCTCGGGCGAGCAGCGCATCAAGTTCTGTGCGATCGGGATGCAGGGCGAAGATCCGAACGCCGTAGCGGGCCTCCGTCTCGGCCCAGACATCCAGCGTCTCGGGGAACAGCCGGCCTGTGTCCAGCGTGACAAGGTCGATGTCCAGCCGCTCGCGGGCGATGAAATGCGTCAGAAGCTGGCTCTCGATCCCGAAGGCGGTGGTCAGCACGACCGGGCCGGGGATGGCCGCGCGGATCGCCTGCAGGCGCGGCGCGATCCCGGAGGGCACGGCTGCGTTCAGCGCCTCGGCGCGGGCGACGAGGGGCTGCATCACGCGGCCTCGCGCGCGTAGATGGCGCTGCGGAAGGGCTCCGGGCCGACCCGTCGATAGGTGTCGACGAAGCGCTCGTCGTGGCCCGCGCGGTGCGCAAGGTAGGCCGCCACCAAGCGCTCCATGGCCGGGCCGACCTCCTTGGCCGCAAGGCCGGGGCCGGTGCGCTCGCCCACTGCCGCGTCGGGGCCGGGGTCGCCGCCCAGCGTGATCTGGTAGCTCTCGATCCCCGCCTTCTCCAGCCCGAGGATACCGACATGGCCGACATGGTGATGGCCGCAGGCGTTGATGCAGCCCGAGATCTTGATCTCGAAGGCGCCGATGGCGCGGGCCTTTTCGGGCGCGGCAAAGCGGCGGGCGATGTCCTGCGCGATGGGGATGGAGCGCGCCGTGGCCAGCGCGCAGTAATCCAGCCCCGGGCAGGCGATGATGTCGGTGATCAGCCCCGCATTGGCGGTGGCGAGGCCATGGCGCACCAGCGCCGCATGCAGCGCCGGCAGGTCGTCGCGCGCCACATGGGGCAGCACCACATTCTGCAGATGACTGATCCGCAGCTCACCCAGCGAATGGCGGTCCGCCAGATCCGCGAGCGCCCGCATCTGGTCCGAGGTCGCATCCCCCGGCGCCTCGCCCGGCGCCTTGAGCGAGACGGTCACGATGGCGTGGCCCGGCGCACGGTGGGGGTGGGTGTTCACCTCGGCCCAGAGCGCGAAGGCGGGATCGACCTCTCGGGCGCGGGCCTCGATGGCCGAGACCTCGGCCCGCACCGGCAGGACGGGCGGCGCGAAATGCGCGGCGATGCGGGCCAGTTCCTCCGCCGACGGCACCACTTCCGGCCCGTCGAACAGCCGCTTGCGGCGGGCGAACTCGGCTTCGATCTCGCCCTTCAGCGCCTCCAGCCCGGTCTCGTGCACCAGGATCTTGATGCGGGCCTTGTACTTGTTATCGCGCCGGCCATGCAGGTTGTAGACGGCCAGGATCGCCTCGAGATAGGGCAGCAGATCGGGTTTCGGCACGAACTCCCGCACCACCTTGCCCAGCATCGGCGTGCGACCCATGCCGCCGCCCAGGATCACTGTATAGCCGACCTCGCCCCCTGGCCCGCGCAGGGCACGCAGGCCGATATCGTGGGCCATGGTCACCGCCCGGTCGGCGGGCGTGCCGCTGACCGCGATCTTGAACTTGCGCGGCAGGAACAGGAACTCGGGATGGGATGTGGACCATTGCCGGATCAGCTCGGCCACCGGGCGGGGGTCCTCGATCTCGTCCGCCGCCGCCCCGGCAAAGTGATCCGCCGTGACGTTGCGGATGCAGTTGCCCGAGGTCTGGATGGCGTGCATCCCCGCCTCTGCCAGCCGGTCGAGGATGTCGGGCGTATCCGCCAGCCGCACCCAGTTGAACTGGATGTTCTGGCGGGTGGTGAAATGGCCATAGCCGCGGTCCCAGCGTTCCGCGACCTCGGCCAGCACACGCATCTGGTCCGACGACAGCGTGCCATAGGGGATCGCCACACGCAGCATGTAGGCGTGCAGCTGCAGATACAGGCCGTTCTGAAGACGCAGCGGCTTGAACTCGTCCTCGCTCAGCCGGCCGTCGATCCGGCGGGCCACCTGGTCGCGGAATTCGGCATTGCGGGCGCGCAGGTAATCCGCGTCGAAATCGTCGTAACGGTACATCTCACAGGCCCTCCGCCTGGCGGCCGAGATCCGGCCGGTTGGACGGTCCGCGGGTGCGGAACACCTCGCGGTAATGCAGCGGGCGGGGGGCGGGACCATCCAGCGCCACATCCGCCAGATAGGGACCCACGGCCAGATGCGGCTGCGCCTCGGCCTGCGCCAGCAGCGCCTGCGCCGCGGCGTCGTCCCGGGCCACCGCCGCCGCCGCGAGGTCGCGCGTCCATCCCCCGGCCGCCGTCAGGTAGACGACGTCGCCGATCAGCAGGTCGTTGGCGCTGATGATGCGGGGATGCGTGCGTGCCATCGCTCAGGCCTCCATTGCGGCGGGCAGGGCTGCGGGGGCGGCCTGCCGCCGAGGCGCGAGCCCGAGGAACAGGATCGCGGGGCCCCCGATGCCCTCGGCGACCAGCGCCTGCGGCAGGTCCGCGAGCGTGGTGGCGACGGTTCGGCGCTCGGGCCGGCCGGCGTTCTCCACCGCGCTGACGGGGGTGGTGGGGTCGGCGCCGTGCAGCATCAGGCGTCCCTGCACGAACCGCGCGGCGCGCACGCCCATGTAGATCGCCGTCACCGCCCCGGGGCGTGCCAGCGCCCGCCAGTCGTGTTCGGCCATCCCGGCGGCGTCCTGCGCGGTCGCCAGTGTCACCGCGCTGTTGCGGTCGCGCCGGGTCATCGACCGGCCGATCTCGGCCGCTGCCGCCATGGCCGAGGTCACACCCGGCACGATCTCCCACGCGACGCCCGCGGCATCCAGCGCGTCCAGTTCCTCGTCCAGGCGTCCGAACACGCCCGCATCGCCCGACTTCAGCCGCACCACCAGCGCCCCGCTGCGGGCATGGTCCACCAGCAGCGCGTCGATGTCGGCCTGGCGCCAGGACGGCCCGCCCGCGCGCTTGCCGACGGCGATGAACAGGGCCTCGCGCCGCCCCAGATCAAGGATCGGCCGGGGCACCAGCTGGTCGTGGACGATCACGTCGGCGTCGTGCAGCCGATTGCGCGCCCGCAGTGTCAGAAGCTCCGGATCGCCGGGACCGGCGCCCACCAGCGACACGCGGCCGGCCGGGACCCGACCCGCAATATGTTCGTCAAGGAGGCTTTGCAGCCGGTCCCTCACAGCGCCCTCGCCCCCGGTGTCCAGCGCCATGCGCCCCTCCCGATCGAAATACCGCGTCCAGAAATCCCGCCGAGGCCGACCGAAGGGCAGCGCCTCGACGGCATGGCGAAACCCTGCCGCCAGCCGCGCCAGCGGACCCAGCGCCTGCGGCAGCATCGCCTCGATGTCGGCCTTGATCCGCCGCGCCAGCACCGGTGCCGCGCCTTCGGTCCCGATCGCCACCACCACCGGGTCGCGATCGACGATGGCCGGGCTGATGAAGTCGGACCCCTCCAGATCGTCCACGATGTTCACAAGCGCCCCGGCCCGCCGGCCGATCCCGGCCACCCGCGCATCCTCGGCCGTATCCCCATTCGCGCCATAGACCAGCGCCGCGCAGATCGCGTCGCCCTCGCCCAGCGGGCGACGCACCAGCACCAGCCGCCCGGCTGTCGCGTCGGCCTCGACCTCGGGGTGCGGGTCGGCGGCAAAGACGATGACCCGCGCCTCGGTCCTCAGCAACGTTCGAAGCTTGGAGCGCGCGATTTCGCCTCCGCCCGAGACGACGACGCGACTGCCTTTCAGGTCACGAAACAGCGGAAGGTGGCGCATTTGCGATCCTCGTTTGGCTGGGGTGAGGATAGGCGGTTTTCCCTAAAAGGGGCAATACACCAGGAAAAATACAGACTATTTCCCGTTTAGATGAGCATATATAGGGATTGCGTTCTGTCCGCTCGCCACGACAGGGAAGCCACCCCGGTCCCGGCGCCCTTGCCCGAACCGCATTCCCGGCCGCCATGCCAGGGCGCCACGCAGGCAGCCTTTGTCAATCGGCGGGCGCAGCCCCGGATCCGCCAACGCTGCGACGGCGAATCCAACCTCACGGGCGCACCCCGGCCCCAGCGCTTCGAAACTCATTCCTCTCGGGGACCGCTCGGACGCTCGGACTCTTCTGTCTGCACCGGAAGAGAGGGAATTCACCAGATCCAGCCTGCGCCATGGCCTTCAGGTTTGCCGCTCACACCCAGGGAGCGCGCATGGAGCCGCAACCCCTCCGCGTATCGCCGCCGACCTCGGGCTCGAGATCGCGATCGTCGAGTGCACCGACCATGTCGTTCCGAACCGCGCGCTTTTGCAGGGCGCTCTGGATGCGATCTCGTTCCAGCACCAGCCCTGTCTGGACAACCAGAACGCCAATGCGGGCTTCGATCCGGTCTCGGTCGGCCTGACGGAGACCTTCCCACCCGGGATCCCTTGCAGCCGTCATGCGGCGTGGGAGGACCTGCCCGAGGGCGCCACCATCGCCACCCGGAACGAACCGACCAAGGGCGGACGGTCGCTTGTGCTGCTGCGCGATGCCGGGGCGATCGCGCTGGCCGAGGATGTGGGCGCCCAGCCGACCCTCCTCGACATCATGGCCACCCCCTCCAACTTGCGGTTCATCGAGATCGACGCCGCGCAGACCCCGCGCTCCCGGCAGGATGTGGATGCGGCGGCGATCAATGCCAGCTATGCCGGGCGAACCTCGATCCCACCACCGCGATCCTGCGCGAGGACCCGCGCGGTCCCTGTGCCGACATGATCGCCGTACGCGCCCGGGAGAAGGGCGCCCCCTGGATCGATACCCTGCTGGCGGCCTGTCACACCGCCGAATTCAAGGCCTTCATCGAGGAACGCAGCGCGGGCCATGAAGCCGGGGGGCGTGGTGCGAAACAATCACCCGCTCGCCTTGCGGGCAATCCCACCCATGGGCCATGAGAGAGCCAAGGCACGTCGCGGCGGTGGTGACTGAGCCCCTTGCCGGAGCAGGGCAGCCCGGATCGATAAGATCGAGGCATCTCAATCACGACCTGACAGCGCGGGATGCCTGTTGAGCAACCGGCGCACGTCCTGTAGTCAAGGCCATGATCACGCAGAAGATGAAGTATGGCCTCAAGGCCCTGATGGAACTCGCGGCCGAACGGGCACGCGAGGGGCGTCCGCTGCGGATCGAGGAGATCGCGACGCGGTCCGGCACGCCGAAGCGCTTCCTCGAGCACATCCTGCTGGAGATCCGCAACGCGGGGTTCATCGCGTCCGTGCGGGGCCGCCATGGCGGCTACGTCCTGATCAAGGAGCCGCGCGAGGTGCCGCTGAGCGCGCTCATGCGGCTGATCGACGGGCCGATCGCGCCGCTTCCCTGCCTGTCGCGCCGCGCCTACCAGCGCTGCGAGGACTGCCCCGACGAGGACGCATGCCGGCTGCGCAAGGTCTTCGCGCAGGTGTTCTGGTCCTACCTCGTCCTGATCGAATCGCTGACGCTGGCGGACCTTGTGGAGCAGCCGGGCTCCCTGGATGTCGTCGAAGCGGCCCGCCGGGTCGAGATCTGAGCGGACAGCACCGACCCTCGCGCCGGGCCGGTGCGGTGCCCGGAGAATAATCATCTCTTTTCACGACCGACTTTGACGTGAATATTTCGTTGCTTTTCTCGATTACCTCTGTCGTGATTGTCGGCATGGAAGCGCAGCGCTTCCCGATCGACAGGAGGACGAGATGTTCGCACTTTACCGGTTCCCGAACGCCAAGGCTTCGACCTGCGGTGATCAACTGGCCGGGATGGCCCATGCGATGGGCTGTGGCACCCTCGTGGATGACCACCGGCGGGCACACCCCCTGATTGCCCGTCCCGGCCAACCTGGCCGGGACCAGTGGTCGAGGCTGCACCTCGTAGAGACGCCGACGGTGCTGCGATGACGCGCCCGTTTTTCGCCAACAGGTCCCCAGGCGCGGCCGCGGTGCCGCACCCCCTTCAGGAGACAGGTTCCATGATCCACGCCGTTGCCGTCGCGTCCCATGGTCTCGCACAGGGCCCGCTGGTCACGCGTCTGCCCGATGGCCGGCTTGTCGTCGCGGCTGGCGGGCGACGGGTCACCGGGCGTCCGCTCACAGCCCGGCAGACGACCGGCTGGAAGGCTGCCGCCGGGGCGCTCATCGCTCTTGCGTCCGCCTTCACGGCGCCGGGCGTGTCGGCCCAGACCCTGCTGAACGTCAGCTACGACCCCACGCGCGAGTTGTACCGCGACTACAACGCCTGGTTCGCCGACTGGTGGGAGGCGCAGGGCAACCCGCGGCCCACTCTCCAGACCTCGCACGGCGGGTCCGGTGCGCAGGCGCGGGCGGTGATCGACGGGCTGGGCGCGCATGTGGTCACGCTGGCGCTGGCCTCCGACATCGACGCGATTGCTTCGCGCACCGATCTGATCCCCGAGGACTGGCAGAGCCTCCTGCCGCACAACGCCTCGCCCTATACCTCGACCATCGTGCTGCTGGTGCGGGAGGGCAACCCCAGGGACATCCAGGACTGGAACGACCTGATCCGCGAGGACGTGGCGGTGATCACGCCCAACCCGAAGACCTCGGGCGGGGCGCGGTGGAACTACCTCGCGGCCTGGGCCTATGCCGAGCGCAACGGGCTGGATCCGCGCGAATTCGTGGCCGACATCTACCGCAACGTGCCGGTGCTGGACACCGCCGCGCGGGGCTCCACCACCACCTTCGCGCAGCGCGGCATCGGCGATGTGCTGCTGGCGTGGGAGAACGAGGCCTATCTCGCGCTCAAGGAACTCGGCGAGGACCAGTTCGACATCATCGTGCCCTCGGTGTCGGTGCTGGCGGAGCCGCCGGTGGCGCTGGTGGAGGGCAACCTCGGGGATGACGCCACCCGGGCGCTGGCCACGGCGTATCTGGAGCAGCTCTACAGCCCCGAGGCCCAGGCCATGGCGCTGCGGCACTTCTACCGCGCCTGGGACACATCGGCCGCCGACCCCGAGGACGTGGCGCGGTTCCCCGAACTCGAGCGCCTGACCATCGAGGATTTCGGCGGCTGGGCGGTGGTGCAGCCCGAACACTTCGGCGACGGCGGCATCTTCGACCAGATCTACGTGGGCCAGTGACATGGCCGCGCGGACGTTCAGCGTGAGGGCCCCCACCCCGATGCCGGGGTGGGGGCTGTCGTTCGGGATCATGCTGACGATGCTGTCGGTCGTCGTGCTGATCCCCATGGCGGTGCTGCTGTGGCGCGGCTTTGTCGGCTTCGGCGCGGCGGGCATGTGGGAGGTGGTCAACCGCCCCCGCGTCTGGAACGCGCTGGAGCTGAGCTTCCGCGCGGCGCTGATAGCGTCGCTCTTCAACCTCGTGTTCGGGGTGCTGCTGGCCTGGGTGCTGGTGCGCTACCGCTTCCCGGGCAAGCGCATCGTCGATGCGGCGGTGGACCTGCCGTTCGCGCTGCCCACCGCCGTGGCCGGCATCGCGCTGACCGCGATCTATGCCCCCAACGGCATGTTCGGATCGGCCCTGATGCAGAGCTTCGGCCTGCGCGTGGCCTATACCGAGATCGGCATCTGGATCGCGCTGATCTTCGTGGGCCTGCCCTTCGTCGTGCGCACCGTCCAGCCGGTGATCGAGGAGATCGACCGCGAAACCGAAGAGGCCAGCGCCACCCTTGGCGCCTCGCGCCTGCGCACGCTGACCCATGTCATTCTGCCGATGCTCGCGCCCGCGGCACTCACGGGCTTCGCGCTCGCGCTGGCGCGGTCGGTGGGGGAATACGGCTCGGTCATCTTCATCGCCGGCAACCTGCCCAACGTGACCGAGATCGCGCCCCTCCTCATCGTCATCCGGCTGGAGGAGTTCGACTACGACGGCGCGGTGGCCATCGCCATCGCCATGCTGGTGATCTCGTTTGCCCTGCTGCTCGCCATCAACCTCATCCAGATCTGGAGCCGCCGCCGCATGGGCGCGGCGTGACAGGGGACCGGACATGACCGACACGCCTGCCATCCCCGCCCGCCCGCGCCCCTTCCGCCCGGCGACCACCGAACCGGCGCTGGTGAAATGGTCGCTGATCGGCCTGTGCCTCGCGGTGCTGACGGTGCTGCTGTTCGCACCCCTCTATGCCGTGTTCGACGAGGCGCTGCGGCGCGGCTGGGCCTTCGCGCTGGCCTCGCTGTCCGAGCCCGACGCGCAGTCCGCGATCCGCCTGACACTGCTGGTCGCCGCCATCACCGTGCCCCTGAACGCGGCCTTCGGCATCGCGGCGGCCTGGGCCATCACCAAGTTCGACTGGCGCGGCAAGGCGTGGGTCATCACCTTCATCGACCTGCCGTTCTCCATCTCTCCGGTCGTCGCGGGGCTGCTGTTCATCCTGATGTTCGGCGCCAATTCCGCGCTGGGGATGTGGCTTGTGGCCAACGGCCTGCCGGTGGTCTTTGCCGTGCCGGGGATCGTGCTGGCGACGATGTTCATCACCTTCCCCTTCGTGGCGCGCGAGCTGATCCCCGTGATGCTCGAACAGGGCCGGGCGGAGGAGGAAGCCGCCCTGACCCTCGGCGCCTCGGGCTGGCGCACCTTCCTGACCGTCACCCTGCCCAACATCCGCTGGGCGCTGCTCTATGGCGTGCTGCTGTGCAACGCCCGCGCGATGGGAGAGTTCGGCGCGGTCGCCGTGGTCTCGGGCAAGATCCGAGGCCAGACCACCACCATGCCGCTGATGATCGAGATGTTCTACAACGAATACCTCTCGGTCGCGGCCTTCACCATGGCGGGCGTGCTCGCGCTCCTCGCCCTTGTGACGCTGACGCTGAAATCGGCGCTGGAGTGGCGGTATGCCGACCAGCTCGCCGCCACCCACCGCCATTGAGGGACCGACGATGAACATCGACATCGAGGAAATCTCCAAGGACTTCGGCACCACCGCCGCGCTCCACCCCGTCTCCCTGTCCATCCCCTCGGGCACGCTGGTGGCCCTGCTGGGCCCCTCCGGCTCGGGCAAGACGACGCTTTTGCGCATCCTCGGGGGGCTGGAGTTCCCCACGGCGGGGCGGGTCCTGTTCGACGCCTCCGACGCCACGGGCCTCAGCGTGCAGGAGCGGCGTGCGGGCTTCGTGTTCCAGTCCTACGCCCTCTTCCGCCACATGACGGTCTTCGACAACATCGCCTACGGCCTGCGCGCCCGCCCGCGCCGGTCCCGGCCCGGCGGACCGGAGATCGCGCGCCGAGTCAACCGCCTCCTGAGCCTCATCAAGCTGCCCGACATCGGCGCGCGATACCCCAGCCAGTTGTCGGGCGGCCAGCGCCAGCGCGTCGCCCTCGCGCGCGCCCTCGCCATCGAACCGCGGATGCTGCTGCTGGACGAGCCCTTCGGCGCGCTGGATGCCAAGGTCCGCCGCGAGTTGCGCCAGGGCCTGCGCGACATCCACGACACCACCGGCCTCACCACCGTCTTCGTCACCCACGACCAGGAGGAAGCGATGCAACTCGCCGATCTCGTCGTCGTCATGTCCATGGGCCGCATCGAACAGGTCGGCCGCCCAGAGGACATTCGCGCACGCCCCGGGACCGAGTTCGTGCGCGAGTTCATCTCCGCATGAGGGGGGGCGGACCGGATGACCGGGCAAGCCGGCACCGACCTGCCGCTCCGGCTGCGGCTGGCGCTGCACGCGACCACTGCTGCGTGGCGGCCGCCCGGCGATCTGTCTGCTGCCGAGTTGGACACACTGCGGCGGGCCGCCCGGAACGGCTGGCGGTTCCGGCAGGCGTCCCCCCGATGGGACACGATCTGGCGCCCCCAGGCTTGCGATCTCGCGCACCACCGGGTGTTTCTCCTTCCGGCGCGCGGGTTCGGCATGCGGGACGATGATCTGCGCGCCTTGTCCCCTGGTCGCCTGCACGCGGCCGGGCTTCGGTTCCCGCAGCCCGCCGCGGTCGATCTGCACACCGCCGAGCACGCCCCGGTGCGGGCGATGGTCCCGGGCTGGTGCGACGACTGCCCCCCGCGCCGAGGAGGCCGACGATGAGCGCACCACCCGCTGCGATCCCCAGCCTTGACCGGATCGACCGCAAGATCCTGCATGCGCTGATGCAGGACGCCACGCTGCCGGTGGCCCAGCTGGCCGACCGCGTGGGCCTGTCGCAGACCCCCTGCTGGAAGCGCGTGCAGAAGCTCGAGGCCGCCGGCGTCATCACCGGCCGCGTGGCCCTCGTCGCGCCCGAGAAGATCGGCCTCGGCCTCACCGTCTTCGTCGAGATCGAGGCCGCCGACCACACCCCCGCCTGGCGCGAGGCCTTCACGGCTCTGATGCGGGAATACCATGAGGTGGTCGAGGTGCACCGCATGGCCGGCGAGGTGGACTATCTGCTCAAGGTCATCGTGGCCGACATGGCCGCCTTCGATGCCTTCTACCTCGACCTCACCCATCGCCTCGCCTGCCGCAACGTGACCTCCAAGTTCTCCATGGAGCGGATGAAGGCGACCACGGCGCCGCCGATCGATACGGCGAATGCCTGAGCGCGCAATGGGGCCACGGTGGAGACTCCTGTTCTCCTCAGGACGGGAAAAACGAACCTCAATTACACGATGGACATGCTAGAGATTACGGAGATGAAAAGGAGATCGACATGACGCGCACCTTGCTCATCCCCGGCCTCGACGGCTCGCCCGCCCCCCACTGGCAGGCCTGGTGGCAGGCCAGTGACCCGACCGCGCTGACCGTGCATCAGGACGACTGGGCGGACCCCTCGCCCGAAGCCTGGGAGGCCGAGGTGGCGGGCGCCGTCCTGCAGCACCCCGGCGCGATTCTGGTGGCGCACTCGCTGGGCTGCCTCGTGGTGGCGCGCCTGCTGGCGCAATGGCCGCAACTGGATATCGGCGGCGCGCTGCTGGTTGCGCCGGCCGATCCCCGGCGGAGCTTCCGTCTGCGCCGCTTCGCCGACATCCCGCGCGACGAGCTGCCGGCGCCGGTCACGGTGGCCGCCAGCCGCAACGATCCCTGGATGCCGTTCGCCACCGCCTTCGATCTGGCCGATGACTGGGGCGCGGCCCTCGTCGATCTGGGGCAGGCCGGGCATGTCAACGCAGACAGCGGTTTCGGCCCTTGGCCGGAGGGGATCGCCCTGCGCGACGCGCTGGTGCGCCGGTCGCGGGTCCGGGTGCGCCCCGCTGCCGCCCGGGCGGCGCTGGCCCAACGATGGGCCTTCTGATGCGCAGCGCCGCCGTGCCCCCCGCGCGCGCGCCACGCGCACGACGCCGCGCAAGAACTGCCCCATTGCGCTGGGGGTCCTGGCCCTCGCCTGTGCCTGGGTGCTGGTCATCGTCGTCGCGCCGAAGGGAACCTTCAGCCCGCAGCCCAGCGTCGTCCAGACCAACCGGTAAAGGAGCGTCCCATGCCCTGCATCCTCGATCACGAGCTGTGCCGGCTGCTGGCCAGCCCCGACCAGCACGCCGTCGCTCCCGACGACCTGGCGGTCGAGCCAGTGGTCGAGCTGCCGGCAATCCTCGCGCTGTGTTGTGCCGTGGGGCTCTGGCTCATGGTGGTCGCGTGGACCTGAGCGCGGCGCACGGAGCCTTCGACGCGGCGTCTGGAAAACGGCGCCGCGTCGTCATCCTCGGCGGCGGGGCCAGCGGCGTGCTGATGGCGCTGCATCTGCTGCGGGCCAGCCCGGCCGTGACCATGTGCCTGGTGGAGAAGTCGGACATGCTCGGCCGCGGGGTGGCCTATGGCACCCGCGATCCGGCGCATCTGCTCAACACCCGTGTGGCGAACATGTCGGCGATCGTGGACGACCCGGCGCACTTCCTGGAGTGGCTGCGCGCCACGGTCGACCCGGCGTGTTGCCCCTGGTCCTTCGTGTCGCGCGAGGTCTATGGCCGGTACCTTGCCGAAACCCTCACCCAAGCACCCGGGCGCGACCGGCTGACCTGTCTGCAGGCCGAGGCCGTCCGGGTGGAGCCCCTGGCGCAGGGCACCCGCGTGCATCTCGCGGACGGGCGAGCCGTGACGGCGGACATCACGGTGCTCGCCACCGGACATGCCCTGCCCGCGGCCGAGCCGGACGCCGCGCTGTCGCTGCCCTGGGGCGACAGCGCGCCGCCGGAGCGGATGGCCGATGTGCTGATCGTCGGCACCGGGCTGACCATGGTGGATCAGGTGCTGTCGCTGCTCGACGCCGGCCACGGGGGGCGGATCGAGGCGGTGTCCCGCCGCCGCCTCCTGCCGCAGCCCCATGCGGACGCGGCGCCGCTGGGGATCGCGGCGGCCGACCTGCCGCTTGGCCGCCCGGTGAGCACCCTCATGCGCTGGCTGCGCGACCGCGTGGCGACGGCCGAGGCCGAGGGCGGCGACTGGCGCTCGGTCGTCGATGGCCTGCGCCCACATGTCCAGGCGCTCTGGCAGGCGATGGACGCGGACGGCCGCGCCCGGTTCCTGCGCCACGCCTGCGGCTGGTGGGAGGTGCACCGCCACCGGATGCCGCCCTCCTCCGCCCAAAGGCTGGCGGTGGCGCAGCGGGAGGGGCGCCTGACCCTGCGCCGGGCCGCGTTTCTGGGCGCGGAGCGGGGCGAGGGCGGCAGGATCACCGCGCGCCTGCGCCTCCCCGATCGCACGGAGGAGGCGCGCGTGGTCGACCGCATCATCGACTGCCGCGGCATCCGCCGCGATCCCGCGCAGAACGCAGGCCCTGTGATCCGCCACCTGATCGAGGACGGGCTGGCCTGCGTGGATCCGCTGCGCTTCGGCATCGATGTGGACACCTGCGCACGCGTCCTGCGCCCGGACGGCACGCCCCACGCGACGATCTTCGCCCTCGGTCCCGTGTCCCGCGCCGCCTTCTGGGAGATCACGGCGATTCCCGACATTCGGGTGCAGGCGGCACGGCTGTCCGCGCAACTGGTCGAAGTGGAGGCTCGGTCCGCCTGACGGGCCTTCAGCGCGCAAAACAGGAACATATTCCCAAAGCGGGCCGGATCGGCGATCCATTTTGCCAGCCCGCGCAAGCCCGGAATGCCACTGTCATCGCACGGCGCGCGACGCTGGAATTCCCGCCGCCCACCCCGGCCCCGCTGGCCGGCCGGCGCCGTTGCCGCCCCTGAACCCCCCTCTTATGTCGAACACCGGATTGAGGAAGGCGCGCCAATGTCGATCACGGTATCAGGGCTGACCAAGCGGTTCGGGCAGACGGATGTTCTGCGCGGGATCGAGCTTGGCGTCGAGCAGGGCGAGCTGGTCGCGCTGCTCGGTCCCTCGGGCTCGGGCAAGACGACGCTTCTGAAGATCATCGCCGGGCTGGAATGGCCCGACGCCGGGCAGCTGGATGTCAACGGGCAGGACTGGCTGCGGCTGGCGGCGCAGGAGCGCCGCATCGGCTTCGTGTTCCAGAATTACGCGCTGTTTCCGCACATGACGGTGCGCGACAACCTCGCCTTCGGGCTGACCGTGCGCCCCCGGGCCGAACGGCCCGGCCGCGCGGTGATCGCGGCCAAGGTCGACGAGCTGCTGCACTTCCTCCAGATCGTGGATCTGGCCGACCGCTACCCCACCCAGCTTTCGGGCGGCCAGCGCCAGCGGGTGGCACTCGGGCGGGCGCTGGCGATCGAGCCCAATGTGCTGCTGCTCGATGAACCCTTCGGCGCGCTCGACGCCGCGATCCGGCGCGATCTGCGCCGCTGGCTGCGCGGCGTGCACGAGGCGACCGGCTCGACCACGATCTTCGTGACCCACGATCAGGAGGAGGCGTTCGAGCTTGCCGACCGCGTGGTCGTCATGGGCGCGGGGCGGATCGAGCAGATCGGCCATGCCGATGCGATCCACGACCACCCGGCCTCGCCGTTTGTCGCCCGCTTCATGGGCGCCACGGTGGAGCTGCCCGTCACCCTGCACGCCGGTCGGGCCGACGGGTCGGGGCTGGATCTCTCGGCGCTGGAGCGCCGGGCCCTGCCCGACGGCCCGGCCCGGCTGTTCGTCCGCCCGCAGGACATCGCCCCCCGCCCCGATCCCGCCGCACCCTGGCGGATCGCCAGCCGCACGTCGAACGGCGCGCAGCTGCGGCTGGTGCTGCGCCACCCCGATCTTGGCGAGGCCGAGGCCGACGTGCCCCGCCGCGCCTCTGCGGCCGAAGCCCTGACCCCGGACGCCGCCGTGCGCCTGACGATCGAGGCCGGCACGATCTTTCCCACCGACCGGCGCCCCGGCGCCGCATCGGCCGAACCAGTTCCCCTCACATCCCACAAGGAGACGGCACGATGACCTTCCCCGCCCTTCGCGCGACCGCCGTGGCCGTGGCCCTTGCCGCCACCCCGGCCGCCGCACAGGACCGCCTGCTCAACACCAGCTACGACATCGCGCGCGAGTTGTTCGAGGCGCTCAATCCCGTCTTTGCCGAGAATTGGCAGGCGACCGAGGGCCGCAGCGTGACCATCGACCAGAGCCACGGCGGCTCGTCGCGCCAGGCCCGCGCGATCCTGGAGGGGCTGGCAGCCGATGTGGTGACCTTCAACCAGGAAACCGACATCGACGTCCTGGCCGCGGGTGGCCTTGTCTCCCAGGACTGGCGCGAGGCCCTGCCCAACGGCGCCTCGCCCTGGTATTCGCTGCCGGCGTTTCTGGTGCGCGAGGGCAACCCGAAGGACATTCAGGACTGGGACGATCTGGCCCGCGACGATGTCCAGGTGATCTTTCCCAACCCCCGCACCAGCGGCAATGCGCGCTACACCTACCTCGCGGCCTTCGCCTACGGGCTGGAGCACAACGACGGCGACGAAGATGCCGCCGAGGCCTTCGTCAAGGCGATCTTCGACAACGTGCCGGTGTTCGACACCGGCGGGCGCGGCGCCACCCAGACCTTCGCCGAGCGCAACATCGGCGACGTGCTGGTGACGTTCGAGGCCGAGACCGGCGGGATCGCGGAGGCCTACGCCGAGGCCGGGCTGGAGCGTGTCACCCCCTCGCTCAGCCTGTTCGCGGCGTTCCCGGTCGCCGTCGTGACCGAAGTGGCCGAGCGCAATGGCACCATCGACTTGGCGACCGCCTATCTGGAATGGCTCTACTCCGCGGACGCGCAGCGCATCGTCGCGCAGAACTTCTACCGCGTCGCCAACGAGGATGTGGCGGCCGAGTTCGCGGACACCCTGCCCGAGGTGCGGCTGGTGACGGTGGACGAGGTCTTCGGCGGCTGGGAGGCCATTCAGGAAAACCACTTCGCCGAGGGCGCCCGGCTGGACCGCGTCTTCGTCAACCAGTGATGCCATGACCGCCGTCGCCACCAACACCGGCGCGCCCGTCCGCGCCAAACGCGTCCTGCCGGGGTTCACGCTGAGCCTCGGCACGACGCTGCTTTACATGACCTTCATCGTGCTGATCCCGGTCATCGCGCTGATCCTCAAGGGCGCCGAGATCGGCCCGGCGCGGTTCTGGGCCATCGTCTCCAGCCCCCGCGCGGTGGCGGCGTTCCAGATCACACTGACGGCCGCCGTGATCGCCACCGTCTTCAACGCCCTCTATGGCCTGCTGATGGCCTGGGTGCTGGTGCGCTACGAGTTCCCGGGCAAGCGGGTGCTGGACGCGCTGATGGACGTGCCCTTCGCCCTGCCCACCGCCGTCGCGGGCCTGTCGCTGACGGCGCTCTTCTCCGCCAACGGCTGGTTCGGCCCGGTGCTGGCGGCGCTGGGGGTCGAGGTCGTCTACACCATCTGGGGCATCGCGCTGGCCATGGCCTTCACCTCCGTGCCCTTCGTCGTGCGCACCGTCCAGCCGGTGCTGGAGGACATGGACCCAGCCCTGGAACAGGCCGCCGTCACGCTGGGGGCCCGGCCCTGGACCATCTTCACCCGCGTGGTGTTCCCCGCGATCCTGCCCGCCTGGCTGGCGGGCTGCACCACCGCCTTCGCGCGGTCCCTGGGAGAGTTCGGCGCCATCGTCTTCATCGCCGGCAACCTGCCGTTCCGCACCGAGATCGCGGCCCTGCTGGCCTACATCCGGCTGGAGGAGTTCGACTACAACGGCGCCGCCGCCATCGCGCTTGTGCTGCTGGCCTTCGCGCTGGTGCTGCTCCTGATCTCGAACCTCCTGCAGTTCTGGGCGTCGCGCTACCGCGAGGCCGGCCGATGAGCACCCCTGCCCCTCCCTACGGCCCGTCGCGCCGCGGCGAACGCATCCTGATCGGCCTTGCCGTCGGGCTGACGGTCCTCTTCATCGCCGCCCCGCTCGCCTTCATCTTCGTGCGCGCCTTTTCGCAGGGCTGGCAGGTCTATGCCGCCAACATCCTGCACCCCGCCACGCTGCACGCGATCTGGCTGACGACGATCACCGCGATCATCGTCGTGCCTCTGAACGTGGCCTTCGGCATCGCCGCCGCCTGGGCCGTGGCCAAGCATCGCTTTCCGGGGCGCGGGATCCTCGTGACGATGATCGAGATCCCCTTCTCGATCTCGCCCATCATCGCAGGCATCTGCTACCTTCTGCTCTATGGTCGGCAGGGGCTGCTCGGGCCGTGGCTGCAGGCCAACGATTTGCAGGTGATGTTCGCCCTGCCCGGCATCGTGCTGGTGACGATGTTCGTCACCGCCCCCTTTGTCGCGCGCGAGGTGCTCCCGCTGATGCAGGCGCAGGGCACCGAGCAGGAACAGGCCGCCGTCACGCTCGGCGCCAACGGCTGGCAGGTGTTCCGCCGCGTCACCCTGCCCAACATCAAATGGGCGCTCCTCTATGGCGCGGTGCTGTGCACGGCCCGCGCGGTGGGCGAGTTCGGCGGTGTCTCCGTCGTCTCGGGCAACATCCGCGGCCAGACCAACACCCTGCCGCTGCATGTGGAGCTGCTCTTCAACGACCTCAACGCGGTGGGCGCCTTCGCCGCGGCCTCCACCCTCACGCTGATCGCCATCGTGGCGCTGGTGGTGAAGGCGCTTCTGGAGGGCAGAAAAGCGGCATGATCGACGCCCCCGTGATCGATCCGGCCGAGGCCGCAGGCCCGCTGCGCCTCCTCGACGTGCGCGACGCCGAAAGCTTCGCGGCCGGGCATGCCCCCGGCGCGGTGCGCGTCCCCGTCGAGGACTGGGTCGCCGACGCCCGCACCCCTGCGGGCGCTTTCGCCAACACCACCTCCTGGGCCGACGTCATCGCCGCTCTCGATATCGGGCCGGGGACCATTGCGGGCATCCTGGATGACGGACGGATGACCGAGGCCGCGCGTGTGGGGCTGCCCCCCGTTTGGCAAGCGCAATCTTCGGTCTTTCGGCGGGGTCTTCGATCGGACGTGTGCCCGGCCTCTGAGCGTGGCCGTGGATGACGCCACGGGTTGAGAACGGCGGTGCAAAATTCGTCCACGGTAGCGGCGGGGTAGTCCTGCTGCGGGCGGCGTAAAAGTCGTCCACCTATGTCCTTCCTGCGTGCTGTAGGGTGGGCGGGAGGATCATCACCGTGGACATGTATCGGAAGGTTCGTCTGGCTTGTGCGGAAGGCATGAGTCAGCGGCAGGCGGCGCAGCACTTCAACATCTCGCGCGACAGCGTGCGCAAGATCCTGGCGTTCTCGGAGCCGCCCGGATACCGGCGCACGGCCCCGGTGAAGCGGCCCAAGCTGGACGGGTTCACCGAGATCATCGACGGCTGGCTGGAGGATGATCGCGGAGTTCACCGCAAGCAGCGGCACACGGCGAAGCGGGTGTTCGAGCGGTTGCGCGACGAGCACGGGTTCACCGGGGGCTACACGATCATCAAGGACTACATGCGCGAGCGCTGCGGGCGGGAGGTGTTTGTGCCGCTGCCGCATCCGCCCGGCCATGCGCAGGCGGACTTCGGCGAAGGTGAGCCATGCCGCGCCATTGGTCCGAGCGACAATGGCGAACGTGATCATCGGCGGGGTGGAGCAGAAGGCGCACTTCTTCGTCCTGGACCTGCCGCACAGCGACGGCTGCTTCGTGCGGGCCTATCCGGCGGCGACGGCGGAGGCCTGGGTGGACGGCCACGTCCACGCCTTAGCCTTCTTCGGCCGGGTGCCGCTGTCGGTGCTCTACGACAACGACCGCTGTCTGGTGTCGAAGATCCTGCCCGACGGGACGCGGTTGCGGGCCAGGCTCTTCAACGGGTTCCTGTCGCATTACGTGTTGCGCGACCGCTATGGGCGGCCGGGCAAGGGCAACGACAAGGGCAATGCGGAGGGGCTGGTGGGCTTCTCACGCCGCAACTTCATGGTGCCGATCCCGCGGTTCGCGACATGGGAGGACTTCAACGCCCACCTCGAGGCGCAGTGCCGCAAGCGCCAGTCCGACGTCTTGCGGGGGCAGACCGAGGCGATCGGCGAGCGCCTGGCGCGGGATCTGGCCGCCATGTCCGAGCTGCCCGCCGCGCCGTTCGAGGCCTGCGACCAGGCCGCCGGACGGGTCAGCTCGCAGGCGCTGGTGCGCTACAGGACCAACGACTACTCGGTGCCGGTGGCCTATGGCCATCGCGACGTCTGGATCCGCGGCTATGTCGACATGGTGGTGATCGGCTGCGGCGGCGACGTCATCGCCCGGCACCCGCGATGCTACGGCCGCGAGGATGCCGTCTTCGACCCGATCCACTACCTTCCGCTGATCGAGCGCAAGATCAACGCACTGGACCAGGCGGCACCGCTGGCGGAGTGGGACCTGCCCCCCGAGTTCGCGACGCTGCGCCGGCTAATGGAGGGTAAGCGCGATGGCTGGGCCCTATGCGGCGAGGCTTGACGGCTGCGCGTAGCGCCAGGGCATGAGGTCCTCGATGCGGGATTTGGGGTGGCCGTCGAGGATGGCGCGGAGGGTGTCGGCGAGGTAGT
>NZ_NHSD01000299.1 GCF_016653255.1 Rhodobaculum claviforme
GCCGGGTGGTCGGGACCTGCGGCGGTGTTCCACGCGTCGCCGGGCGGGGCGTTCACCCTCAACACCACCATTGCGCGGCGCGCGGCGGTGGGCATCACGCAGACACCGCTGGTGCGGGCACGGCCTGGCTTGTGGGACCGCGGGGCGGCGCTTCGGGTGCGCATGATGGACGCGGCTCTGGCCTCGGCCCCGGAGGAGGCGGTGCTGTCCGGCGTCAATGCCATGGCCATCGGCGATGGCACGGTGGACGGCTGGGAGGTCTTCCAGTTCGCCCGGGCCGAACTTGTGGCCACGAACCTGTGGGAGATCCGTGACCGGTTGCGGGGGCAGGCCGGCACCGATGCGGTGATGCCCGACGTCTGGCCCCCGGGCAGTCTGGTGGTTCTGCTGGACGGTGCACCGCAGCAGATCGCGCATGCGCCCGGATTGGTCGGGGTGGCGCGGCGGTATCGCATCGGTCCGGCGGATCGGCCCCTCGATGATGCGACCTATGCCGAGCTGATGGCGGTCTTTGCCGGGATCGGCCAGCGACCCTATGCACCGGCGCATCTGGAGGCGCGGTGGCGGACCGATGGCGCGCTGGATGTGACCTGGGTCCGGCGCACGCGCATCGGTGGCGACAGCTGGACCGGCGAGGATGTCCCCCTCGGTGAGGTGCGCGAGCGCTATCGCGTGCGGGTCCTGCGAGGCGGTGCGGTGGTGCGCTCGACCGACGTCGACCGGCCGCACTGGCGCTACAGCCTGGCAGAGCAGGCCGCGGATGGCGCCGGGGCGCCGCTCACGGTCGCTGTTGCGCAGATTTCCGACACCCATGGCCCCGGCCCCTTTACGGAGACGCACACCGATGACTAGGACCCCGCTGCTGGCCTTGCCGCTGCTGCAACCCGCGCAGGCGCAGAAACATGTCACCGTCAACGAGGCGCTGGCCCGCCTCGATGCGCTGTCGATGCTGGTGCTGGAGGCGCGCGGCGCCAACACGCCACCCGCCGAGGCCGAGGAGGGAGCGACCTGGGGTCTTGGCGTCGATCCGACCGGCGACTGGGCCGGGCAGGGCGGTCGCATCGCCATCCGCCTGGGCGGCGGCTGGGTGTTCGCCACCCCCCGGCGTGGTTGGCGCGCCTGGATCTCGGAGGAGGGCGCGCAGGCGGTCTTTGACGGGGCGGCATGGCGCGGAGGGGTGCTGGCGCTGTCGCCCAGCGGGGCGGGATCGTTCATGCGCGTCAAGGAGTTCGAGCACGTGGTCGCCCCGGGCTCGGTCTCCCAGAGCGATGCGGTGATCCCGGCGAATGTGCTGGTGCTTGCCGTCACCGCCCGCGTGACGCAGTCGATCACCGGCTCGCTTGCGACATGGCGTCTGGGGGTGGCGGGGGCGCCGGACCGGTACGGCAGTGGTCTGGGCCGCGAGGTCGGGGCCTTTGCGCGGGGCCTGCTGGGAACGCCGATGGCGCATTACGCCGCGACGCCGCTGGTGCTGAGTGCGACGGGCGGCAGCTTTGCCGGTGGGCGGGTGCGCATCGCGGTGCATTACTACGAACCCAGCCTGCCGGGGCTCTGATGCGGCCGGTCCTGCATGGCGATGTCGTGGCTGCTGCGCGGGTGCTGTTGTGCGTGCCCGAGGTGCGCCGCGGCCGTGTGATGGCCGAGCTTTTGCGGGCGGCGGATCTTGCGGACCGATACCGGCGTGTCACCGGGCGCGTCCATCCGGACTTTGGCACCGGCAGCCTGCTGGCGGCCAGTGCCGCCTGGACGCGGCAGGACGAGCCCGCGCTGGACGATCCCGAGTATCTGGACTGTCTGGTCGCGGTTCTGGTGGCCTTGCGCCGACGGGTGGCCCGCCCGGCCCGTCACGCGGACGGCCGGGCGGGTCCTTGTGTCACTGCAACGCGAGGTCGCTGACGGCGTGGGTCCAGGCGGCGTCGCCGGGATGCTCCGAGATCACCGGGTCGGAGCCGCCGGCGAGCAGGGTCTGCACGGTGCGCTCGAAGTCATCGGGGTCGAGCGCGCCGTTGGAGCCGGCGGTCAGTTGCGACACCTCGCGCATCATGCGGATCTGGTGCTGCTCGGTCTGTGCGCCGGTGTCGTCGAACTCCAGCACGATCATGGCCGCCTCTTCGGGGTTTTCCAGCGCCCAGTCCCAGCCCCGCATGGAGGCGCGCACGAAGCGGGCCATCTTGTCGACGAACTCGGGATCCTCAAGGCGATCCTCGAGGACGTAAAGGCCATCCTCCAGCGTGGCGACGCCCTGATCCTCGTACTTGAAGGTGACCAGTTCATCTTCGGAGATGCCGGCGTCGATGACCTGCCAGTACTCGTTGTAGGTCATGGTCGAGATGCAGTCGGCCTGGCGCTGCAGCAAGGGGTCGACGTTGAAGCCCTGGCGCAGCACCTCCACCCCGTCGTCGCCGCCGTCGGTGGGGATGCCCAGCGTGCTCATCCAGCTGAGGAAGGGGAATTCATTGCCGAAGAACCATACGCCCAGGGTGCGACCCGGAAAGTCCTCGGGACCGGTGATGCCGGTATCGGCAAGGCAGGTCAGCATCATGCCGGAGCTGGCGAAGGGCTGGGCGATGTTGACGAGCGGCAGGCCCGCTTCGCGGGCGGCCAGCGCGGCGGGCATCCATTCGACGATCACATCCGCGCCGCCCCCGGCGATCACCTGCGGGGGGGCGATGTCGGGACCGCCGGGGCGGATGGTGACGTTGAGTCCCTCCTCCTCGTAGAAGCCGTTTTCCAGCGCCACATAGTAGCCGCCGAACTGTGCCTGCGTGACCCACTTGAGCTGGAGCGTCACGTCGTCCATGGCCCAGGCGCCGCCGCTTGCGAGCACCCCGGCAAGCGCCGTTGCGGTCAGTTTGATGGTCTTCATCAGTGCCTCCTTGTTGGGGCCCCGTTGGTGGGGCCTTTTTATCCGCGGCGCCGTTGCGAGGGGTGCCAGAAGGTCACCCGACGCTCCAGCAGCGCCCATACACCATAGAACAGAGATCCTGCGATCGCCGCCACGGTGATCTCGGCCCAGACCATGTCGAGCTGCAACCGCCCGACCTCGGTGGAGATGCGAAAGCCCATCCCGCGCGTCGGCGAGCCGAAGAATTCGGCAACAATGGCGCCGATCAGCGCAAGGGTCGAGCAGATCTTGAGCCCGTTGAAGATGAACGGCATCGCTGCGGGCAGGCGCAGGCGCCACAGGTCCTGCCAGTAGCTGGCAGACCATGTGTGCATCAGGTCCCGCTGCATCCGGTCGGCCGAGGCGAGGCCCTGCACGGTGTTCACCAGCATCGGAAAGAACACCATCGCGACCACGACCGCCGCCTTGGACGGCCAGTCGAAGCCGAACCACATCACCATGATCGGAGCGGTCCCGATGATGGGCAACGCGGCGACGAAGTTGCCCACCGGCAAAAGCCCGCGGCGCAGGAAATCGGAACGATCCACCAGCACCGCGAACACCAGCGCGGCGGCGCAGCCGATGGCATAGCCCGACAGCGCCCCCTTGACGAAGGTCTGTACGAAATCGACCCAGAGGATCGGCGCGGAGCTGGCGATCCGGGCTGCGATCAGCGACGGCGGCGGCAGGATCACCCGCGGCACGCCGGCGCCCTGGACCACGACCTCCCACAACCAGAGCAGGGTCAGCCCGAAGAGAACCGGAATGATCAACCCGAGGGTCCGCTGGATGGCGGGTGCGCGGGGGCGGATCTCGGCCAGCCAGGCAACGAGCATCCACGCCCCCAGCCAGACCGCCGCCACCGCGAGCCAGACACTCGGGCCCGACGGGGGTGCGGCGTGGCGCACCAGCGCGTAGCCCCCGAGCCCGAGCGCCAGAGGCACCAGCGTCAGCGCGGGAACGAGCCGGAGCCGCCCGGTGGTCGCCATGCCGCCAGCGACGGTCGCCACCAGCAGCCACGCCAGCGCGGACGGCGCCGGGGCCGCTGCGGGATCGGCCCCGAGCCAGAGCGCCACCGCCCCGGTCAGCGCCAGCGCCATGGCCCAGAGCTGCACGACACCCGCGCGCGGCACCGGGCCGCCGAGCGTCCCTGACAGATCTTCCCGAACGCTCATGTCGCCATCCCCATGCGGCGCAGTGTGATGCGCTGCACCAGTCCGACCAACCCCACGAGCGAGGCCGCGACGATCGCGGCGGCAAACAGCGCCGACCAGATCTGGAGCGTCTGTCCGAAGTAGCTGCCGGCCAGCAGCCGTGCCCCCAGCCCCGAGACCGCGCCGGTGGGCAGTTCCGCCACGATGATCCCCACCAGCGATGCCGCGATCCCGATCTTGAGCGAGGCGAACAGATACGGCATCGACGCCGGCAACCGCAGCTTCAAAAGCGTCTCGGGCCCCGAGGCGTTGTAGGTCCGCAGCAGGTCAAGCTGCATTGCATCCGGGGCGCGCAGCCCCTTGACCATGCCCACCACCACCGGAAAGAACGACAGATACGCTGCGATGATCGCCTTGGGTATCAGCCCGGTGATGCCAACGGCGTTCAGAACCACGATGATCATCGGCGCCAGCGCGAGGATCGGAATGGTCTGGCTGGCGATCGCCCAAGGCATGACGGAGCGATCCATTGCCCGGTTGTGCACGATCCCGATGGCCAGCACCAACCCCATCGCGGTGCCCATGGCAAAGCCCAGAAGCGTCGCCGACAGCGTCACCCAGCCGTGAAAGATCAGGCTGCGGTTGGACAGCGTGCCGGTGTTGACGATCCCGCGGCGGCCCTGGGTTTCCTCCACCCAGGTGGAGGCCCAGAGCTCCTGCGCCACCTGGTGCGGGGCAGGCAGGCGGGGCCGCTGCTGTCCGAGGGTGTCGGCGACGATGTCGCGCAGCGTCAGCTCCACGCCCGCCCGCGCGGCCTGATCGCGGGTCCACTGCGCGTTCACGGGGATACAGGCGGCATACCAGATCGCGAGGATGACGGTGACGACGGTCAGCACGGGAAGGATCGAGCGGGTCATGGTGCCTTTGTCCCTCCTTTGCCCATCTTGCCTTCCTTTCGCAGAAGGGTTGCCGCCCACCGCATGTCATGCTGCCATGTGAAAAAGAGATCCCCTGACGCGCGCAACTCCGTCTCGTGTTCATTCCGGAGGTGTTTCGCCACATCGACCAGACAGGCCTCGCCGCCGGCGGCCGTGATGGCATCCATGACCCGGACTTTCAGATCGGTTCGGTCGGCCATCGCCCTGCCTACTCCTCGCGCCCGTGACCCTCGCGCAGACCCTCGCGGACGCGGTGGGCGACCTCGATGAACTCGGGCGTGTCGCGGATGTCGAGGGGGCGTTCGCGCGGCAGGGGGCTTTCGATCACGTCGGTGATCCGCCCCGGACGCGGCGACATGACCACGATCCGGGTGGAGAGGTATACCGCCTCGGGGATGGAGTGGGTGACGAAGCCGATGGTCTTCTCGGTGCGGTGCCACAGCCGCAGGAGTTCCTCGTTGAGGCGGTCGCGCACGATCTCGTCGAGCGCGCCGAAGGGTTCGTCCATCAGCAGGATGTCGGCGTCAAACGCGAGTGCGCGCGCAATGGAGGCGCGCTGCTGCATGCCGCCCGAAAGCTGCCAGGGGTATTTCTTCGCGAACCCCGACAGCTCCACCAGCTCCAGCACGCGGGCGACCCGCTCGGCCTGCTCGGCGCGGGAATAGCCCATGATCTCCAGCGGCAGGCGGATGTTGCCACCGATGGTGCGCCACGGATAAAGCCCCGCGGCCTGGAAGACATAGCCATAGGCGCGCGCCTTGCGTGCCGCCTCGGGCGTCATGCCGTTCACGGTGACGGTGCCTCCGGTGGGGTGCTCGAGGTCCGCGATCACCCGCAGGAAGGTGGTCTTGCCACATCCCGAGGGGCCGATGAAGGACACGAAGTCGCCCTTTCGGATCGTCAGGTCCACGTCCTTGAGGGCGTGGACCGGACCATCGGCGGTTTCAAACACGAGATCGAGACCCCGGGCCTCGATCACCGGGGTGGTGGTGGGCGCGTCGGACATTCAGACCCCGCTGGCGGGAATGCCGCTGCGCGGCACGGGTTGCGGGGCGATCAGGTCCTTCCAGGTCGACAGCGCGGTGTTGACGGCGCCGTTGGCCTTGCGGGCGACGAACTGGCCATGGCCCTCGGCGCCCCGCAGCTCACCATCATGGACCATGACCCGACCGCGGCTGAGGGTGAAGCGCGGCAGGCCTTTCACCTCCTTGCCCTCGAACACATTGTAATCGATGGCCGATTGCTGGCTCGCGGCGGTGATGGTCTTGGACTTCTGCGGGTCCCACACCACGATGTCGGCGTCCGCGCCCACGGCGATGGTGCCCTTGTGCGGGTACATCCCGAAGATCTTGGCCGCGTTGGTGGAGGTCACGGCGACGAATTCATTGGGCGTCAGCCGCCCCGTGGCTACACCGTGGGTCCACAGCATCGGCATCCGGTCCTCCAGGCCCCCGGTGCCGTTCGGAATCCGGGTGAAATCGCCCACCCCGTAGCGCTTCTGTTCGGTGGTGAAGGCGCAGTGGTCGGTGGCCACCACTGACAGCGATCCCGCCTGAAGCCCGGCCCAGAGGCTGTCCTGGTGTTGCCTGTCGCGGAATGGGGGCGACATCACCCGGCGGGCGGCGTGGTCCCAGTCGGGGTGAAAGTACTCGGCTTCGTCCAGCGTCAGGTGCTGGATCAGCGGCTCGCCCCAGACCCGCTTGCCCTGCTGGCGCGCGCGGCGGATGGCCTCGTGGCTCTCCTCGCAGCTGGTGTGCACGACATAGAGCGGAACGCCCGCCATGTCTGCGATCATGATCGCGCGGTTCGTGGCCTCGCCCTCCACCTGGGGCGGGCGGGAATAGGCATGGCCCTCGGGGCCGGTGTTGCCCTCGGCCATGAGCTTGCGCTGCAGCTCTGCGACCACGTCGCCGTTCTCGGCGTGGACCATCGCGACACCGCCGATTTCTCGCACGCGGCGGAAGCTTGCGAACAGCTCCTCGTCGTTGACCATCAGCGCGCCCTTGTAGGCGAGGAAATGCTTGAACGAGGTGATGCCACGGGCCACGACCTGCGGCAGCTGGTCGAACACCTGCTCGCTCCACCAGGTCACAGCCATGTGGTAGCTGTAATCGCAATGCGCCCGCGTGGACTTGTTGTGCCACATCTGCAGCGCGTCCAGCGGCGCCTGACCGGGGGCGGGCAGGGCGAAGTCGATCACCATCGTCGTTCCGCCCGCCAGCGCCGCCCGCGTGCCGCTGTCGAAGTCATCGGCCGAGTAGGTGCCCATGAAGGGCATTTCCAGATGCGTGTGCGGGTCGATCCCGCCGGGCATGACGTAGCAGCCCGTCGCGTCCAGCTCCGTGTCGCCCTTGAGGCCGTCGCCGATCTCGACGATGCGGCCGCCCTCGATCCGCACGTCGCCTTCCCAGGTCAGGTCGTGCGTGACGATGGTTCCGTTTCTGATGACGGTGCTCATTTTTCGGTCTCCCTGTCGTGGGCGGCCGCCGGTCCGGTCTGGCCGCCCCTGCCGTTCGCCGCGTCAGCCTTCGACGATCTCCGCCGTCTCCAGAACCGCGTGCATCAGCACGTCGGCGCCCGCGCGGGCCCAGTCCTTGCTGATTTCCTCGGCCTCGTTGTGGCTGAGGCCATCTTCGCACGGGCACATGATCATCGCCGTGGGGGCGACGCGGTTGATCCAGCACGCATCGTGCCCGGCCCCGGACACGATGTCCATGTGGCTGTAGCCCAGACGCTCGGCCGCGGCCCGGATGCGCGCGACCAGCGTTTCGTCAAAGGCCGGGGGGTCGAAGGCGCCGGCCATCTCATGCGCAAAGGTGCAACCCAGATCCGCGCAGATCTTCGGGGCGCGCTCCAGCAACTCGTCGGCCATGGCCTCCAGCGTTTCCTGCACATGGCTGCGGAAATCCACCGTGAAGACAGCGGTTTCGGGGATGATGTTGCGGCTGTTGGGGTGGATGTCGATGTGGCCGATCGCGCCCACGGCGTTGGGCTGGTGCTTCATGGCGATCTCGTGGACCAGCTCCGTGATCTGCGCCAGTCCGCGGCCGGCATTGCGCCGCACCGCCATGGGGGTCGATCCGGTGTGGCTGGCCTTGCCGGTCACGGTGCACTGGATCCAGCGCAGGCCCTGCCCGTGGGTGACGACGCCCACGTCCTTGCCCTCGGCCTCCAGGATCGGGCCCTGTTCGATGTGCAGCTCAAGATAGGCGTGCATCTTGCGCGCGCCCACCTCCTCCTCGCCCTGCCAGCCGATGCGCTTGAGTTCGTCCTCGAACGACAACCCGTTGGCGTCCTTGCGGCCATAGGCGAACGCGAGGTCATGCACCCCCGCGAAGACGCCCGACGCCAGCATCGCGGGTGCGAACCGCGTGCCTTCCTCGTTGGTCCAGTTCACGACGACGATGGGACGGCGCGTGCGGATGCCCAGATCACGCATGGAGCGGATGACCTCCAGCCCCCCCAGGACGCCCAGAATTCCGTCGTACTTGCCCCCCGTCGGCTGCGTATCGAGGTGGCTGCCCACATACACCGGCAGCGCCTCGGGATCGGTGCCCGGAAATTCAGCAAACATGCTGCCCAGACGATCAACCTTGACACTGCCACCGGCGTCCTCGCACCAGCGCTGGAACAGCGCGCGGCCCTCGGCATCCTCATCCGTCAGGGTCTGGCGGTTGTTCCCCCCGGCGACCCCAGGACCGATTTTCGCCATCTCCATCAGGCTGTCCCAGAGGCGGTCGGGATTGATCTTGAGGTTGCTTGCGGGTGCGGGCATGTACATCTCCTTGATCGATGACCTTAGGGACTTCGTAGCCGGGTACAAGCGGGGGCCGCAAGTCGTCCCTTGGGCGGTTGCGCTGCGCCCTGCAAGGTGCTCGGATGTCAGCGGCTCATTAACTGATCCGAAACGAACATGTTTCTCCGCTGCATGAGGGTCTTTGCGCCCTTGCGCTCCGGTCTGCGATGCTCCGTCTGATGCTGGATGCCCATCCTTGGAGGGCGTGCATCGGTGAGCATGATTATCTGGTCGTCGATCGGGGGCAGGACGCCGACTGATGGGTGATTGACCGAAGCCGACTGCATCAGGATCGAAGCTTTCGCAATCAAATTGAGGGGGGGGCCGGAGGACGATGATGCGCTGGGCGCGCTTGAGCGGATGATCGCCTGGATTGCATCCAAGGGCCAAGGTCTTCCGTCCTCACGCTGCATCGCAATCTGGCCAAGGTGCTTGCGTTGTTGCCCGGCGCGCCAGGAGTGCACATTCTGCGCGATCCGAGTGATGTCGCACGTTCCAATATTGCCATGATGTGGACAGGCAACGTGTATTTCGGTGCCGACACATGGCTTAAGACCGAGCGTGACGGGCAGGATCATGGTCATCACGCCGCAGATCGCACCCTGGCCATGCGTTACGAAGATCTCGTGTCAGACCCCGAGGGTGTGCTCACCCAGATCTGCGCGCATGTGGACCTCGACTTCGATCCGGTGGTGCTTGGCTATGGTGCGACCACAACCTACGATCCGCCAGATCCGTCTTTGGCCCAACAGTAGCATCACAGGCTTACGCCCGCAGAGATCCGCCTTGTCGTGGCGCGGGTGGGTGATCTCCCGACGGACAGGGGGTACGCCTCCAGTGGCTTGGTGCCGCTTGCCCCGTTACAAACCATCTTGCCTGGCTGCGGGGCACGAACCGCCTTGGCGTCTGGCGTCGGCTTGTTCGTACCTGCGGCTGGTGTCCGCGGGTCAAGCAAAAGCTTGGTCGGATGCCGGGCCTGCGCGCGCTGGAACGGTCGGGACGCCGAGAGCGTGAGGCAATCGCTCTCGGCTGCCTGAAGTGACCCGGCTGGTCATGCGATCGCGTGCAGAACCCCCCGCAACGTCCCGAACAGCTCATCGATCTGGGCTTTCTCGATGATCAGCGGCGGGCTCAGCGCGATGATGTCGCCGGTGGTGCGGATCAGGAGGCCCTTGTCGTAGGCCTCGAGGAAGGCGGCGAAGGCGCGCTTGGTGGGCTCTCCGGGGATCGGTTCCAGCTCGATGGCGCCGATCAGGCCCATGTTGCGGATGTCGATGACGTGGGGGCAGTCGCGCAGGCTGTGCAGGCCTTCCTCCCAATAGGGCGCAAGCTCGGCGCAGCGCTCGAACAGGCCCTCCTCTCGGTAGGTGTCGAGCGAGGCGATCGCGGTCGCGCAGGCGATCGGGTTGGCCGAGTAGGTGTAGCCGTGGAAGAGCTCGATCAGGTGCTCCGGCCCGGTCATGAACGCGTCGTGAATGGCGGCCGAGGTCAGCACCGCCCCCATCGGGATGACGCCGTTGGTCAGGCCCTTGGCGCAGGTGATCATGTCGGGCGTCACGTCGAAGTGCTGCGCCGCGAACGGGCTGCCAAGGCGCCCGAAGCCTGTGATGACCTCGTCGAAGATCAGCAGGATGCCGTGTTTCGTGCAGATCTCGCGCAGCCGCTGCAAGTAGCCCTTGGGTGGGATCAGCACGCCGGTGGAGCCCGCCAGCGGCTCCACGATGCAGGCCGCGATGGTCTCGGGGCCGTGCAGTGCGACGATGCGCTCAAGCTCGTCGGCGAGGTGCGCGCCGTGCTCGGGCTGGCCACGGGTCCAGCGGTTTTCCGGGATGTGGGTGTGGGGCAGGTGGTCCACGCCGGCCAGAAGCGTGCCGAACATCTTGCGGTTGTTGACGATGCCGCCGACCGAGATCCCGCCGAAGTTCACCCCGTGATAGCCCCGCTCGCGGCCGATCAGCCGTGTGCGGGCGCCGTCGCCGCGCGCGCGGTGATAGGCGATGGCGATCTTCAGCGCCGTCTCCACCGCCTCGGAGCCGGAGTTGACGAAGAACGCATGCGCCATGGTGTCGGGCGCAAGGTCCACCAGGCGGTTCGCCAGTTCGAAGGCGCGCGGGTGGCCCATCTGGAATGCGGGCGCATAATCCAGCTCGGCCGCCTGGGTCTGGATCGCCTCCACGATGCGCGGGCGCTTGTGGCCGGCGTTGCAGCACCACAGCCCCGCCGTACCATCGAGGATCTGCCGCCCGTCCGAGGTGGTGTAGTGCATCCCCTCGGCGGCGACGATCATGCGCGGCGCCTTCTTGAACTGCCGGTTGGCGGTGAACGGCATCCAGAATGCGTTCAGGTCATTGGGCGCGGCGGGGCGGTCGAGGGCCATGGGATGCTCCTGTCAACTGGGACGCCGGGTCTGGGACCGCTGCAGTGCGGCGGGTCGTTTGACACCGGTGTTGCGACGACGCTACCAGAGCGGGGCATGCAGTCAAGATGACGCGGGCGCCGTGCGGGGCCCCGGCGCGGAGGCTCCGATGACCGTCCAGGTTCCCACCCGCATCCAGATGCGCAACCGGCGCCGCATTCTCGACGCGGCGCTGGAGGTGTTTGCGCAGCGTGGCTTCGATGGCGCCACGCTGGACCGCATCGCACAGGCCGCGGGGTTGTCGAAGCCCAACGTCCTTTATTATTTCGACAGCAAGGCGGCGATCCATCGGGCGCTGCTGACCGACCTGCTGGAGGCATGGATCGCGCCCCTGCGCGCGCTCGATCCCGACGGCGACCCGCAGCGCGAGATCCTTGGATATGTGCGCCGCAAGCTTGAGATGTCGCGTGAATTTCCCCGTGAAAGCCGTTTGTTCGCAAACGAGATCCTGCACGGCGCACCGCATGTGCAAGGTTTCATCCGGGGCGAGTTGAAACGGTTGGTCGACGATCGCGCCGCGGTCATCGGCGGCTGGGTGCGCGCAGGGCGCATCGCGCGGGTGGACCCGGTGCACCTGATCATCTCGATCTGGGCGCTGACCCAGCACTACGCGGACTTCGAGGCCCAGATCCGCATGATCCGGGGCGAGGATGCCGACCCGCTGGACGGTGCGGCGGAGCATCTGGAGATGCACTTCACCCGCCTGCTGGCCCCCTGACCCCGGCCAGAGGGGGGCCGCGCCGTCAGCCCCGCCCCGACACCACCATCAGCTCTCCGATGTTTTCGTGGGTGACATAGCCGATCAGCCCGCCCGAAGGTCCGGTGACGCCCACCGCCGGGCTCCGGGCGCTGGCCATCGCCTCCATCGCCGCCTCCAGCGGCGCGCCCAGCGGCACGGTGGGCACGTCGCGGGTGATGTGGGGGGCGATGGGGCGCGCGCGCCGCCCCTCCTCCTCGGTCAGGGCAGCATAGAGGGCGCGACGCGTGAGCAGCCCGACCATCCTGCCGGTCGGGTCCACCACCGGAAACTCGTGCTGCGTGGTTCGGATCAGCGCCGCCGCCGCCTCGTTGAGCGAGGCATCTTCGGCCAGCGTCTCGAAGTTGGTGATCATCGCCGCGCGCACCCCGGTCTGGCGGCCAAAATCCTGCATCGCGACAAAGCTGCTTTCGGCCCCGGCGGCGATGAAGATGAACACCGCGATCAGCACCAGCAGCGGGTTGGCCGTATAGAGCCCCAGAAACCCGAACAGAAACGCCATCGCCTGGCCCGCGTGCGCGGCAATGCGCGTCGCGCGAACCCGTGGAAGCCAGATCGACAGCACCGCGCGGAACACCCGCCCCCCGTCCATCGGGAACGCCGGCAGCATGTTGAACAGCACCAGAAACAGGTTCACCATCGCGACCCGGGCGAGGAAGCCCTCGGCCGGGTCCTCGATCTGCATCAGCGCATCGGCGGTCAGATCGACGCGGAACACCCCCACCAGAACCACGAAGATCACGATGTTCACCGCCGGTCCCGCCAGCGCGACCGCGATCTCCTGGCGCGGCTTTTCGGGCATGCGCTCCAGCCGGGCCATGCCGCCGATGGGCAGCAGCGTGATGTCGGGCGTGGCGATGCCGTAGCGGCGTGCCATCAGCGCATGGCCATATTCATGCGCCACCACGCAGGCGAACAGCACCAGGATGAACGCGATGTTCACCACCGCCGCCACCGGCCCCGCCGCCACAAAGGCCACCGTGCCCACCCACAGCAGCAGCAGAAAGAACGTCGCATGCACGCGCAGTTCCGAGCCGAGCAGACGGCCGATGGCAAAGGACCAGGTCATGGGGCGTCTCCGCGTACTCTTGCTGCACAGAACCTAGGCGCCCGGGTCCGGGGCGCAACACGCAGGCGCCGGGTTTCGTGGGGGGGCGATATTTTACCAATTGATAAAAAAAATGACCCATGTCAGCCTCGGGTTCAAAGAAGCCAGCCAACCCGGGAGGTTGCCAGTGTCCACACCCCAGACCCCCGGCATCGTGGCCGGGCGGCTCGCACCCGCCACGATCGCCGAGAACTTTGCCGACATCCACCCGCTGCTCGATGCGCACGAGGCGCGGGTGGCAGCGGACCGGTGCTATTTCTGCCACGATGCGCCGTGCGTCACCGCCTGCCCGACCGAAATCGACATCCCGCTGTTCATCCGCCAGATCCAGGCCGGCCAGCCGCAGGCGGCGGCGCGCACGATTTTCGACCAGAACATCCTCGGCGGCATGTGCGCCCGCGTCTGCCCGACCGAGACGCTGTGCGAGGGCGCCTGCGTGCGCGAGGCCGCCGAGGGCAAGCCGGTGGAGATCGGGCGGTTGCAGCGCCACGCCACCGACACGCTGATGGCGGCGGGGGGGCATCCTTACGCGCGCGCCGAGCCCACCGGCAAGCGTGTCGCCGTGGTTGGCGCGGGGCCGGCGGGTCTGGCCTGTGCGCATCGGCTGGCCATGCATGGCCACGACGTGGTGGTCTATGAGGCGCGCGAGAAACCTGGCGGGCTCGATGAATACGGCATCGCGGCTTACAAGACGCCCGGCGGATTTGCCCAGGACGAGGTTGCGTGGCTGCTGCGCATCGGCGGGATCGAGATCCGCACCGGCCAGGCGATCGGGCGCGACATCACGCTGGAGGGGCTGCGGGCGGAGCATGATGCGGTGTTCCTCGGGATGGGCTTGGGCGGTGTGAACGCCCTGCGCGCCGAGGGCGAGGACCGCGACGGCGTCCGCGACGCCGTCGATTTCATCGCCGAGCTGCGCCAGACGGACGATCTGTCGGTGCTGCCGGTGGGGCGGCACGTGGTGGTGATCGGCGGCGGCATGACGGCGGTGGACGCGGCCGTGCAGTCGAAGCTGCTGGGTGCGGAGCATGTGGCGATGGTCTATCGTCGCGGGCCCGGGCGCCTCAGCGCCTCGGCCCACGAGATCGCCCATGCGCAGACCGCGGGCGTGCGCGTCATCACCAACGCAAGCCCCGTCGCCGTCCATGGCAACGGCGCCGTGCGCGAGGTGGAGTTCGCCTATACCGAGGACACCCCCGACGGCCTGCGCCCCACCGGCCAGACCTTTCGCCTGCCCGCCGACCAGGTGTTCAAGGCCATCGGCCAGACCCTCGATGGCGCACCCGGCGATCTGGAGGTCGACGGCGGCAAGATCGCCGTGACCGGGGCGGGCCGCACCTCGGTGCCCGGCGTCTGGGCCGGGGGTGACTGCACCGCCGGCGGTGAAGACCTGACCGTCACCGCCGTCGCCCAGGGCCGTGACGCGGCCGAGGACATCCACGCCGCATTGACCGCCTGAGCCGGGACGGCCCTGCGGGGCCGCCCGCCACCCGCTTTCAGGGAGACGACCCATGGCCAACCTCGCCTCCGAGTTCCTCGGCATCCGCTCACCCAACCCGTTCTGGCTCGCCTCGGCGCCGCCCACCGACAAGGAATACAATGTCGTGCGGGCGTTCCGCGCGGGCTGGGGCGGCGTGGTGTGGAAGACGCTGGGCCTCGATCCGCATGTCGTCAACGTCAACGGTCCGCGCTATGGCGTGGTCTATGGCGCAGACCGCCGGGTGCTGGGCATCAACAACATCGAGCTGATCACCGACCGCCCCCTCGAGGTCAACCTGCGCGAGATCAAGGCGGTCAAGCGCGCCTGGCCCGACCGGGCGATGGTCGTCAGCCTGATGGTGCCCTGCGACGAAGACAGCTGGAAAACCATCCTGCCGCTGGTCGAGGACACCGGCGCCGACGGGATCGAGCTGAACTTCGGCTGTCCCCACGGCATGAGCGAGCGCGGCATGGGCGCCGCCGTCGGCCAGGTGCCGGAATACATCGAGATGGTCGCGCGCTGGTGCAAGAAACACACCCGCATGCCGGTGATCGTCAAGCTGACGCCCAACATCACCGACATCCGCTTTCCTGCCCGCGCGGCCAGGGCGGGCGGCGCGGATGCGGTGTCGCTGATCAACACCGTGTCGTCGATCACGTCCGTCAACCTCGACAGCTTCAGCCCCGAGCCGATGATCGACGGCAAGGGCACGCACGGCGGCTATTGCGGCCCGGCGGTCAAGCCCATCGCGCTGAACATGGTGGCCGAGATCGCCCGTGACGCGGAAACCCGCGGCCTGCCGATCAGCGGCATCGGCGGCGTGACCACCTGGCGCGACGCGGCGGAGTTCATGGCCCTGGGCGCGGGCAACGTGCAGGTGTGCACCGCGGCAATGACCTATGGCTTTGGCATCATCAAGGAGCTGACGGCGGGGCTGTCGCTGTACCTGGATGACAAGGGGATGGCGCTGTCGGATCTGGTGGGCCGCGCGGTGCCCAACGTCACCGACTGGCAGTACCTCAACCTCAACTATGTGACCAAGGCGCGCATCGACCAGGACAGCTGCATCAAGTGCGGGCGCTGCTATGCCGCGTGCGAGGACACCTCGCACCAGGCCATCGCCATGAAGCCCGGCCGTGTGTTCGAGGTCATCGACGCCGAATGTGTCGCGTGCAACCTGTGCGTGGACGTCTGCCCGGTGGAGGACTGCATCACGATGGAGCGCCTCGCCCCCGGCACGCTGGACCCCAGGACCGGGCAGGTCGTGGGCGACGGGCATGCCGACTGGACCACCCATCCCAACAATCCGATGTCGCGCGCCGCCGAGTAAGGCATGAAAAAGCCGCCGCCCCGGCGGGGGGCGGCGGCGCAAGGTCGGGGTCGATCAGCCTTCGCTGGCCATTTCCTGCAACAGCATGACGATGCGCTCGTTCAGCTCGGCATCGGTCTGGGCGGCCTCGTTGATCTCGAAGTACCGCTCCAGGCTCATGCCCGGCTCGTCCTCCAGCGCCGTCATCATGGCGGTGTTGCCTTCCTCGATCAGCTGCTGCTGCTGATCCTCGGACTCGGCCGTCTCGATCCGCTCGATGTAGATGTCGCGCACCTCGGACATCGCGAGGGTGGCGCGCACGAAGGCCGACAGCTCGTCCTCGTTGACCTCCTCGACCGCGCCGGGCTGGGCCGTCTGCGCCATCAGCGCGACGGGGGCGAGGGTCATCCCGCCCAGCATCACGGTCGTCCCGAGCGCGGTGGCGGCGAGTGCGTTCCTGAAGGTCATGTGGTCTCCTGTTTGCGGTTCCGCTCCGCAAGGCCCGGCCGGGCCCGCGGTCGTTCCAAGAGGGTAGGGGGTCATGCGCCGCAGACAACCACCCGCCGCCGCGACAAGGCCCGACCGGCGAGGTCTTGCCGCTGCGCCTGCCCGCCGCCCGGCGGGGTCTTGCCGAAAATGGCCCCGCGCCCGATCAGGCCTTGCGCAGGCCGGAACGGTCCGGGGGCGGGCGGGCTGCGACGATGGCGGCGTTGTCGACCGGCGGTGCACGCCCCATATTCACCCCATGCTGTATGTCACGCCAATCCTTCTGGCTCTTGCCTATGCGCTGGTGGTTCACGCCTTCGCCGCCTGGCGGACGGGGCGCGAGCTGGACGCGAACTCCACGGAGCTGGCGGACCCCGCCCTTCGGCGGCTGACCGACCGGATGGCGCGTGCCGTCGGGATCGACCGCATCCGCGTTCACGTCTATGAGATCGCGCCGGTGAATGGCCTTGCGGCACCCGACGGGCGGATCTTCATCACGCGCGGGTTCCTCGAGCGGCACCGCGCCGGGGCCGTCACCGCCGAGGAGCTGGCCAGCGTCATCGCGCATGAGCTGGGCCATGTTGCGCTGGGCCATTCGCGGCGACGGATGATCGATTTTTCGGGGCAGAACGCAGCGCGGGTGGCGATCGCGACCGTGCTCAACCGATTCCTGCCGGTGGTGGGGCCGCTGGTGGCCAACGGCCTGATGACCCTGCTGGCCGCGCGGCTGTCGCGCGCCGATGAATACGAGGCCGACGCCTATGCCTCGGCGCTGCTGATCAAGGCGGGCATCGGCACCGCGCCGCAAAAGAGCCTGTTTCGCAAGCTCGAGGCGTTGACGGGCGGTGGCGGTGGCACCCCCGCCTGGCTGATGTCGCACCCCCGCACCGAGGATCGCATCCGCGCGATCGAGGGCAACGAGACCCGCTGGTTGGGCCGCTAGGACGCGCCCAGCGCCTTGCCCAGCCGTGGCAGCCCCGCCCGCTTCAGCAGCGCGCGCACCGGGCGTGCGGTGCCCGCGATGGCTTCGGCACGGGTTACGGCCTGGGCCACGGCGTCCTCGACCGCGGCCGGATGGGCCAGCCACAGCCGCATCAGAAGCGTGTCCGGCGCCTCGGCCCGCAGCCCGAGGGCGGCCAGGCTCCGGGCAGGGAAATCGCGCAGGTTCAGGGTGATGATCGCCTCGGCCCCCCCCGCCAGCGCGGCGGCCAGCACATGCGCGTCGCCCGGATCGGGCAGCGAAAGGGTGGCTTCCACGCCGTCCTGTGGTTGCACCTCGGCGCCGGGAAAGGCCGCAGCGGCCCGCGCCACGGCCGGGCCCGCGTCATCGCCGCGCCGGGCCGCAGCATGTGCCCATTCGGCCAGGATTCGCGGCGACCACAACGGCACGAACACCCCCCGCTGCGCCACGCCCAGCAGCACCTCCCGCAGCACCGACGGATACAGCACGCAGGCGTCCAGCAGGAGTCGTTCAGCCATCGAGCCGCATGAACAGCGCCTTGAGATAGCCGCTCTCGGCCAGTTGCGGCAGGGTGGGATGGTCGGGGCCGGCAAAGCCGGTGTGCAGGATCTGCGCACGCCGCCCGGCCCGGCCGACGCCGCGCCCGCTGGCGGTCCGGAAGCGCGCCAGATCCACCGCATGCGAGCACGAGCAGAGCACCAGATATCCCCCCGGCGCCACCAGCGGTGCCGCCAGCCGCGCCACCCGCTCGTAGGCGCGCAGGCCCGCATCCATCGCGCCGCGGTGCGGGGCAAAGGCCGGAGGGTCGCACACCACGAGATCGAATCGCGCCTCCGTGCTCGCCAGGTCCTCCATCACCGCAAAGGCATCGCCCTGCCGCGTCTCCAGCCGATCACCCAGCCCGGAGGCGGCGGCGCCCGCCTCGGCCAGCGCGAGCGCGGGCGCCGAGCCATCGACCGCCAGCGCGCCGTGCGCCCCCGCCGCCAGCGCCGCCAGCGCAAACCCCCCGACATGCGAAAACACATCCAGAACCCGCCCGCCGCCGGCCAGCCGCGCGGCAAAGGCATGGTTGTCGCGCTGGTCCAGAAACAGGCCGGTCTTCTGTCCGCCCAGCACATCGGCCATGTAGGTCGCGCCGTTCATGCGCACCGGGACCGGTTCGTCCACGGCGCCCCGCAGCACGACGGTTTCCTCTGCCAGCCCTTCCAGCCCCCGTGCGCGGCCCTGGCCGTTCTTGACC
Organism: Rhodobaculum claviforme; assembly: GCF_016653255.1. GTDB lineage: Bacteria > Pseudomonadota > Alphaproteobacteria > Rhodobacterales > Rhodobacteraceae > Rhodobaculum > Rhodobaculum claviforme. Next base: position 18,530 of record NZ_NHSD01000299.1, read on the forward strand.
ACGCGGTTGACCCCGGTGACGGCCACCAGCGCCGCCACCAGGGGCTCCAGATGCGCCTCGGCCCAGGCGGCGTTGGGCTGGATCACCGCCAGATCCCCGAACCGGTCGATGACCACCCCGGGCAGGGCGTCGGCCTCGGCATGGACAAGACGGTAGAACGGATCGGGATACAGCCGGTCTCGCAGCGCCAGCGCCGTGCGCAGGCGGGCGGCGATCCAGTCGGCGTCGATCTGCGCCTCGGGATCGCGGTCCATCATCCGCGCCGCAATGCGCGAGGTCGGGTTGACCGTGACCAGACCCATGGGCCGACGCTCGGCGTCCTCCAGCACCGCCAGCGTTCCGGGCGCAAGCGCGCGGGTGCGGCGGTCGGTGACGATCTCGTCGCCATAGACCCAGGGAAAGCCATGGCGCAGCGCGCGGGCTTCGGCATTTGGGCGCAAGCGCACCGTGGGGCGGGGGGAGGTGTTCATCCCTCCCCCTTACGCGGTCGGTCGCGGCACTGGAAGAGGGCGCGACCGGTCGTCGGTCTCAGGCGGTGCGGGACTGCCCGGCGCCGCGGAATGCTGCGGCGCGGCGTGCGACCATCTGGCCCAGCGCGCGCATCATGTCGCCGAACGCTTCGGCGCGCAGTTCGCGGGCACGGCGCTCGATGGCAACCATATCAAGGTTTTCGGGAAGTTCGAAGCTGATCTCGTCGGTGGCAGTGCGGCGGTCCATGTCACCCTCCTCGGGGTTTGCTTTGCATGTGCAGAAATCTAGGCGTCCGCCCCCTCGGACACCACCGCCAATCCGTCAGGCCCGCCATGCACCGGCTGCATGAAAAAGTCTTTCGCATGCATCCGCATGCCGGGTTTTCCTCAGGGAGGATCCTCGCGGTCCAGGACCGCACGGGCCACCCGGCGGGCCAGCCGCCCGCGCCCCCGCAGCGTCAGCTGCGACAGGAGCCGAAGCAGATGCCCCGCGTCGCGCCGCCGCGCGGCCCGGTGCGCCCGATGCACCAGCGGCGCCCGCAGCGCCCCGCGCGCGGCAAGGCGCAGCAGCTCCGCGACCAGACCGGTCTGCGCCATTGCCACCTCGGGCCGCGCCCCGGCGCCATGACAGCGCAGCCGCAGCACATGCGGGCGGGTGAACAGCGCCGCGTGCATCGCGTCCTCGGCCACGCGGGGATCATAGACGAGCAGCACGCTGGCCGCCCCCTCGACCATGTCCGGGGCGAAGCTGTAACGGTCGGTGAAGTCCAGCCGTCGCGCGTGGGGAAAGCGGCGGTCCCATTCGGTGGCCGGGGCCTGCAGCGTCGCCTGTGGCCGGATCGCCACCACCGCACAGCCGGGGGCGGCCACGCAGAAGCTGGCGGCGGCATACCCCCCCATGCCGATGCCGAAGAACACCACGCGGTCGAACGTCTCGAAGAAGCCCTCGTCGATCAGCCGGTCGAAATGGGCGTGCACCGCAGGATCGCGCCACCACGTCGCCCCGTTGGCCACAACCGACAGGTGCGACCATCCCTGGTCCCGGACAAGGCCCGCAAGCGCCAGCGACGGGGGCGCGACCTGCGGCAGGGTGTCGAAGCTGACCAGCAGCACCGGTCCGGCCGGGCGCAGCAGCGCCGCATGGCGCATGCCCAGCGCGGTCAGCTCATCCGTGGCGCGGGTGCCCGAAGACAGCGCGGCCAGCCACGACTCCGCGGTCTGTCCCGCCCCGGGGACGCGTGTCTGAACCACAGGGTCCTGCATGGCGCCAGCCGCGGGCCCTTTGCTGTGCGCCCTCCACCCTGCACCGGCGGGCCACGCCCCGCAAGCGCGCCGGCCTGCGGGGTGGGGCGCGCGGTGCGTCTGATCAGAAGAACGCCTGCAACCCCGTCTGTGCGCGGCCCAGGATCAGCGCGTGCACATCGTGGGTGCCCTCATAGGTGTTCACCGTCTCCAGGTTGATCATGTGGCGCATGACCTGGTATTCGCCGGCGATCCCGTTGCCGCCGTGCATGTCCCGGGCCATGCGCGCGATGTCCAGCGCCTTGCCGCAGTTGTTGCGCTTGATCAGGCTGATCATCTCGGGGGCTGCGCGCGCGTCATCCATCAGCCGACCGACGCGCAGGCTCGCCTGCAGGCCGAGGGCGATCTCGGTCTGCATGTCCGCCAGCTTCTTCTGGAACAGCTGCGTCTGGGCCAGCGGGCGGCCGAACTGCACCCGATCCAGCCCGTACTGCCGCGCGGCAAGCCAGCAGTATTCCGCCGCGCCCATCACGCCCCAGCTGATGCCATAGCGCGCCCGGTTGAGGCACCCGAACGGGCCCTTCAGCCCCTCCACGCCGGGCAGCAGCGCATCCTCGCCGACCTCGACCCCCTCCATCACGATCTGGCCGGTGATCGAGGCGCGCAAGCTCAGCTTGCCGCCGATCTTGGGCGCGCTCAGCCCCTCCATGCCCTTGTCGAGCACGAAGCCCCGGATCTTGCCGCCATGGGCGTCGGACTTGGCCCAGACGACGAACACATCCGCGATCGGGCTGTTGGAGATCCAGGTCTTGGTGCCGGTCAGCCGATAGCCGGTGGCGGTCTTCTCGGCGCGGGTCTTCATGCCGCCGGGATCCGAGCCCGCATCGGGTTCCGTCAGGCCGAAGCACCCGATCAGCGTGCCCGCGGCCAGCCCCGGCAGATACTTCTGCCGCTGCGCCTCGGAGCCGTAGGCGTGGATGGGGTACATCACGAGGCTCGACTGCACGCTCATCATGGAGCGGTAGCCGCTGTCCACCCGCTCCACCTCGCGCGCGATCAGGCCATAGGCGACATATCCCGCCCCCAGACCGCCATAGCTTTCGGGGATGGTGACGCCCAGCAGGCCCATCTCCCCCATCTCGGCAAAGATCTCGGGCTCGGTGCGCTCCTCGGCATAGGCGGCGATGACGCGGGGTTGCAGCTTGTCCTGCGCATAGGCGCGCGCGGCGTCGCGCAGCATGCGCTCTTCCTCGGTCAGCTGGTCCTCGAGCAGGAAGGGATCCCCCCAGGCGAAATGGCCAAGCTCGGGGGCGTCCTTGGTCCGGATCGGTGTGGCGTCGTTCATCTGCCCGCCTTTCTGGGTCTGTGTCTGACGGTGTTTTAGCGCACTGCGGACGCGCGGGCAACGCGGCGCATCTTGATCTGCATCAAAGTGGCATCCCGCAATAGCAATTAAACGGGACTCAAGTTGACCGGTGGCCTGCCCATCGGCGCCCATGTCCTCCCTGTCCCCGGCGTCTGACGCTTGGGCACCTGGCACCGTCGACCCAGCGTCGCACGGTGCCTTTTTCTTCTCCGCCGTCCTGTTGGCAGGGGTGTCCGCGGCCCGGGGGCGCCGGTGCCGGGGGGGCGTGGCCCCTGCGACCGGCGACTTGTTGCCGACGGGCGGCTGCGCCATAGTGCGCGCGGGCGCCTCGGGCGCGTCAGGGATAAGGGGATGCGGATGCCTGCAAGCGTCTGGGTTGGGGCCCGTCGTCGGGTCGCCTCGGTCATCCTTGGCCTTGCTGTCATGGCGATGCCCGCCACCGCCGAAATCCCCGGTCAGGAGGCCTCCGCTTTCCAGGACGCCGTCGCCGCGTGGCTGGCCGAGGACGAGGGCACAGCCCTGACCGATCTGGCCGCGCTGGCGCAGGGGGGCAATGCGGCGGCACGGATTCTGCTGGCGCTGATCGACAAGACCCCCGCCCTGCAGGGGCCATGGCTGTCGCACCAGTCGCGCGACGCGCGGCTGGAGCTGATGCGCGCCCCCGGCGGGATGTCGGGGCGCAGCTGGATGACCGCCGCCGCCGCGCAGGTTCCCGTGGCCGGGCTGTGGCTGCAACTGTGGCGGGTGGATGCGCCGATCGATCTGCCGCTGGCCTTTGCCCGGGCCGACGAGCCGCGCGCCGCGCGCGAGGCCCTTGTGGCGCTGGCGGTGCGCGAACGGCGCGGCTTTGCCGGGATCGCCGATGCGCCGGGCTATCCCGACAGTCTGCGATTCCTCGTCTGGCGCGAGTGGCTGGAGGACCCCGACACCGCCGCGCGCGTGCGCACCGAGCTTGCGCTGATCCCGCCGGGCGATCCGCAGCGCGCCCGCATCGGCACGCCTCCGGCGCCCGGGGCGCTGGCCGAGTGGCTGTTGTCGGCGCCCGAATCCGCCGCCATCGCTGCGCTGTGCACCACGCGCTGCCCGGCCGCGCCCGGCGACTGTGCGCTGGCCGCGCATGACGCGCTGGCCAGCCACCGCGCGCTGCTGGTGTTCGGCAGCCCCTCCGAGGCGCTGATTCCCTCCGATGTGTTCCACGCCAGCCCCAAGGGGCAGTCGTCGCTGCTGCGGCGGATCCTGCTGGCGGTCGATGCGCGCGGACGCCGCGCCCAGCTTGCACGGGCCGAGGCGCGCGACAGCTGCCTTGCGGACCTGTTGCAGTCCGAGGCCCAGCGCTACATCCCGCGGCGCGACTGAGACCGCCGGGCCGTGGCGGCAACCGGGGCAGGGGGGCGCGCCGATGCGCACACACTATGACGTCGCGGTGATCGGGGCGGGTCCGGCCGGTGCCGCGGCGGCGCGCCATGCCGCGGGGCTGGGCCTGCAGGTGGCGCTGGTGGACCGCGCGGTCTTTCCGCGCGACAAGCTGTGCGGCGGCGGTGTGACGGGCCGCGCGGCGACGGCGTTGCGCGATGTGTTCGGGCTGGGGATCACGCCGGATCTGTTCCGCTCCACCGCGCGGGTGCGTTTCCAGGCCGGCACGCGCGTCCTGGGCCGGATCGAGGACGCGCCGCCCCTGCACATGACCATGCGCCGCGCCTTCGATGCCCGTCTTCAGCGCGCGGCCTGCGCGGCCGGGGCCGTCGCGGTGGAGCGTGCCCGGCTGTCCGGCATCGACACCGCCACGCGCAGGATCACCCTGGAGGGGGGCGGGGGGCTGTCCTATGGCGTGTTGATCGGCGCCGATGGCGTCAACAGCGCGGTCGCGCGGCACCTGTTCGGCCGGGCCTTCGATCCCGCCACCATCGCCTTTGCCCTGGAGGTGGAGGCCCCCACCCCCCCCGACGACTGGCTGGAGATCGACTTCGACGCCGCCCCCTGGGGCTATGGCTGGGCGTTTCCCAAGCATGACACCCTGACGCTGGGGGTGGGGGGGATCCACCGCGCCAATCCCGACCTGCGCGCCCGGCTGGAGGCGTATCTGGCCCGCCACGGGGTCGCCGCGTCCGGGCTGCGGTGCAAGGGGGCGTTCCTGCCGGCGGGCGATGTGCGCGCGGTGCCCGGGCGCGGGGCGGTGGTGCTGGCGGGCGATGCCGCCGGGCTGGTCGATCCGATGACCGGCGAGGGGATCGCCCATGCCATCACCTCGGGCCGGCTGGCGGCCGAGGCCGCGGCGGCCGCGCTGGCCGGCGGCCGTCCGGACAGCGCGCTGTCCCACTATGCCCGCGCGCTGGCGCCCCTCCAGGCCGAGATCCGGCTGGCCCGCCGCCTTCAGGCGCTGGTGTTCGGGCCGCTGACACATGGCCCGATGATGTCCCTCGTGGCCGCGCGCCCCGGCCTGCAACGCCGCGCCGTGCGCCTGCTGGCCGGCGAGGTCGACTATGCCGACCTGCGCCGCGGCTTTGCGCGCAAGCTGGCCCGCCACGGGCTGGCGGCGGTGTGGAGCCCGCTCGCGCGGCGGATGGGCTGAAGCGCCGCCGTCAGTCCGTCACGTCGTGGCCATAGATCCAGTCGAAGCGGCGCAACGCCATCCCGGGCGCCACCGCCCCCCCCACGCGCAAGGCGGCATGCGCCATCGCCCGCGCCGGTCCCGACAGGTGATAGAGCCGCGCATTGCGCCCGGCCGTGGCCACGATGGCCGCGCAGCGCGGCGCCCGCACGGCCTGCCATGCCGCCAGCGTCCCGCCGTCCAGCGCGGCGGCGAGGCTCCAGGCATCCTCCAGCGCCATGTTGGCCCCCTGGGCCATGAACGGCAGGGTCGGATGCGCTGCGTCGCCAATGATCGCACAGCCGGGTCCATGCCAGACCCGCGCCACCGGATGACGGAACAGCCCCCACACATGCACCGTGCGCACCGCCGACAACCAGCCCGGCACCGGACCGCCGATCCCGGCAAAGGCCGCGCGAAACGCCTCCGGATCGCCGCGGTGGTGCCAGCCCTCCTCGGCCCAGGCGTCGCGTTCCTCGAAGGCGGCAATGTTGCGCAGGCCGCCCCCGCGCAGGGGATAGCTGACGAGATGCCGCCCCGGCGCCATGAACAGCTGCGCCACCGGATCGGCGGCACCCGGGGCATCGGGGTCCTGCGCGATCAGGGCGCGCCAGGCCACCTGACGGGTGAAGAACGCGGCCTCGGCCGTGTTCAGCGCCCCGCGCACCACCGAGCGCAGCCCGTCCGCCCCCACCACGAAGTCCGCCCGCATCGCGGTGCCGTCGGCCATCTCCAGCCGGGGCGGGGTGCCGGGCACCACGCGCAGCATCTGCGCGCCGGTGACGATCTCCACGCCCGCATCGCGCGCGCCCGCCTCCAGCAGGCCGATCAGGTCGGCGCGGTGCAGGAAGTGATACGCCCCCCCCCGCGCGCCCAGATCGAGCCGCATCACCCGCGCGCCCGTGCGCCCCTCGCGCAGCTCCACCGCCGCGGCGGTGGAGCCACAGGCCGCCAGCGCCGCCTCCAACCCCAGCGCGCGCAGCACCACGCTGCCGTTCGGGCTGATCTGAAGGCCCGCGCCGACCTCGGTGATGGCGGGGGCCTGTTCCAGCACCCGCACCCGGGCGCCACGCCGCGCCATCGCCAGCGCCGCCGCCAGACCCGCAACGCCGCCGCCGACGACCGTGACCCGTTGCCCCGACAGTGCCACCGTCAGCTCCGGCGGACCGGGGCGCGCAGGGTCACCAGTTCCTCGGCCATGGTGGGGTGGACAGCGACGGTGCGGTCGAAGTCCTCCTTGGTGGCGCCCATCTTGATGGCGATGGCGGCCAGCTGGATCATCTCGCCCGCGCCATCGGCGATGATGTGGCAGCCCAGCACGCGGCGGCTTTCCTGCGCCACGATCAGCTTCATCATCACCCGGTCAGACCGCCCGGCAAAGGCGGAATGCATGGCCCGGAACGAGGTCGCATAGACCTCGATCGGCTCCTGCTCGCGCGCGGCCTCCTCCGACAGCCCGACCGATCCGAGCTCGGGGCGGGTGAACACCGCGGACGCCACCAGCTCGTGATCGGCCTTGCGCGCCTCGCCCCGGAATACGGTGTCGGCAAAGGCGTGCCCCTCGCGGATCGCCACGGGCGTCAGGGCGATGCGGTCGGTCACGTCCCCGATGGCATAGATCGAGGGCACGGCGGTCTGCGACCATTCGTCCACCACGACCTCGCCGCGCCGGCCGAGCTGCACGCCGGCCTCCGTCAGGCCCAGCCCTTCGGTGTTGGGCAGGCGGCCGGTGGCGAACAGGACCGCGGCGAAGTCCCGCTCGCGCCCGTCGGTGGTCTTGGCGCGCAGGGCGTCCCCGGCCGGGTCCAGCGTCACGATGTCGGTGCCCACATGCAGCGCGATGCCCTGGTCATGCAGCGCCTCGGCCAGATGCCCGCGCGCCTCCTCGTCGAAGCCGCGCAGGATCTGCGCGCCACGATAGATCTGGGTGACCTCCACCCCCAGCCCGGCCAGGATGCAGGCGAATTCGCAGGCGATGTAGCCGCCGCCGACGATCAGGATCGACTTCGGCAGCGCCGCCAGATCGAAGATGTCGTCGGACACAAGCACCGGCAGGCCGCGCGCGCGCAGCTCGGCCCACGGCTCGGGGATGAAGGGGCGCCCGCCGGTGGCCACCAGGATGTGGGCGGCCGTGACCTCGGTGCCGTCGTCCAGCCGGACGGTGTGGGGGTCGACCACGGTGGCACGGGCGTCGTGGATGCGCACGCCCGCGCGCTCCAGGTTGGTGCGGTAGACCCCTTCCAGCCGCGACAGCTCCGCATGCAGCCGGGTGCGAAAGGCCGGCCAGTCGAAATCGCCCGCCTGCGCGTCCCAGCCATAGGCGCGCGCGTCCTCGATCGCGCCCGGAAAGGCCGAGGCGAACACCATCAGCTTCTTGGGCACGCAGCCGCGGATGACGCAGGTGCCGCCCATGCGGCTTTCCTCGGCCAGCGCCACCCGCGCGCCGCCCTCGCTTGCGGCGATGCGCGCGGCGCGCACCCCGCCCGAGCCGCCGCCGATCACGAACAGGTCCACGTCAAAGGCCATGCGCCCCTCCAGAGTCTTGCGGTGCGATGCGGTGCGCTCAGGCGTCCGCGTCGCGAAACAGGTTCTCGATGCCGTCGGTGGTGTCCTGGCCGGGGGCGACGATGCCGTGTGCGCCGTGGATGTCCACCCGCCCGTCGGGGTGTCCGACGATCACCATGTCGCAGATGTCGAGGAACAGCCCGTTCTCGACCACCCCCGGGATCTGGTTGAGCGCGAGCGACAGCGCCCGCGCATCCCCGATCCGGCCCAGATGCAGGTCCAGGATGAGGTTGCCCTGGTCGGTGCGCGCGGGCGCATCGCCGGCCATCCGCAGCGCGACCGTCTGGCCCAGCAGGTCGTGGTCGGCCAGCAGTTCGGCCACCAGCCGGCGGGTGACCTGCCAGCCGAACTCCACCACCTCCAGCGGCAGCGGGAACGCGCCCAGCGTCGCCACCTGCTTGGCCGGATCGGCGATCACGATCATCCGGTCGGATGCGGTCGCCACGATCTTTTCGCGCAGATGCGCCCCGCCACCGCCCTTGATCAGGTCCAGCCGCGGATCGAACTCGTCCGTGCCGTCGATGGTCAGGTCCAGCCGCCCGACCGCGTCCAACGTGCTCAGCCGCAGCCCCAGCCCCCCGGCCAGCCGGGCGGTGGCCTCGGATGTCGGCACGCAGGTCACGTCCATCCCCTGCGCGGCCACCCGTTCGGCCAGCGCGCGCACCATGAACACGGCGGTGGAGCCGGTGCCCAGGCCCAGCTTCATGCCGTCGCGGACGAAATCGACCGACCGGCGCGCGGCGGCACGCTTGGCGCGGTCGGCGGGGGACAGATCGGCGGTATCTTCGGTCATGGGGGCCTGCCTGCTTGCGGATCGCGCGCGTTATAGGCAATCGCGTCCCGCGCCGCGAGGGGCGATTTGGCACGGCGGGCGGGGGGCTGTCATGGCCCTGTCATCTCATCGGGGTTGAGTTCCGCGGGCAAGCTGGCGACTATGCGCGCCAAAACGCAGGCTTGCGACCGGGCCTGCGGGCCATGGATACACATGCGCTCCGGGTCGGGGCGCCCCACAGCATCGAAAGGACATTACATGTCGTCACTCATCGGCAAGGGCCTCAGCCGCCGCGGGCTTTTGCAGGGGGCCTCGGCGCTCGGGGCGTCGGCGCTGATCCTGCCTGCGGGCCTGCGCCCGGCGCGCGCCACCCCGCAGCGTGGGGGCACGCTGCGCCTGGGGCTGGGGCACGGATCGACCAGCGACGGGCTGGACCCGGCGCTGTGGGATCAGGTGTTCGTGCAGATGCTGGGTGCCTGCCTGCACAACTACCTGACGGTGGTGGCCGCCGACGGCACGCTGGAGGCCGAGGTCGCCGAGAGCTGGGAGGCCTCGGCCGACGCCGCCACCTGGACGTTCAAGCTGCGCGACGGCGTCCGGTTCCACGACGGCGCCCGGGTGACGGCGGCGGATGTCGCGGCCTCGATCAACCACCACCGGGGTGAGGACAGCGAATCCGCCGCCAAGCCCATCATCGCGCCCATCGTGGAGATCACCACCGACGGCGACGATGTCGTGATCTTCCGGCTGGAGGCCGGCAACGCCGATTTCCCCTTCATCATGTCCGATTACCACCTGCCGATCCTGCCCGCGGCCGACGGCCGGGTGAACCCCGATGCGGGGATCGGCTGTGGCCCCTACACCTTGCAGACCTTCGATCCGGGGGTGGAGGCCACCTTTGCCCGCTTCGATGACTACTGGAAGGACGGCCACGCACATTTCGACGCAATCGCGCTCTATGCCATCATCGACGCGGCGGCGCGCCAGAACGCGCTGATGTCGGGCGAGGTGGACGTGATCGACCGCGTCAGCCTGAACACCGTGCACCTGCTGGAGCGCGCGCCGGGGGTGAAGCTGATCTCGGTGCCCGGCACGCAGCATTACGTGTTCCCGATGGACAGCCGCGCCGATCCGTTCACCGACAACAACATCCGCCTGGCGATGAAATACGCCTTCGACCGCGAGGAACTGGTTCGCACCATCCTCAACGGGTACGGCGTGGTGGGCAACGACCACCCGATCGGGCGGTCCAACCGCTTCCATGCCGATGACCTGGAGCAGCGGATGTACGATCCCGACCGCGCCCGCTTTCACCTGCGCGAGGCCGGGGTGGACACGCTGCGGGTGCAGCTGTCGGCCGCCGAGGCCGCATTCAACGGCGCCGTCGACGCCGCCGTTCTGGTGTCCGAAAGTGCCGCGCGCGCGGGCATCACCGTCGATGTCGTGCGTGAGCCGAACGACGGCTACTGGTCCAACGTCTGGATGCAGAAGCCGTTCGTGGCGTCCTATTGGGGCGGGCGTCCGACCGAGGACTGGATGTTCTCGACCGGCTACGCCAGCGGCGCGACATGGAACGAGACCTTCTGGGAGCATGAGCGCTTCAACGAGATGCTGTTGCAGGCGCGCTCCGAACTCGACGAGGCCCTTCGCGCCGAGATGTATGCCGAGATGCAGGCCATCGTCCGTGACGAAGGCGCCACCGTGATCCCGGTGTTCGCCAACTACGTCATGGCCGCGTCGGACCGGGTGATGACCCCCGAGGTGATCGGCGCGAACACCACGCTCGACGGCTTCCGCGCGATCGAACGCTGGTGGTTCGCCTGATCCGCCCCGCGCCCCGGTCCGGGTGTGACCGGGCCGGGGCTGCATGCCCGGGCCCGCCCCGGCCCGCAGGTCCCGGACCCGGCGCGCAACCGCCGGGTCCGTGGCGGTGGGACCGGTGGCGGCGGGACGACCGGCGGCGTGCCACGGAGGGGACCGCGTGCGTCAGATAGCCGTCATGGTCGGACAGCGGCTGGCCCTCGGGCTGCTGACGCTGCTGGCGATCTCGATCCTGATCTTCGGCGCGACCGAGCTGTTGCCCGGCGATTTCGCCGAGGCCGTCCTGGGCCAGTCCGCCACGCCCGAGACGGTGGCCGCGATCCGCCGGCAGCTCGGCCTCGATCAGCCGTTCTGGGTGCGCTACTGGGCGTGGCTGTCGGGCGCGCTGCAAGGCGATTTCGGCGCCTCGCTGGCCAACCCCGACCGGCGGGTGGCCGACATGATCGGCGTGCGCTTCGGCAACACGCTGTTTCTGGCGGGGTATGCGGCGGCGATGGCGGTGCCGCTGGCGCTGGGCCTCGGGATCCTGGCGGCGCTGTGGCGCAATTCGGTGTTCGATCGGGGGGTGAATGCGGGCGCGCTGACGGCGATCTCGTTTCCGGAGTTCTTCGTGGCCTATGTGCTGATCCTGTGGCTGGGCCAGTCGGGGTGGTTTCCCACCATGGCGCGCGTGCCCGCGGGGGTGGAGATGTCCGAGCGGCTGTGGCGGACCTTCCTGCCGGCGCTGACGCTGACGCTGGTGGTGACCGCGCACATGATGCGGATGACGCGGGCGGCGATCATCAACCTGCTCGCCAGCCCGTATATCGAGATGGCGCGCCTCAAGGGGGTGTCGCCACTGGGGGTGATCACCCGCCACGCGCTGCCCAACGCGATCGCGCCCATCGCCAATGTGGTCGCGATCAACATGGCCTATCTCATCACCGGCGTCGTGGTGGTGGAGGTGGTGTTCGTCTATCCCGGTCTGGGGCAGCTGATCGTCGACAGTGTCTCGCGCCGCGATATCGCGGTGGTGCAGGCGGTCGCGCTGATCTTCGCCGCGGCCTATGTGCTGCTCAACCTTGCCGCGGATGTGGTCTCGACGCTGTCGAACCCGCGGCTGCTGCATCCGCGCTGACGCATGGGGGTGGCAACGCTTCTGGCGGTGATGGCGGGGGTCGTGCTCGGCGGGGCGGCGGCGGCCTGGCTGTTTCGCGCGGCACTTGTGGCGCTCAGCCGCGGCGCGCTGCGGCGCAGCCTGCGCGGTGCGCCGCTGACGGCGTGCTTCGGGATGCTGGTGATCGCGCTGTACCTGGGGGTGGCGATCCTTGCGCCGCTGCTGGCGCCCTATGGCGAGCGTGCGGTGGTCACGGTGCAGTTCGCGCCCTGGTCGGCGGATCACTGGCTGGGCAGCGACCATCTGGGGCGCGACATGGCCTCGCGGCTGATCTATGGCGCGCGCAACACGGTGGGGATCGCGCTGGCGACGACGGCGCTGGCGTTCATGGTGGGCACCACGCTGGGGCTGTGGGCGGCGGTGGTGGGGGGGTGGCTGGACGGCGCGCTCAGCCGGGCGGTGGATGTGCTGATGGCGATTCCGTCGCTGATCTTTGCGCTGCTGCTGCTGACGATCTTCGGCACCTCGATCCTGACGCTGGTGCTGGTGATCGCGGCGGTGGACGCCACGCGGGTCTATCGCATCGCCCGCGCGGTCGCGCAGGGGATCGTGGTGATGGACTACATCGAGGCCGCCCGCCTGCGCGGCGAGGGCGGCGCGCGGCTGATCTTCCGCGAGGTGCTGCCCAATGCCGCCGCGCCACTGGTGGCCGAATTCGGGCTGCGGTTCTGCTTTGTGTTCCTTGCGATCTCGGCATTGTCGTTCCTGGGGCTGGGGATCCAGCCGCCCACCGCCGACTGGGGATCGATGGTGCGCGAGAACGCCACGCTGATCACCTTTGGCGACGTGACGCCGCTGTTGCCGGCGGGGGCGATCGCGCTGCTGACGGTGGCGGTGAACTTCGTGGTGGACTGGCAGTTGCACCGCGCCAGCGGCCTGAGGGAGTGACGCCATGGCCCGCGCCGAACTGCTGAGGATGCGCGACATCCGCATCGAGGGGCGCGCGGGCGACGCATGGCTGCCGATCATCGACGGCGTGGACATGACGCTGCACCGCGGCGAGGTCCTGGGCCTGATCGGCGAATCCGGGGCGGGCAAGTCCACGCTGGGCCTTGCGGCGATGGGTCATGTGCGCGACGGCTGCCGGATCGCGGGCGGGGCCATCAGCTTTGACGGTATCGACCTGCGGGCGGCCCCGGACGCCACGCGCCGGCGCCTGCGCGGCCGGCGCATCGCCTATGTCGCGCAATCCGCCGCCGCCAGCTTCAACCCCGCCCATCGGCTGATCGACCAGTATTGCGAAGCCCCCGTGCGCCACGGCGTGATGACCCGCGCCGAGGCCGAGGCGGACGCCGTCGACCTCTATGCCCGGATGCAGCTGCCCGAGCCCGACCGCATCGGCTGGCGGTTCCCGCACCAGGTCTCGGGCGGGCAGTTGCAGCGGGCGATGACGGCGATGGCGATGGCGTGCCGGCCCGACCTCATCATCTTCGACGAACCCACTACCGCGCTCGATGTCACCACCCAGATCGAGGTGCTGGCGGCGATCCGGGGCATCGTCGCGCAGTTCGGCACGGCGGCCATCTACATCACCCACGACCTGGCGGTGGTCGCGCAGATGGCCGACCGCATCAAGGTCCTGCTGCGCGGCCGCGAGGTCGAGGAGGCGCCGACCCGCGCCATGCTGGCGGCCCCGCGCGCGGAATACACCCGCTCGTTATGGGCCGTGCGCACCCTGGAGCGCGCGGCGCGCCCCCCGTCCGAAGGGGGGGCGGTCGTCTCGGTCCGGGATGTCAGCGCGGGGTATGGCGGGGTCGATGTCCTGCGCGGGGTCAGCTTCGACATCCATCCCCGGCGCACGGTCGCGGTGGTGGGCGAAAGCGGGTCGGGCAAGTCCACCGCCGCGCGGGTGATCACGGGCCTGCTGGCGCCGCGTACGGGGCGGGTGCTGTTCGACGGACGCCCGCTTGCGCCCGACCACCGCAAGCGGACGCGCGACGACCTGCGCCAGGTGCAGATGATCTACCAGAGCGCCGACACCGCGCTGAACCCGAAGCACACCCTGCGCGAGATCATCGGCCGGCCGGCGCAGATGTACCTGGGCCTGCGTGGCCGCGCCCTGACGGAACGCGTGCGCGCCCTGCTGGCGCTGATCGAGCTGGAGCCCGACGCCCACATCGACCGCCGCCCGTCCGAGCTGTCGGGCGGCCAGAAGCAGCGCGTGGGCATTGCGCGCGCACTGGCGGCCGAGCCGCGCGTGATCCTGTGCGATGAGGTGACCTCGGCGCTGGACCAGATCGTGCAGGAGGGGATCCTGCGGCTTCTGGATCGTCTGCAGGGTGAGTTCGACCTTGCCTACATGTTCATCACCCATGACCTTGCGACCGTGCGGGCCATCGCCGACAGCGTGGTGGTGATGCAGCACGGCGCGGTGGTGGAGGCCGGCCCGCGCGATGCGGTGTTCGCGCCCCCGCACGCGCCCTATACCGCGCGCCTGCTGGCATCGGTGCCCGAGATGGATCCCGATTGGCTGGGCCGGCTCCTGGACAGGCGCGACGCGGGGCAGGGATGACGGCCCCGCCGTGCGCCATGACCGGCGGCGGGGGCGTGGACAGGAAGAAGAAAGGACAGGGCGATGATCAGCTCCATGACCGGGTTTGCCACGCACGCGGGCGCGCTGGACAGGGTCTCGTGGCAGTGGGAGATGCGCAGTGTGAACGCCCGCGGGCTCGATCTGCGGCTGCGGCTGCCCGACGGGATCGCCGGGCTGGAGGCGGGGGTGCGCGCGGCGCTGTCCGCGCGGATCGCGCGCGGGTCCGTCAGCCTGTCGCTGCGGCTGACGCGCCCGGCCGAGGGCGAGGTGCCGCGCCTGAACGCCGAGGTGCTGTCGGCGGTCCTGTCGGCGTTGCGCACCGCCGAGGAGGCCGCCGCGGCGGCCGATGTGCGCCTTGCGCCCGCCAGTGCGGCCGAGGTGCTGGCCCTGCGCGGGGTGCTGGAGACGGCCGCGCCTGAGGCTGACACCGCGCCGTTGGCGGCCGCGCTTCTGGCGGACCTGCCGGCGCTGCTGGACGCGCATGGCGCCGCGCGCGCGGCCGAAGGCGCGGCGCTGGGCGCCATCCTTGCGGCGCAGGTCGACCGGATCGCCGCGCTGAGCGAGGCGGCGGCGGAGCTTGCCGCCGCGCGTCGCCCCGAACAGGCGCGCGCGCTGGCGTCCGCGGTGGCGGCGCTGCTGGCGCAGGCGCCGCAGGCTGATCCCGGGCGGTTGGAGCAGGAGCTGGCCGTGATCGCCACGCGCACCGACATCACCGAGGAGATCGACCGCCTGCGGGCCCATGTGGCGGCCGCGCGCGATCTGCTGGGGCAGGGTGGCCCGGTGGGCCGGCGCCTCGATTTCCTGACGCAGGAGTTCAACCGCGAGGCCAATACCCTGTGCGCCAAGGCGCAGTCGGCAGCGCTGACCCGTGCCGGGCTTGACCTCAAGGCGGTGATCGATCAGATGCGCGAACAGGTTCAGAACGTGGAATAAGACCGGGAGGGGACGGACGGCATGGGTGATGCGCGGCGCGGCCTCCTGATCATCCTGTCCTCGCCGTCGGGGGCGGGAAAGTCGACGCTGGCGCGCCGTCTGATGGGGTGGGACCCGGGGATCTCGTTTTCCGTCTCGGCCACCACCCGCGCCCCCCGCCCCGGCGAGGTGGACGGGCGCGAGTACCATTTCCGCACCCGCCCCGAGTTCGAGGCGATGGTGGCGGCCGGCGAGATGCTGGAGCACGCGGCGGTGTTCTCCAACCTCTATGGCACGCCGCGTGCGCCGGTGGAGGCCGCGGTGCAGGCCGGGCGCGACACGCTGTTCGACATCGACTGGCAGGGCGGACAGCAGATCCGCAACTCCACGCTGGCGCGCGACAGCGTGTCGATCTTCATCCTGCCGCCCACCATCGCCGAGCTGTCGCGCCGCCTGCGTGATCGCGGCCAGGACAGCGCCGAGGTCATTACCGCCCGCATGGCCCAGAGCCGCGACGAGATCAGCCACTGGGCCGAATACGACTATGTCCTGATCAACCGTGACCTGGACGAGACCGCGCGCCGGCTGACCACCATCGTCACCGCCGAACGGCTGCGCCGCGACCGCCAGCCGGGGCTGTCGGGCTTTGTGCGCACCCTCAACGAGGAATTCGAGGAGACCCGCCATGGTCTGGGAGCTTGACGGCATCCGCCCGACGCTGGGCACCGGCGTCTGGGTCGCCCCCGACGCCAACGTCATCGGCCGCGTGGTGCTGGACGACGAGGCCTCGGTCTGGTTCGGCGCCACGCTGCGCGGCGACAACGAGGAAATCCACGTCGGCCGCGGCACCAACATCCAGGAAACCGCGGTGCTGCACACCGACATGGGCTTTCCGCTGGTGATCGGGGCGGACTGCACCATCGGCCACAAGGCGATGCTGCACGGCTGCACCATCGGCGAGGGCACGCTGATCGGCATGGGCGCCACCATCCTGAACGGGGCGAAGATCGGGCGCGGCTGCCTGATCGGTGCGGGTGCGCTGGTGACCGAGGGCAAGGAGATCCCCGACGGCAGCCTCGTGATGGGCGCGCCGGGCAAGGTTGTGCGCGCCCTTGACGCCGCCGCGCGCGAGCGTCTTCTGTGGTCGGCCGAACACTACCGCGAGAACGCGCGCCGCTACGCCGCGGGCCTGCGTCCGGTGTGACGCCGCAAGCCCCGCAGGGGGCGCACTGCCTGCGTGCCGGAGCGCGCCATGATGCCGCCCGACGCTGCCCGTTTCAACCACCCCACAAAGGGCCCCCGATGACCACTGATCGCAAGACCCTCGTCCGCCGCACGCCCTGGCCGCACAGCGCCAGCCGCCCCGTGGGCACGCCGATCCAGCCCTCGGTGGTCTATGCCGCCGCCGATCCCGACGCGCTCGATGCCCAGTACGAGGGGCGCACGCAGGGCTATGCCTATGCGCGCGAGGGGCATCCGAACGCCGATGTGCTGGCCTCCATGATCGACGGGCTGGAGGGGGCCGAGGGTGGCCTCATCACCGGCTCCGGGATGGCGGCGGTGGCCGCTGTGCTGCTGGGTGTGTGCCGCACGGGCGATCATGTGCTGGGCGGCGATCAGCTCTATGGCCGCAGCCTGCGCATGATGCGCGAGGATCTGCCGCGCATGGGCATCGCCATCGATCTGGTGGACCCCACCGACGCCGCCGCCGTGGCCGCCGCCATCCGCCCCGAGACGCGGATGATGCTGGTGGAGGTCGTCTCCAACCCCACGCTGCGGGTGGCGGACATGGAGGGGATCGCGCGGGTCTGTGCCGACCGCGGCGTGCTGCTGGTGGTCGACAACACCTTCACCACCCCGCGCGGCTATCGCCCGTTCGACCAAGGCGCCGACATCGTGATCCATTCGGTGACCAAGCTGCTGGCGGGGCATTCGGACGCCACGCTTGGCTATGTGGCCGCGCGCGACCCGGAGCTTCAGGCCGCGATCCGGGTGTTCGCCATCACCACCGGGATGACGCCAAGCCCGTTCGACTGCTGGCTGGCCGAGCGGGGCCTTTATTCCTTCCCCCTCCGCTATGACCGGGCCGAGGCGAACGCGGCGCGGCTGGCCGATCATCTGGCCGGGCTGCCGGGGGTGCGCCGGGTGCTTTATCCCACGCGCCCCGACCATCCCGACCACAACCGCGCGCGCGCCCTGCTGGGTGATCGCGGCGGCCACATGGTCAGCTTCGAGGTCGAGGGCGGGCGCGCTGCCGCCAACCGGCTGACGCGCGGTGCGCCGCAGCTGGCATTCGCGCCCACGCTGGGCGACGTGGGCACCACGCTGTCGCACCCGCCGTCGTCGTCGCATCGGGGCCTGACACCCGAGGCGCGCGCCGCACTCGGCATCACCGAGGGGTTCTTCCGCGTGTCGGTGGGGGTGGAGGAGATCGACCTGCTGCTGGCCGATTTCACCGAAGCCATCGCCGCCGCGCACGGTTGAGCGGCGCGCCTCAGACCCGCATGTGCCGGGCCCGCGCGCCGCGTTCGATCGCGGCGGCGTGGAGGCGGTCGATGCCCAGCTCGTGGCGGATCTCCTCCAGCAGGCGCAGCTCGGGCTGCGCCAGCCGGCCATCGGCGGCGGCCACGTCGCAGGCCAGCGCATAGGCGGTCTCGTTCAGCCGTTCGGGCAGGTGCTGGCGCACGAGGCCGAACAGCGCGCCGAGACCTTCCTCCTCCTCCAGCAGGTCGAACACGACCGACGCCACGCCGCCCAGCCGGTCGGCGTCATAGTCGGCGAACACCGGCAGGTGGTTGACCTCCATCAGGATCGCCAGCAACTCGGGCGTGCCGACCTCCTCGTCCGAGGCGGACACCGCGATCATGATCGCCACCAGGCAATCCTCGGCAGACAGCGCAAGCGGGGTGTTGGGCATCGGCTCCTCCGGGCGCACGGAATATTGACGCGGGCGGGGCGGCGCAATATCCCCCGCCCCTCATATCCCGCCCGATCGGAGAGACCATGTCCAGCCTGCGCGACATCGCCCTGACCTCCAAGGCCTGGCCGTTCGAGGAGGCCCGCCGGCTGGCGAAGCGCTACGACAAGGCGCCCCCCGCCAAGGGCCATGTGCTGTTCGAGACCGGCTACGGCCCCTCGGGGCTGCCGCATATCGGCACCTTCGGCGAGGTGGCGCGCACCACCATGATCCGCCGGGCGTTCGAGGCGATCAGCGACATCCCGACCCGGCTGATCTGTTTTTCCGACGACATGGACGGCATGCGCAAGGTGCCCGACAATGTCCCCGACCCCGAGGGGCTGCGCGCGCATCTGCAGAAGCCGCTGACGGCGGTGCCCGATCCGTTCGGCACGCATGCCAGCTTCGGGCACCACAACAACGCCATGCTGCGGCGGTTCCTCGATACCTTCGGCTTCGAGTACGAGTTCATCTCGGCCACCGACTTCTACCGCGAGGGCCGCTTCGACGACGTGCTGCTGCGCGCCGCCGAACGCTATGACGCGCTGATGGAGGTGATGCTGGCCAGCCTGCGCGAGGAGCGCCAGCAGACCTATTCGATCTTCCTGCCGATCCACCCTGAAACCGGGCGGGTGCTTTATGTGCCGATCCGGCATGTGGATGCAAAGGACGGCACCGTCACCTTCGATGACGAGACGGGGCGCGAATGGACCCTGCCGGTCACGGGCGGCAATGTGAAGCTGCAATGGAAGCCCGATTTCGGCGCACGCTGGGCGGCGCTGGACGTCGATTTCGAGATGTTCGGCAAGGACCATTCCACCAACGCGCCGATCTACGACCGCATCTGCGAGATCCTCGGCGGCCGGGCGCCGGAACACTATGTCTATGAGCTGTTCCTGGACGAGAACGGCGAGAAGATCTCCAAGTCCAAGGGCAACGGGCTGACCATCGACGAATGGCTGACCTATGCCTCGGCCGAGTCGCTGTCGTATTTCATGTTCCAGAAGCCGCGCACGGCCAAGCGGATGTTCTTCGACGTGATCCCGCGCGCGGTGGATGAATACCACCAGCAGCTGCGCGCCTGGCCGGACCAGGACGCGGCGCAGCAGATTGCCAATCCGGTGTGGCACATCCACGCGGGCCAGCCGCCCGCCAGCGGCATGGTGGTGAACTTCGCAACCCTTCTGAACCTTGCCAGCGTGGTGGGGGCGTCGGACGCGGCCACGTTGTGGGGCTTCATCCGCCGTTATGCGCCCGACGCCGATCCCGCGACGCACCCCGATCTGGATGCCGCTGCCGAAGGGGCGGTGCGCTACTTCCGTGACTTCGTGGCGCCCGCGCGGGTGTTCCGCCTGCCCGACGACCGCGAACGCGCCGCGATGGTCGATCTCGCCGACCGGCTGCGGGCATGGGACGGCGCACCCGAGGCGGAGGCGCTGCAGTCGGTGGTTTTTGCCGTGGGCCGCGAGCATGGGTTCGATCCGCTGCGGGCGTGGTTCAAGGCGCTGTACGAGGTGCTGCTGGGCGCGTCCGAGGGGCCGCGCTTTGGCGGGTTCATCGCGCTTTACGGGGTGGACGAGACCCGCGCCCTGATCGAGCGCGCATTGGCCGGAGAGCTTGCCGGCTGACACTTGCGCAGGGACTGCGGCCCGCATACCTGCGGAGGACGATCCAACGAGAGGCAAGAGCATGCAGATCCAGGTCAACACCGACAACGCCATTCAGGGCCGCGAGGACGTCGTCCGCTTCGTCGAGGGCGTGATTGCCTCGAAACTGGGCGCGGTGTCGTCGCACATCACCCGCATCGAGGTGCACATCGGCGACGAGAACGGCCCCAAGCATGGCCCCGAGGACAAGCGCTGCATGGTCGAGGCCCGGCTGGAGAATCGCCAGCCCACCGCGGTCACCCACACCGCCGACAACCTGCAAAGTGCCGTGACCGGCGCGGTGGACAAGATGCGCAACGCCCTCGATCGCGACCTGGGCAAGCTCAAGGCGCATCGGTGAGCATCACGCTTTACGGCATTCCCACCTGCGACACCTGTCGCAAGGCCCGCCGCGCGCTGGAGGCGGCGGGCCACACCGTCGCCTTTCGCGACGTGCGGGCCGCGCCGCTGACGGCCGCCGAATGGGCCGAGATGGTGGCGGCGCTGGGTGACGGGGTGGTCAACCGCCGCGCGCCCAGCTTCCGCGCTCTGGAGCCTTCGGTGCAGGACGCGGCGCCGGCCGACCTGCTGGCGGCGGCGCCGGTGGTGATGAAGCGCCCGGTCATCCGGGCGGGGGATGCGTGGCATCTGGGCTGGGGTGCGCCGGTGCAGGCCGCGCTGCTCTGAGCGCGCCTCAGGCGTCGACGGGGATCATGGTGCCCAGCATCTCGGCCACGGTGACGGGGCCGCCGTCACGCTCGGCCACGACGCTGGCGCGAACCACCACCAGCCGACGGCCCGAGCGCAGGACCTCTCCGGTGGCCACGAGGCGGCGGCCGGTGGCGGGGGCCAGCAGGTTGATCTTCATCTCCACCGTCATCACCTCGCGTCCCTCGGGCATCACCGACAGCGCGGCGTAACCGGCCGCCGAATCGCCCAGCGCAAAGGTCACCCCGGCGTGCCCGGCACCGTGCTGCTGCGCACACTCCGCCAGCAGGGGGGCTGCGATGCGGACACGGCCCGGCGCCACCTCCAGCAGATCGGCGCGCAGCGTTGCCATGAAGGTCTGGCGCGCAAAGCTGTCGGCGATACGGGCGTGTTCGGGGGTCATGGGGAGATCCTGCGGGTGGGGGGGCGCCGGGCTGCGCGTCTGGGCATCGGTATGGCATGGGCGCGCGTGCCCGTCAGCACCGCGATGGCATCGGGCGCCATCAGGCCCGCCAGCGCCTCGGCCTCGGTCGCAAGACCTCCGGTGTAGGTGCCATAGGCCGGCAGGATCACCCGCGCGCCGTCGATCAGGAAACACGCCCGTGCCACCCGCGCGGCCCCCAGCGCCAGCCGCGCCTTGGGGTGATAGTGACCCGACACCTCGGCCGTCGCGTCGGGCCGGGCGATGTGGCGGAATGTGAGCGGGCCGAGGCGCACCTCGGCCCGGTGGGTGCCGGGCAGCGCCAGCGGGCCGGGGTCGTGGTTGCCCTCCACCCAGTCCCAGACCCGACCGTCCAGCAGTGCGGCAAGCCGCGCGCGCTGTGGTTCGCTCAGCCCCTCGGCCGCCCGGCGATCATCGAAGCTGTCGCCCAGCGCGATGACATGCGCGGGCCGCAACGCCGCGAGGTCGGCGGCCAGCCGCGCCAGCGTGTCGTCGGTCTCGTAGGGGGGCAGCAGCGGGCCGCCGCGCCGTGCCATCCGCTCGGCCCGGCCCAGGTGCAGGTCCGACACCACCACGAGCCCGCGCTCGGGCCAGTGCAGCGCGCCGGAAGCGCAGGCGCGCAGCCGGGCGCCGGACAGGGTAAAGGCGTGGGCGTTCATGCCGGGGTGCATGCCCGGCCCGCCCGCGGCCGGCAAGTGGGAAGCATCGCCGCCGTCGGGGGCATCGAGCCCCCTCGGCGGCGGCGCCCCGCGCAGCGGGTCGCAGGGCGCGGCACGGGCGGGGCCGCTCAGGACAACCCGGCCTCGGCCATGAGGCGTTCGGCGGCGGCCTCCACCAGCCGCTCGCGGCCTGCGCCGTGGACCGGAATGCGGCCAGGTTCGAGGAACAGCGGCGCGGACAGCGGCGAGACGCGCCCGAGGGCCATGTGGTCGATTCGGCCCCGGACCCGGGCGAGCATCTCCTCGATCCGGCCGAAGTCGACGAGACCGCGCATCGCTTCCTCGCGGGTGATGTCCAGCAGCAGGTGGTCGGGATCGTATTTGCGCAACGTGTCATAGAGGATGTCGGAGGAGAATGTCGCCTGCCGGGGGGATTTGCGTTTGCCCGGCGTGGTGCGGTCGATCAGTCCCGCCACGATGGCGGCGGCGCGGAAGGTGCGCTTCATCACCGCGTTGCCCTGCAGCCACTGATCCAGCCCGTCGCGCAGGCGGTCGGGGTCGAACAGGGGGGCGGGGTCGGCCACGGCCTCCAGCCCCCAGATCAGCGTGGCATAATCGGTGGCGACGAAGCCCAGTGGCGCGAGGCCCATTTCCTCCATCCGCTTGGTCAGCAACAGGCCCAGCGTCTGCTGCCCGTTGCGCCCGGCAAAGCCGAAGACACACAGGTGGTGGCGCCCCTCGTGCGGAAACGTCTCCACCAGCAGCCGGTCCGGCGCGGGCAGGCGCGAGACCTTGTGCTGGAGCGCCAGCCAGTCGGCGGTGTGGGCGGGCAGGTCGGGCCAGGCGGGCGCTTGCAACATGGCCAGGATGCGCTGCGCCAGCACGGTGGAGGTGGCAAACTTCGAGCCGTTGAACACCGCCACCCTGGGATCGCGGCCGGGCTGGCGCGTGACCTCCACCACCATCTCGCGCAGGGATTCGTAGCGCACCACATGGCCGCCGATGAGGAAGGTGTCACCGGGCGTGAGCGTCGTGGCGAAGGCTTCCTCGACCTCGCCCAGGGGGGCACCGCCGCGGCTGGACTTCAGCCGCACCGGCAGGGTCTCGGTGTCGATGATGGTGCCGAGGTTCATGCGGATGGTGCGCGCGGCGCGCGGATCGCGCAGCTGCCAGCGCCCGCCCACCTGCATCAGGCGTTGCCAGCGGTCATAGGCGCGCAGCGCGTATCCCCCCGTGGCCACGAAATCGAGGCAGGCGTCAAACGCCGCACGCGGCAGGGTGGCATAGGGGCCGGCGGTCGTGACCTCGGCAAACAGGGCGTCGGCGTCGAACGGACCGGCGGCGGCGGTCGCGAGGATGTGCTGGCACAGCACGTCGCGCGGGCCGGGTCCGCGCGGATCGCCGTCGAGCGTGCCCTCGCGCACGGCGGCGAGGGCGGCGTGGCACTCCACGACCTCGAACCGGTTGGCGGGCACCAGCAGCGCCTTCGATGGCGCGTTGTAGCGGTGGTTGGCGCGCCCGATCCGCTGCACCAGCCGCTTGACGTTGCGCGGGGCGCCGACCTGGATCACCAGGTCCACGTCGCCCCAGTCGATGCCGAGGTCGAGCGTGCCCGTGCACACAACCGCGCGGAGCTTGCCCGCCGTCATCGCGGCCTCCACCCGGGCGCGCTGGTCGCGCGCAAGGCTGCCGTGGTGGATGGCGATGGGCAGCGCGTCCTCGTTGGCCATCCACAGCGCGTGGAAGAACAGCTCGGCCTGGGCGCGGGTGTTGTGAAAGACGAGCGTGGTGCGATGGGCGCGGATCTGCTCCAGGATCGCGGGGATCGCGTGCCGGGCGCCCCCGCCCGCCCACGGAGGGGGCGTGGTGTCCAGCATGGCGATGTCGGGCGCGGGGCCTGGGTCGGCCTGCAGGACCGCGCACGCGTCGGGGTGACGCGCGAGAAACCGCGCCAGCGCCGGCGGGTCCTCCACCGTGGCCGACAGCCCCACCCGCCGCAGCCCCGGCGCGAGGCGCTCCAGCCGCGCGAGCGCCAGCATCAGCTGGTCGCCGCGCTTTGATTCGGCCAGCGCGTGGATCTCGTCCACCACCACCCGGCGCAGGCCCGCGAACATCCGTGGCGCGTCGTCATAGCTCAGCAGCAGCGCAAGGCTCTCGGGCGTCGTCAGCAGGATATGCGGCGGATCGGCGCGCTGGCGGCGGCGCGCGGTCTGCGAGGTGTCGCCGGTGCGATCCTCGATGCGCAGGGGCAGGCCCATCTCGTCGACCGGGGCCCGGAGATTGCGGCCGATGTCGGCCGTCAGCGCCTTGAGTGGCGAGACATAGAGCGTGTGCAGCCGTGGCCGAGGGTCGGCCGCCAGCTCCACCAGCGACGGCAGGAACCCCGCCAGCGTCTTGCCCCCGCCCGTGGGGGCGACCAGCAGCAGCGCGGGTGCCCCGGCGCGGGCCAGCATCGCGGCCTGGTGGTCGTGCAGCCGCCAGCCGCGCGCGGCAAACCAGTCGGCAAGGCGGGGGGGCAGGGGGGTGGGCGCGTCCATGCTCCGGCAGGTAGCGCGCGGCGGGTGCCGCCGCCAGCGTCCGCGGAGGTCAGCCCTCTGTCAGGAACGGCACGAAGCTGGCGAGGACCGCGGCGGGGTTCTCCTCCATCACGAAGTGTCCCGCGACGCAGGCGTTGCCGGTCACCTGCGGTGCCCAGGCCCGCCACAGGCCCAGCGGATCCCCGGTGCGGGCGGGAAAGCCGCCCTCGGCCCAAAGGAACCGCAGCGGGGCCGTGATCTGCCGCCCGGCGGCGCGGTCGTCCTCGTCGAGGCGGCGATCGGTGGTGGCGCCGGCGCGATAATCCGCGCACATCGCCGCCAGCCGCGCGGGGTCGCGGATCTGCGCCCGATACGCTGCCAGCGCGGCCGGCGAGAACGCGTCCAGCGTGCCATCGCCCGTCCAGCTGGCCAGCAGCCCGTCGAGCCACGCCACCGCATCGCCCCCGATGAGCCGCTCGGGCATCGGCGCGGGTTGCGCGAGAAACGTCCAGTGCCACGCCCTCAGCGCCAGATCGGCGTGCCACGCGGCCCAGAAATCGCCCGTCGGCACGACCTCGATGATGCCCAGGCGTCGGACGCGGTCGGGATGGTCCAGCGCCAGACGATAGGCAACCCGGGCGCCGCGGTCATGACCCACCACGGCGGCACGCCCGATCCCCAGCGCATCCAGCAGCCCCACCACGTCGGCCGCCATCTCCCGCTTGGAATAGACCGTGTGCCCGGCATCGTCCGCGGGCGCGTCCGACGCGCCGTAGCCGCGCAGATCCGGCACGATCACGCGGAACCGCTCCGCCAGCGCGGGCGCCACCCGATGCCAGGTCATGTGGGTCTGCGGAAAGCCGTGCAGCAGCACCACCGGATCGCCGCGCCCGGCCTCGTGCACCGACAGCCGCACCGCGCCGCACGCGACCTGCCGGCTGACAAATCCCGGCAGGCTCATGGCTGTCCGCGCGAGGCGGGGCGCAGGGGGCAATACGCATACATCCCTTCCAGCCTATGCGCCGCGCGGCGGCTTGCCAAGCGTGCACGCCTCGGCTATTGCTGCGCGTCGATGCGGGTGTAGCTCAATGGTAGAGCAGCAGCTTCCCAAACTGATGACATCAGTGGAAGCAAACCCCAAGACCTCACAAGACGGTTGAAAACACTGAGGAAACCGCGTTGTGTTGCGGCAGCGTGTCCGAGTGAGTTGCAACGGCGCGCCTACAAAATGCCTGCAATGGGGTTGCGTCATGGCACACAGGAAGAAGATCACGGACACGCTCTGCCGCACGGCCGAGCCCGACGCGAAGTACTGGGACACTGAGGTGCGCGGCTTCGCTCTGTTCACCGGCAAGACGAGCAAGACCTTCTATTTCCAGAAGGATGTTCGCGGGCGCACGCAGCGGACGAAGATCGGGGCCTTCCCGCTGATCAACGCGGGGCAGGCGCGCATGGTCGCCATGGAGCTCGCCGTCGAACACTCGTCCGGGGTCGCCGCACGTCGCCTAACAGCCGCGAAGATACCGACGCTCGAGCAGGCGCTTGAGACCTACCTTGCCCGCCCGAAGCTGCGCTCCGACCACAACCGCACCTCGGTCGAGACCCAGATGCGAATCCATCTGAAAAGCTGGCTGCACCTGCCGCTGAACGAGATCACGAAGGGCATGGCCGTCGAGGCGCACAGGCGCATCTCGGAGCCGCGCGTCGGCCGCGATGCGCTCGGCCGCGAGACCCAGTTCGGCGGCGAGCGCGCGGCCAACCATGTCCTCAAGTCCTTCCGCGCCATCTACAACCATGCCCGCCGCGTGCATGACCTGCCCGAATGCCCGACCATGGCGATTGAGTGGCACGAGGAAACGCCGTCAGGGGTCATCATAAGCGACTTGCCTCGCTGGAAGGCCGAGATCGAAGGGCTGGAAAACGAGGTTCACACCGCCTTCTATCGCTTCCTGCTGTTCACGGGCCTGCGGCTCGACGAGGCGCGGACGCTGCGCTGGGATCAGGTGCGCCGCGACCATCTGCATCTGCCCAGCACGAAGAACGGCCGCGCCTTCGACCTGCCCCTGCTCGACGCGCACCACGCTATCCTCGACCCCATGCGCGCCTACCAGTCGGAATACGTCTTTCACGGGCGGCGGCAGGCGAAACACCTCAAGAGCCCCGCGCGCATCACATGGTCGCCCCATGCCCATCGGCGGACGTTCGCGACCGTGGGCGTGACGGAGGCCGGGCTGCTCGAAGAGACGGTCGGCCGCCTGCTGAACCACACGCCGACTTCCGTGACAGGCGCCCATTATGTTGTGGTGGACCACGAAAAACTCCGCGAGCCAATGACCCGCGTTGTCAGTGCCTTGGAGCGCAAGGGGCTCCACGTCTAGGGCGTTTAAACGCAAGTACCTGATTTGTCAGGGCAATAGTGAAGAAAAATCTTGCAAGCCCGAAAACGCCGCACTACTTTATCCGAACTTGCTCCTGCCCCGCGATAACCCGAGCGGGGGAGAGCCTGCGTGTCACGGCGCCCCACGACATATGGTGGGAGGCGAGGACGGGGTCACAATCGCAGGCGACGGCTCCAACCCAATCCCTGGAGTATGTCGTCATGGCTGACCGTGACCCTTTCTATGATACCCGACAGGCCGCCGAATACTTGGCCCGCTCTGTCTCCTGCCTCGAATACTGGCGCTTCGAGGGCCTCGGCCCCCGCTACTATCGCATCGGCGCAGGCCGCGGTCGCATCCGCTACAAGAAGTCGGACCTCGAGGCCTTCATCTCCAAGGGCCAGACGGACCCGTGGAGGGAATCCAACAAGGTGAGGGGGCAGGGCTGAGACCTGCCCCGCTCGTTCGCATCGCGTCGGAAATGGGATAACTCGCTTATAGGCGAGATCGACGCGCCGCTGAACCGGCGATGCAGGTCCATCCTGAAATCGGCATGGACAACATCATCAATCGACTTGTCGCCCTCACGCACGGGGAACGCCACACGCGCTACACGGGGGACGGCTACCGGGCCATTGACGGGCCTATCTCCGCCAAGGCCTTGGCCGACCATCTGAACGGTGGTCAGGCCCTTGGCGTCTACATGTGCATCGGCTCTGCCCGCACCGCATCCCATTGCCTCGTGCTCGACTTCGACGACCACGACAAGAGGGGCGTCGCGCTCATGCCGACGCTGACCGTCGCGCTCCACCTCGAATCCCTCGGCATCCCGCACCTGATCTTCCGTTCGGGCGGCGGGCATGGCTATCACATCTGGCTCGTGTTCAAGGAGGCGCGACCTCCCAAGTGGCTGTGGAATTACGCGAAGGCCATTCTGTCGTCAGTCGAGGCGGATCGCGAGAAGTTCGTCCCGGTCACGTCGGGCAAGCTGAAGGGCGAGAAGCGGAACGCGAAGGGCAAGGTCACGCATGTCGAGCATGGCGTCGAGGTGCTGCCGAAGGGCGACGGATGGCAGAACGTGGCGATCCCGTGTGGCCGCGAGTCCGTGCCCATGCGCATCGTGCGGCGCGGGACGCTTGCAGCCCTTGAGCAGTGCGCACTCGACGATCTGACCTTGGAGTTCGTCCCCGTGCCGGAGCACGAGGTCGAGCCAGCCGAGATGGGCGCAGGGGAGAGGGACGCTGCCTTCGATGCGTTCATCAAGGCCTATGACGTGGACGACTATACGTCATGGGGCGCTGCCGGTCTCGCCCTCGTCGCCGCGTTCGGCGCGGACGATGAATGGGCGAAGGAGCGCTGGGTCGCTTGGGCGCGCGGGTCGGCCAAGTTCAAGCCGGGCGACGAAGATCAGTGGGACGGGCTCAAGCCGAAGAAGTACTCGCCGCTGTCGTTCTGGCGCATCGCGACTCGGCATGGCTATCAGGGGCCGTGGCCGGGCAAGAAGAAGGGGGTGTCGGACAGCAAGCTTGAGGCTTTCAACGCCGAATGGGCGCTGATGTATGTGGAGGGCAAGGTCGAGTTTCTGAACACCACGACGGGCTTTCCGTCCAACACGGAGAGCTTCAACATCCTGACCGAGCCCGTGGAAGACGTGCGCAACGCATGGCGGAAGTGGGATGGGCGGCGGCAGTTCAACGGCTACACGTTCGCCCCGCCCGGCTACACGGGCGAC
The DNA here is from genome assembly GCF_016653255.1 of Rhodobaculum claviforme. Lineage (GTDB taxonomy): Bacteria > Pseudomonadota > Alphaproteobacteria > Rhodobacterales > Rhodobacteraceae > Rhodobaculum > Rhodobaculum claviforme. The sequence goes on from NZ_NHSD01000299.1 coordinate 46,991, forward strand.
AAGTTCAACCTGTTCCGCGGATGGCCGGTCGAGCCGACCTCGGGCGATGCGTCGCTGTTCGAGAAGTATGTGGTCGAGATTCTGTGCCGTGGCGACACGGACCTCGCCCACTGGGTGTTGACCTTCGTCGCGGACGCCGTGCAGCGGCCGTGGTCGGCGCGGCCGGGGTCGGGCCTCGCGATCCGGGGGCCGCAGGGGTCGGGCAAGTCGTTCCTCGGCAAGTGCGTGCAGGCAGCCCTCGGCGAGCTCGCCCTTGAGGTGACCAACTCGCAGCGGGTGGGGCAGCAGTTCAACGATCTGCTGGTCGGCAAGACGGTGTTGCTGTGCGAGGAAGCGTTCTTCACGGGGTCGCCGCAGCAGGCCAACATGCTCAAGAACCTGATCACGGCGCGCGACTGGACGTTTGAGCCCAAGAATCGGAAGTCGTTCACCACGCCGAACATCTTCCGGGTCATCGCGACCACCAACGACAGCCACGCGGTCGCCATCGACAACGATGACCGGCGCTGGACGATCATCGAGTCGCTTCCGGTTTGCCCCCACGACCCGGACAGCCGCGCGGCGCGTGACTGGTGGGAACCTTACTACGCGCTGGTCGAGAACGATCCGGGCGCGGTGCTTAGGTTCCTGCTCGACTACAAGGTGGATCGGGGCTTGATCGGCGTGCCGCATCACACGGCGGCGAAGGCCGAGGACAAGGAGAGCAGCGACCCGCTGTTGCAGGTGCTGATCCACATGGTCGAGACGGGGACGTGCCCGGACGATCTGCGCGGGGACGGGCGGGTCGCATCAGGGGCGACCTACGAGCGGGTCAAGGAGCGGGGCGGCAGGTGGTCGTCGCAGCAGTCGCTCGCCAACGATCTGCGCAAGCGCTTCGGGGCCAAGACGGCGAAGGGGTGCATCAAGATCAAGCGGGTCGAGATGCGCTCGGACAGCAGCGGGATCATCACGCCGGTGGTCGTCAGTCGGAAGGACTATGACGGCTTGCAGATGCCGCCGCTGCCCGAGCTGCGGTCGATGGTGTCGGCCATCACGCGGCGGGCGCACGAGGGGCCGGAGGCGTGGCAGCCGTTCGAGCCGGACTCGCCCGCGGGCATCAAGGCCGATCCGAACGGCGGCGACGCTGAGGCCGTAGAGCAGCAGTATGTCATCGACAAGGGCCAGGTCGTGGACCACGAGGTTCCGTTCTGAAATCCGGACCACGGCCGGGCTTGCCGGGCTTGCGTTGCTGGCCCGGCATTCCATATCATTGATTGGAAAGAGGATTCCGGGCTTGCCGGGGATTCCGGGCTTTTTCGACGGGGTTCAGAGAGCCACGCTCGCGAAAGGGCGCGATGGGGCCTGACCCATGGATGCGACGTGAGCGACCTCTGACTGACTTCTGGCCCGGCAAGCCCGGCAAGCCCGGAATTGGCTGGTCGCTCTGTCGGTTAGCCTGCCCCTGCTTCGCGAGCAAGCCCGGACGCCCCGGACGTGGCCCGGCAAGCCCGGATGTGGGGTCGCGCGACGTGCTGCGCCGAACTCGGGCGGTTCCCTCCGAGGTGGAGCACGCTCGCCGCTGACGGCGCCGACGATGCTCTGCCTGCGAGAGACCTACAAACTCGCCGCTAACCTCTTGATCCCATTGGCATGACGTATCTTGTCCGAGCATCAACGCTGCCGCAGTATGCAGCAAGTTGCGGCGGGCACAGGCAGAGGCACAATATGCTGTGGTCGCCCGTGCCCGTGCATCGCACATGGCGGCGAAGGTATCAGAAATCGACCCCCCTGATCTCTGTGCCGATCCCGCGGCCCACGGTCGGAGAAATTTCTGCCACCGTCTCCGACCCCCCAACACCCGCCTCTGCCCCACCGCCATCCGAAACCGTGGTCGACGGCCCCGGCCCGCGCCGTGCATCGTGCAGCATCATCAGCAGACGGAGACCCCATGGTTCATATGATCAACGGCGCGCCCGCACGCCTGCTCTCCAAGGCCGAGCAAGATGAGCTCGACCGACTGACCGACGCCCGCCGCGCAGCCCTCGGTCGCTTGCTTGCCGCGTTCGTCGTGCAGCAGGCAGACCCCTCGGACAGCCACGCCCATGCCCTCCTTGCGGCCGAGCAGACCTACATGGACGCGGCGCTCAGGACGCGCGCCCTGTGCTCCACCTGAAACTCCGCTAACGCCGCCCCGTCCGTTCCCCGTATGTTCGACATGCGCGCGTGAGCACTGGCGGCCCTTGGGGTTGCGCGCCTCCCGCCCTCCGGGGGCCGCCAGAACAGAAGGACCATGCCATGCCCCGTGTCAGATTCGACCGCCTGAAATCCGAATACCGCCTGATCCGCGCCTGCCTCGACGGCGAGCAGGCCATCAGGGACGCGGGGCAGCTCTACACCCCGAAACCTTCGGCCATGCAGCCGGACGATTATGTCGCCTATCTTGCCCGTGGCAGCTTCTACGACGCGCCAGCGGCCACGCTGCGCCTCATGACGGGGCTCGCGCTGCGCAAAGACCCCATCCTGCACCTGCCCGCCCGCCTCGAACCCCTGCGCCTGCGCGCCACCGTGGACAAGGCCCCGTTCCAGATCATGGTGGAAGACATCGTGCGCGAAGTCCTCGCCATGGGTCGCTACGGGCTGCTGCTCGACTTCCCGAGGGCCGGGAACACGGCGCTGACCACGCCCCATTTCGTCGGCTTCAATGCCGAGAACATCGACGAGGTGGAGACCGCCTATGTGGACGGGATGCTCGAAGTGGTCCGGGTCGTGCTGGCCACAGACGAGCGGCACGACGGCGCGGACGTGTTCTTGGAGCTGGCCCTTGAGGACTCGATCTATCAGATCCGCCGCTTCGTCCGTCAGGGGCCGTCCGAGAAGCGCGTGGACATCGAAGAGGGCATCATCCCGCAGGTGAACGGCCGGGCGCTCGACTTCATCCCCTTCCTGGTGGTCAGCCATCAGGGCATCCGGCCGTCCGACGTGCGCCCGCCGTTCTCGGGGCTGTGCCGGGTCGCACTGTCCCACTTCCGCAACTCCTGCGACCGCGAGCACGCCATCTTCCTGACCTCGGCCCCGACCCCGTGGGTGTCCGGGTCGCTGACCGAAGATCGCATCCCGCGTGCCATCGGCGCGGGGGCGCTGTGGGTGCTGCCCGAGGGCGCGCAGGTCGGGATGCTCGAGTTCACGGGCGCGGGCGTCTCCGCCATGAAAGAGCTTATGGAGGAGAAGATCGAGGTCATGGCGCAGCTCGGCGCGCGGATGCTGACCACCACGGTCAACCGGAATGAGAGCATCGAGACGGCCACGCAGCGGACACGGGGCGAGCTGTCGCTGCTGCATGGCACGGTGGTGTCGGTCGAGGCGGGTATCAACAAGCTGCTTCGGATCGCGGCGGAATGGGTGGGCGCGCCGCCCACCGAGGCCCATGTCGAGATGAGCCGCGACTTCATCGAGGCCACGCTGAACGGCAGGCAGATCGAGGGCTTGGTCAAGCTCTGGCAGTCGGGCGGCATCAGCCACCGCACCCTCTACGAGAACCTGCAAGCTGGCGAGGTCGCCTCGCCCGACCGCACGTTCGAGCAAGAGCGCGAGATGATCGCCGACGAGGGCGGCGACATGGGCGCGACGATGCTGCGGCTGCCCGTCGCATCGTGACATGGCCGAGCGCGAGCTGTTCGCGGCCATCATCCTGCGGGCCGTGCAAGACCTGCTGACCCCGACGATACCGGGCGAGTGGGACACGCGGCGGCACCGAGAGGATGCTTTCGACTTCCTGACGGCTACGGAAGGGCCGTGGGCGCGGCGGCGCGAAGAGTTCGCGGTCGCCGCCGGTCTCGATCCCGACTACCTCCGCGACAAGGTGCTGGCGATCATGGACGGTCGCGCGCCGCTCGATCACGTCGGCAATGCGGCCGGGCTGGCGGCCGCCCGTCAGATCGTCGCGGACAGGCGGGAAGCGGTCGAAAGGCAGGCACGGCACCGCGAGCAGATGCTTGCGGAGAAGCGCCGCAGACAGGCGAAGCGCCGCGCGGAACAGGCACGGCGCGAGGTCCGCCTGCGCCAGCTTGCCACCGATCAGCGCCCCTCCACCCGTGACGAGGTCGTGGACATCCTCGCCAACTACCTCGGATAACCGTTTCGCCACCTCAATCTGAGGTTGAGCGCCCCCGCAGCGCTTCCGATCATGTCGGCGCAGGCGGGGCCGCAACTCCAGGGTGACGAAGGAGGGGTCGGTGCTCACCTGCGCCGACCCTTTCGCATTCTGGAGATGCAACATGACGACCGCAGACGAACAGAACACCCGCCTGATGGAAGCCTTCATCGAGAAGGCGCTGCCGAAGCTGGTGGAGGCGCTGGCCCCGCACGTCGAGGGCCAGATCGCGGGCCTCAAGGACAACGCGACCAAGCTGCTCGACGAGGTGAAGGACCATCGCCGCGCCTCGGCCGAGAAGGACGAGCTGCTCGACCAGATGCGGCAGGTTCTCGAAGCGGTCGGCAAGCCGTCCCCGACCATGCCGCAGACCTTCACGCCCCCGGCCGCGAAGAAGCCGATCCAGCTCACCCGCGAACAGGCCCGCGACCCGGCCATCTATCGCGCGGCGAAGGCGCAGGCCGAGAAGGCGGGCGTACCGTTGCAGATCGTGCGGGAGGGCTGACCATGGACCTCGACACGCTGGCCGATCAGGTCGCCGATCAGTTCGTCCGCGACAGCTACCGCCACCCGGAGAACCGCATCACGGAGCGCAAGGTCGCGCGCGGCGTCGTGCTCGACGCCTTCGGCGCCCATGAGCAGCGCTTCTTCGGGGAGTTTCTCGTCCAGTGGCCGTGGGCCATGCCAATTCTGCGGCGGTTCAAGCGCTGGGTGGAGTCCCTCTCCTGATGGCTGCGCTGCGGATGGACGTGATCAAGCGGGCGATCCCGCAGGAAAAGGGCGGCGGTCGGCCGAACGTCATCCGCAACCGCGCGGATTATGCCGAGATCGTCTGCGACATTGTGCTGGGCCGCCGCTCGATGGTCCAGATCGCGCGGCGCATCGGCGTGTCCTACTGCACCATCCAGCGCTTCAAGGACGCCTTCTGCACCCCGGATGTCGCCCGCGTGGTCATGGCCGAGGCGCAACGGGTGGAATCCGAAGAGGTGGACGAGAAGATCAACGCGGCCCAAGACGACATCCAGAAAGGGCTGCGCGAGGTCATCAAGGAGCAGAAAGACCTCTATCGGGAGCTCAAGAACCGCCTCGGTGACGGGCGCGACGTGGAAGACCTCGCGCCCGCCCTCTCGCAGCTTCTGCGCGATCAGGGCCAGTCGTTCGAGCGGCTGCTGAAATCCTACACGGCGCTGAAAGAGAAGACGACCATCGTCCTGTCCATCAACGAGTCGCCCGAGTGGGCGAAGCTGCAAGGCGTGCTGTTCGAGGTGTTCGAGGCCCACCCCGACGCCTTCGACACCTTCCGCCAGCTTGTGGAGGCGCGGAGGCTGCGGCTTGAGTGACCTCGCCCTCTATCTGCGGACGCTGGAAGAACGGGTGGACCCGACCGCCCTGTTCCGGCGCGTCGTGGGCGCACCCTGCGACCCGTGGCAGAGCGACATGCTGCGCTCGCGCTCTCCCTTCGCCATGGTCCTTGCGTCACGTCGCATCGGCAAGAGCCAGACCACCGGCGTGCTCGCGGCTCAGACGGTCGCTGCACCCGAGCGGACGGTGTTGATCCTGTCGCCCACGCTGTCGCAGTCGCAACTGCTGTTCAAGAAGTGCTTGCAGGCGTGGCAGGCGATGGCGCTGCCGATCCAAAAGACCCGGCTCACGCAGCAGGTGATGGAGCTGGAAAACGGCTCGGCCGTCGTCTGCGTGCCCGCAGGGCAGGACGGCGAATCCGCGCGCGGCTGGGGCGTGAAGAACGGCGGCATCCTCGTCTATGAGGAAGGCGCCTTCATCCCGGACGCAGTATACGACGCCACTCTTCCCATTAGGGAAGACGGTGGTCGCATACTCATGATCACCACGCCCGGCCGGAAGGGCGGCTTCGCCCATCGCCTCTGGGTCGAGAACGACGAGATCGAGAAGATCACGGCGCGGTCCACCGACATCCCGCGCATGGCCGAGAAGGTCACATTCGACCGGAAGTTCATGCCCCCCGTCCAGTTCGCCGTCGAGCACGAGCTTCGCTGGCTGGGTGGCGGCGGCACGCCCTTCTTCGACCCCCGCACCATCGAGAGCGCCTTCACCGACACCCCGGAGCTCGAATTGGGAGACATCTATGCAACTCGCTGATCTGGTCCAGAAGGGCGACCGCCTCATCCTGCCCTGCGACGATCCGGCGGTGACGGTGGTGCCCGGCTACCGCCGCTTCCTGATCGGGCTGGACATCGCCCAGAGCCGCGACCGCAACGCCTATGCGATCATCCTCGACGAGCGCGTGCCGCGCTGGACCCGCTACGCCCAGGAGCTCGCCCCACGGCGTCGCGTCGTGGTGAAGGCGGATTTCATCCCCCTCATGGCCTACACGGAGCTCGCCGTGGTGGTGCGCAACCTGATGCAGGAGCGTGCGTTGGCCGACTGCGCCTATCTGGTGGTGGACGCCGGGGGGCCGGGGCGCGCATTCTGCGATCTGCTGAACGCCAAGAACGTCCAGCACACGCGGATGCAGATCGTCGGCGGCGACAACGAGAACGAAACCCGCGAGCGCGGCGTCACGTTCAACAACGTCTCCCGCAATCTGCTGCTCGGCAACCTCAACTCCGCGCTGCATGTCGGCGAGCTCAAGATCGGGTCGTTCGCCCGCCGCGCGGACTTGCAAGCCGAGCTCGAAGCCTTCGAGATGACGGTCTCGGCATCCGGCCGCCTGCGGATCGACGGCGACATGGCAGACGGCCACCTCGACATGGCCATGGCGACCGCCATGGCCCTCTGGCTGTCCGACCATCGCTCGGTCGGCGCGCATGTCGGGCAGGTGCCGCTGCGGGGCTACTGGTAGAGCGCTGCGGAGAGCTGACGGAGCGCTGGGGGCGTCGGTGTTGGCCCCTATGCCGGTAGGGCGAACTCGCGCCACCCAGCGCTGCGCGTCGCTCTGCGGGGAGGCCGAGAGCGGTGGTCAGACCGTTTAAACGGGCAGGAGATTCAGACACTTAGCCGTTGACTTCCGGCCCGAATCAAGGGTAAAAGGATGGTGCGCAAAGGGTCGAGCCCACGCGCATCATCAACGGAGTTCCAGACATGACCAATTCTGCCGCAGCCAGCGGCCGGATGGGATTGGGCTCCGTTCGTGGCCGGTGTCCTCTCCTTCGATCATAGCCACGAAAGGAGACGGCTATGGTGGACGAGACCATTCGCAGGGCGCTGCACATTGTTGCGTATATGGAATGCGCGGAAGTGGGAGTATCCGTCGGAGACGACACGCTTAATCTCTACGACGAGGATGAGGCAGAAGTCGTCAAGCTACTCGCAGCTTCGCCGATGCGTCCCTCCCTCGAAGAGCTGCGCGATATGCTGAACACCATCCTCGAGTACGAGCCCAACCCTCCGGTGCCCGACGACTTTGAGGACGACGGCAAGGCGCCGTTCTGACATGGCAACGGGCGGCCCGTGGGCCGCCCGTCGCACATTGCCATCGCTGGCAGATCACCAGCCGAGTTCGGCCTTCGCGATGCCGGGCAGGTAGCCGACCTGGCCGCCCTCGCCGAGGTAGACGACGATGCGCGGTGGGGCGTAGGCCGTCGTCTCGTGCGGGGGTTCGTCGTCGTCCGCGTCCAGATCGACGAGGACCACATCCGTCAGGCGATGCGCAAACGGCCACGACGGCTGGACGGCAAGCTGAACCTCCGGGTCCGTGTCGCACTCGGCGGCGAGGTCTTGGAGGCGTTCGATCAGATCAGAAAGGCGCATGGTCATGGCTCCGTCGATCAGCGGCAGGCAGCCACGAGCGCATCCGCGCGCGTCACGTCGGCGGTAGCGATGGGCAGGCGCAGCATCCCGGCGGGCAGCAGCAGGTAGTAGCGGCCGTCCTCGCGGCGCTCGACGCCCAGCCCTGCGGACTTCATGTCGTAGGCAAAGGCGCTCTGCACGGTGGATTTGTTCCACCCCGTGACGGCCATCAGTTCGTCCAGCGTCGCGCCGTTCAGCAGGGCGGCGGCGAGCAGGTGCTTCTTGCTGCCTTCTTTCAGCGCCTTCGCCTCCGTGGCGTCCGCCACGGGCTGGCAGAAGACATGCGGCTTCAAGGTGCGCGGCTGGCGCGGCTTCTCTTGCGCCGCGACCATCGCGACAAGGTCGGCCTTTGCGATCTTCTTGAGCGCCGAGGCGGTCAGGGGCGTGGCGAGGCGGGCGTTGAGGTCGGCTTTGCTGAGGTTGTCGGTCATGTCGGTCACTCCGTTGATGCTGGGCGCTCTGTGCGCCCCGTGACACGACATTCGGACCTTCCCCGGTGAGCGATCAACCGGAAATTTCGGTCGCAGGTTCTATCGTGGATTGACTCGCAAGCTGTGTGGGGTATCTGGTCGGGGCAGAAGAAGGAGTGCTCCATGCTGACCCAGATGACCAACGAAGAATTGCTCGCCATCCCGAAGTACGACCGGATCGCCGTCTACCTGTTTCGCCACCTGACCAAGGGCTACACCGCAGAGACGCTGCCAGCGGAACTGCCCTTCGATCAGGAGACCGTGCGGCAGGCCATGCGGCAGGCAGTGGCGGATGGCATCATCGACCGCGAAGTCGCGAACGTGCCAGACATCAAGTATACCTACGACGCGCGCCGCAACCTCCCGACCGAGATGGAGCAGGCAGGGCCGATGACGTGGTTGCAGAACGGGAAGGGCAAGTATCGCTTGCGGCGCACGCGCCGGAAGAACGTGATCGACTTCGAGGCACTGGGAGTCGATCCCGATCTGGAGCCCGTGGTCGATCAGACCCCCAAGTTTATCTCGGCGCTGCTCGGTCAGGACGAGCAAGCAGTATTCACGCGCGTTCGCAACGCCCACCTGATCTCGACCTTTCTCGGCTTTCAGGCCATGGCCATTCAAGGGCATCACCGCACGACGGTGAGCTACGGCCAGATCGAGATCGACGAGGTTCAGGCGGGCATCGACGGCACGCAGGAAACCATCGTGCCGATCTCGGGCAAGGGCGGACAGGATCACCTGTCGTGGTCTCAGGCGCTGAACCTGAACACCTACGGCGTCCAGAAGGCACCGATCCCGGGCCTCGCTGTGCGCAGCCTCGGCTTGTGGCGCGATGACCTCAACACGGTCTGGATAGTCGAGTTTAGCCCGCACACCGACATTGACGAAATCGAGATCGTCAAAGTTCGGCGGTTCACCTTCCGCTAGAGCGAGGCTTCGATCTCGTGCTGCTTCCGCTTCGTCGCACCGCTCTTGCGGTCCCGCCGCCCGATCGGGTTGTCAATCGACCAGTGGGCGGCGGCTTGCGACATGTCCATGCGCAGCAGGGCAGTGTCGCCCAGCGCAACGGCAACGGTCGGGCGAGTGGGCTGAACGTCCAAGGCTTCGATGACCTTGCCCGCGATGGCACGGGCGAGCGGCGGAGGTACCGCGTTACCGATCTGCCGTGCCCCATGCCACTTGGTCTCGTGGAAGCGAAACCAGTCGGGGAAACCGTGCAGGCGGGCCATCTCGCGCACCGTGATGCAACGGGCGAAGGCATAGTGGATCGGTCGGGGGCTGGTGAACGCGCCTCGGGCGGCATCGGTGCCAGCGCGCAGGGTGTTCGACACGCCGTCAGGCGGCAGCTTGAAGAAGCGCGAGATCGGCTCGACCTTGCCGGGTTGGGTTGCGGCGAAGCGGCGCCGAGAAATCTCGGTGTGGTCGGTTCGCAAGCTGGAAGTCAGCACCGCTGGATCCCAGAGGCGGGGATGCCCGAAGTGCCAAGCATCGTTACCGATGCAGCGGAGTTGCTTCGCATAGTCGCTCGGTTCGCCGAACGCTTGGACGGGCACCTCGTCGGTCATGAGCAGGGCGTCGAAACTCTCGGCGTCTGGAAGGTCGCCTAGCGCATCGCGGCAGGTCGGGCCGCTCGGACTGCCGCAGTTCGTCGAGCCCGCCGCATGTGTCGTCTGCGCGGGGTAATCGGGTATCGGGGTGTCGCCTCGCGCTCCGAGCAGTATGAACCGCTTGCGGTCTTGCGGGACGCCGTAGTCGGCCGCGTTGAGCACCTTCCATTCGCGGCGCACGCGGTAGCCTCTGGCCTCGAATGCCTCGATCAACTCGACCAGAAACTTGCGGTGCCTGCCGACCGTGAGCCCCTTCACGTTCTCGAAAACGAAGGTTTTGGCGTTCAACTCATCGACGATCCGCACGAAGTCGCGCACGAGCGAGTTGCGCGGGTCGTCGAGGGCGCGCTGCCCGATCATCGAGAAGCCTTGGCACGGTGCCCCGCCGAACACGACATCCACCTGACGGTCACCAATGCCCGCGAGCGAACGAATCTCGGCGCCCGTCAAGTCGGTGACGGAGCGGGCGATCACTTTGCAGTCTGGGAAGTTGAACTTGTGGATGGCGGCATGAACGGGGTCGATCTCGACGGCAGCGACCACATCGAACCCGGCCTGCTCGAAGCCGAGGCTCATGCCGCCTGCGCCTGCGAAAAGGTCGATCCCGATAGGCCGCGTCATCCTGCCCCTCCGTTGTTGCGTTTTGCGCAACTTATCGTGGTCATGACGATTTGCCCACCGAAATCTAGTCGTTCAGGAAGGCGACAACGCGCTGGATGGCCGCCTCAGGGTCGCGCAACTCACACTGCCAGACCACGAAGGTTTGCCAGCCCATATCGCTCAGCTTGGTTAAGGCCAGGTTGTCGCGGACTCTGTTGGCCTCGATCTTCGGCAGCCAGTATTCGCCACGGCTCTTTGGCGCTCGTCCCCAGCGACAGTCATGCCCGTGCCAGAAGCAGCCGTGAACGAAGACGACCTTCTGGCGCGAGGGGAACACGAGGTCAGGAGCTCCGGGTAAGTCGCGACGGTGCAGGCGATAGCGGAACCCGCGTGCATGGAGCGCGCGCCGTAGGGTCATCTCGGGCGCGGTGTTCTTCTGTCCGACCTTCGACATGATGAAGGAGCGGCGCTCGGGCGTGACGCGGTCGGCCATACGGCAATGGTAGCGCGACGGGCGCATGAGCAGAAGCGGCACGCGGCGGATTGCGCTTGAAGCCGACGCGCCGAAAAGGTAGTCAGATCAAGGTCGCGGGTGTAGCTCAATGGTAGAGCAGCAGCTTCCCAAGCTGACGACGAGGGTTCGATTCCCTTCACCCGCTCCAAGCCTGCAAATTGCCTACAGCGTCACTACCTGAACCGCTGCGTTGACAAACGGTTAGGGGTATTAACGTGTCAGCTTCCCAAGCTGACGACGAGGGTTCGATTCCCTTCACCCGCTCCAACCCTTTCGTGGAACATGAACATTGCATGGGCGCCCGGCCGGTCGGGTGCCGTGCGGGGGCGCGACGCGCTGGCGGGCCTGCGTGATTCGTGCGACCGTCACCGCCACGCATCCCCAGTCCGGACCGTTTCATGTCGATCAAGGCCGCCATCCGCCACCTGACCCACTACCAGTATGACCGCCCGGTGCATCTGGGGCCGCAGATCATCCGCCTGCGTCCGGCGCCGCATTCGCGCACGCGCGTCATCAGCCATTCGCTGAAGGTCAGCCCGGGCGGGCATTTCGTGAACCACCAGCAGGACCCCTACGGCAACTGGCAGTCGCGGTTCGTCTTTCCCGAGCCGGTGCGCGAGCTGAAGATCGAGGTCGACCTCGTGGCCGACATGTCGGTCTACAACCCGTTCGATTTCTTCGTGGAGGAGGCGGCCGAGACCTGGCCCTTCCACTACCCGCCCGAGCTGCGCGCGGATCTGGAGATCTATCGCCGGCCCGACCCGGCCGGTCCGCTGTTGCAGAAGTTCCTCGACGCCGTGCCGCCCGACAGCCAGCGCACGGTGGACATGGTGGTGGGGCTGAACGCGCGTGTCGCGGCCGAGGTCGGCTACATCATCCGCATGGAGCCCGGCGTCCAGTCCCCCGAGGAGACGCTGGCGAGCGCCAGGGGCTCGTGCCGCGATTCGACCTGGCTGCTGGTGGAGGCGCTGCGGCATCTGGGGTATGCCGCGCGCTTCGTGTCGGGATACCTGATCCAGCTCGCGCCCGACCTGAAGGCGCTCGATGGCCCCTCGGGCACGGAGGTCGATTTCACCGATCTGCACGCCTGGGCCGAGGTGTTCCTGCCCGGCGCGGGGTGGATCGGCCTCGACCCGACCTCGGGGTTGCTGGCGGGCGAAAGCCACATCCCGCTGGCGGCCACGCCGCATTACCGCACCGCAGCACCGATCTCGGGCACCGCGACCTCGGCCAATGTCGATTTCGCCTTCGACATGACGGTCACGCGCGTGGCCGAGCATCCGCGCATCACCCGGCCGTTTTCCGACGACAGCTGGGCCGCGCTGGATGCGCTGGGTCACAAGGTCGATGCCGCACTTGCGGCGGGCGACGTGCGCCTGACGATGGGCGGAGAGCCGACCTTCGTCTCCATCGATGACTTCGAGAGCGCGGAGTGGAACACCGACGCCACCGGCCCGATGAAGCCCGCGCTGGCAGACCGGCTGATCCGGCGGCTGGCGGGGCGGTTCGCGCCGGGCGGGTTCATCCACCACGGGCAAGGCAAGTGGTACCCCGGCGAGACGCTGCCGCGCTGGACCTATTCGCTGTACTGGCGGGTGGACGGCAAGCCGATCTGGTCCGACCCCGCGCTGATCGCCCCCGACCCGGAGGGCGACGCGGGCGACCCGCTGCCCGCGCAGGAGTTGTTGCGCGAGATTGCGGCGGAGTTGGAGGTGGACGAAGGCTGCATTCTGCCCGCCTATGAGGACCCCGGCGAGTGGCTGTTGAAAGAGGCGCAGCTGCCCCCCAACGTCACCCCCGACAACCCCGAGCTGGAGGACGCCGAGGCCCGCCACCGCATGGCCAGCGTGTTCGCGCGCGGCCTGACGAAGCCCGCGGGCTTCGTGCTGCCGGTGCAGGCATGGCAGGGGCGCTCGGTCGACCGGCGCTGGCGGACCGAGCGGTGGCAGCTTCGGCGGGGCCATGTGTTCCTCGTGCCCGGGGACAGCTCGCTCGGCTACCGGCTGCCGCTGGGCAGCCTGCCGTTCGTGCCGCCCGCCGCGTATCCCTACATCAACCCGGCCGATCCTACCGTGCCGCGTGCGCCACTGGCCGACCCCGTGGCGCCCACGCCCGAACGGCGCACGCAGCCCATGGCGTCCTTCGTCGCCACCCCGCCCGCCCCGCCCGGCGGCGCCGACGAGGTCGATGGCGCGGTCCGCACCGCCGTGGCGGTGGAGGTGCGCGGCGGCGTCGCCTGCGTCTTCATGCCCCCGGTGGAGGAGCTGGAGGATTACCTCGACCTGCTGCGCGCCGCCGAGGCCGCCGCGACGCGCCTCAAGCTGCCGATCCGGATCGAGGGCTACGCGCCCCCGCACGATCCGCGCCTGAACGTCGTCCGCGTGGCCCCCGATCCGGGCGTGCTGGAGGTCAACATCCACCCGGCCTCCAGCTGGGACGACTGCGTCGCCACCACCGAAGCCGTGTATGAGGAAGCCCGGCAGACCCGCCTCGGCGCCGACAAGTTCATGATCGACGGCCGTCACACCGGCACCGGGGGCGGCAACCACGTCGTCGTGGGCGGCCGCACGCCCGACGACAGCCCGTTCCTGCGCCGGCCGGACCTTCTGAAATCGCTGGTGCTGCACTGGAACCGGCACCCGTCGCTGTCGTATCTGTTCTCGGGGCTGTTCATCGGCCCGACCAGCCAGGCGCCCCGCATCGACGAGGCCCGCCATGATGAGCTGTACGAGCTGGAGATCGCGCTTGCGCAGATCCCCGGCCCGGGTGCGCCGCAGCCGCTGCCGTGGCTGACCGACCGGCTGTTGCGCAACATCCTCACGGATGTGACCGGCAACACCCACCGCGCCGAGATCTGCATCGACAAGCTTTACTCCCCCGACGGGCCCACCGGCCGGCTGGGGCTGGTCGAATTCCGCGGCTTCGAGATGCCGCCGCATCCGCGCATGAACCTCGCCCAGCAACTGCTGATCCGCGCACTGATCGCGCGGTTCTGGGCCACCCCCGCGACGGGCCGCCTCAGCCGCTGGGGCACCGCGCTGCACGACCGCTTCATGCTGCCGCACTACGTCTGGGCGGACTTCCTGGAGGTGCTGGACGACCTGCGCGACCACGGCTTCGACATGCGCCCCGAGTGGTTCCAGGCCCAGTGCGAGTTCCGCTTCCCCTTCTGCGGCGAGGTCGAGGCCGAGGGCGTCCGGCTGGAGCTGCGCCAGGCGCTGGAGCCGTGGCATGTGCTGGGCGAGACCGGCGCCATCGGCGGCACCGTGCGCTACACCGACAGCTCCACCGAACGGCTGCAGGCGCGGCTGGAGGGGGGGGATTCCGATCGCTACACCGTGGTGTGCAACGGCCGCGCCCTGCCGATGCGCGGCGTCGGCCCCGGGGTGTCGGTGGGCGGCGTGCGCTTCAAGGCGTGGCAGCCCTCGGCGGCGCTGCATCCGGTGCTGGCGGTGGACGCGCCGCTGACCTTCGACATCTTCGACACCTGGTCGGGGCGTCCGCTGGCAGGCTGCGTCTATCACGTGGCCCATCCGGGCGGGCGCAACTACGACACCTTCCCCGTCAACGGCAACGAGGCCGAGGCCCGCCGCCTTGCGCGGTTCGAGGCCCACGGCCATCGCCCCGGCGCCCACACCCCC
>NZ_NHSD01000300.1 GCF_016653255.1 Rhodobaculum claviforme
CCATATCTGGAGCAGTTGTTCGTGAAGCTGCGGCCCGCGCACCGACTCCACCAGCCCTGCGCGCCGCAGCTTCACGAACAACTGCTCCAGATATGGCTGCGAGACATTCTGGCGCCGCGACACCTCCGCCAGCGACACCAGCGCCCCCTCCGGTGCCAGCGCCAGATCGACCAGCGCGACCATCGCATACCGCCCCTTGGTGGACAGCTTCATCCCCATCGCCTCCCAGCGCCGACCCGTGGCGGGCCGCATTTTCCCGCCCCGCCCACGTTGACCTGCGACGCGGTGCCGCTTACGTGAACCCGAGCGCCGGCGCCGTCCCGATGCCGGCTTAGAAACGTTCTAGGCACGCGGGGCCCTGCGGTCAACGCACCCCCGTCCGCCGCTCCAAGGAAAGACAGGCCGCAAGCATGCCCGAAGTGATCTTTGCCGGCCCGGACGGCCGCCTCGAAGGCCGCTATCATCCCCAGCCCGAACGCGACGCGCCCATTGCCCTGATGCTGCATCCGCATCCGCAGTTCGGCGGCACCATGAACAATCGCGTGGTCTACAACCTGCACTACACCTTCCACAAGCTGGGCTTTGCGGTGCTGCGGTTCAACTTCCGCGGGGTCGGCCGCAGCCAGGGTGAATACGACCAGGGCATCGGCGAGCTGTCGGACGCGGCCTCCGCGCTCGACTGGCTCCAGGCCAACAACCAGAACGCCAAGCACTGCTGGGTTGCCGGGTTCTCGTTCGGCGCCTGGATCGGGATGCAGCTCCTGATGCGGCGCCCCGACATCTCGGGCTTCATCTCGCTGGCGCCGCCGGCCAACCTCTATGACTTCTCGTTCCTCGCGCCCTGCCCCGCGTCGGGGCTGATCGTGAACGGCACCGCCGACCGCGTCGCCCCGCCCCGCGACACCGAGGCGCTGGTGGCCAAGCTGCACGAGCAGAAGGGCATCACGATCACCCACGAGCAGATCGACGGCGCCGGCCACTTCTTCGAGGACCCCCACATGGACCCGACGATGGCGATGGTGTCGGCCTATGTGAAGCGCCGCCTCGGCGAGACATCGCGCTGAGGCGCAGCGGAAGCTGCGGCATAGCCGTATACCTCCGCATACCATCTTCCCACGCGGCGGGTTTGCCGCTATGACACCCGCAAACACCCACCCCCGCGCGGAGGACTGCCCATGTCGAAGATCAAGGTAGAAAACCCCGTCGTCGAGCTCGACGGCGACGAGATGACCCGGATCATCTGGGATTTCATCAAGCAGAAGCTGATCCTGCCCTACCTCGACATCGACCTGAAGTACTACGATCTGGGGATCGAGGAGCGGGACCGCACCAACGACCAGATCACCGTCGATGCCGCCCACGCCATCCAGAAGTACGGCGTCGGCGTGAAATGCGCCACCATCACGCCGGATGAGCAGCGGGTGGAGGAGTTCGGCCTCAAGCAGATGTGGCGCTCGCCCAACGGCACCATCCGCAACATCCTCGGCGGCGTGATCTTCCGCGAGCCGATCATCTGCCGCAACGTGCCGCGCCTCGTGCCCGGCTGGACCCAGCCCATCGTGGTCGGCCGCCACGCCTTTGGCGACCAGTACCGTGCCACCGATTTCCGCTTCCCCGGCCCCGGCAAGCTGACGATCAAGTTCGTGGGCGAGGATGGCGAGGTCATCGAGCGCGAGGTGTTCGACGCCCCCGGCGCGGGCGTCACCATGGCGATGTACAACCTCGACCAGTCGATCATCGACTTCGCCCGGGCGTCCATGAACTATGGCCTCGTCAAGGGCTGGCCGGTGTATCTCTCCACCAAGAACACCATCCTCAAGGCCTATGACGGCCGCTTCAAGGACCTGTTCCAGAAGGTCTATGAGGAGGAGTTCGCGGACAAGTTCAAGGCCGCCGGCATCACCTACGAGCACCGCCTGATCGACGACATGGTGGCCTGCGCGATGAAATGGTCGGGCGGCTATGTCTGGGCCTGCAAGAACTATGACGGCGACGTGCAGTCCGACACGGTGGCGCAGGGCTTCGGCTCTCTCGGCCTGATGACCTCGGTGCTGATGACGCCGGACGGCCAGACGGTGGAGGCCGAGGCGGCGCATGGCACCGTCACCCGCCACTATCGCCAGCACCAGGCGGGCAAGGAGACCTCGACCAACTCCATCGCCTCGATCTTCGCCTGGACGGGGGGCCTCAAGCACCGCGCCAAGCTCGACGGCAACGACGCGCTCAAGACCTTTGCCGAGACGCTGGAGAAGGTCACCGTGCAGGCGGTCGAGGACGGCCACATGACCAAGGACCTCGCGCTGCTGGTCGGCCCGGATCAGAAGTGGCTGACGACCATGGGGTATCTGGAGAAGGTGGACCAGTACCTCGCCAAGTCCCTCAACGTCTGAGGAAGGACGCGCGCGGGATCAGCCGCACGCGCTGGATCTGCGACCGGCCGGCACCCCTGGGTGCCGGCCGTTTGCGTTTCAGTGCCCGTCGAAGTCGCACAGCGCATGCACGTCCATGCCCAGCGCCTCCAGCCGCTTGCGCCCGCCCAGGTCCGGCAGGTCCACGACAAAGGCGCAGCCCACCACCTCGGCGCCCAGCCGCTCGATCAGGCGGATGCCGGCCTCGGCGGTGCCCCCCGTCGCCAGCAGGTCGTCGACCAGCAGCACCCGTTGGCCGGGGGCCAGCGCGTCGTCGTGCACCTCCACCACCGCCTCGCCGTACTCCAGGGTGTAGTCCTGCGCGATCGTCGTGCCCGGCAGCTTGCCCTTCTTGCGCACCGGGACGAAGCCGGTGCCGAGCTGGTGCGCCACCGCCCCGCCCAGGATGAAGCCCCGCGCCTCCAGCCCCACGACCTTGTCGATGCGCTGGCCCGCATAGGGGTGGAGCAACTGGTCGACCGCCATGCGGAAGCCCCGCGCATCGGCGAACAGGGTGGTCACGTCGCGGAACAGGATGCCGTCCTTGGGGAAATCCACGATGGTGCGGATGTAGTCGCGGACGCTGACGCTCATGCCAGAACCCTCCCCGCGACGGCATCGAGGCGCGCCACCAGCGCCGGGTCGCGGCGTTCGGGCGCTGTCAGCACCGCGTGGTCCAGCGCCCGGTCGCAGCCATGCGGGCACGGCGCGCGATCCCCCCCCAGCAGCCCCGGCAACCGGCGGATCAGCGCGCGGGCGTTGTCGGCATTGCCCGTCAGCGTGGCCACGATGGCGGTGATGTCCACCGCGCCGTGATCGGGGTGCCAGCTGTCATAGTCGGTGACCATGGCGACGGGGCAGTAGCAAAGCTCCGCCTCGCGGGCCAATGCGGCCTCGGGCATGTTGGTCATGCCGATGACGTCGCAGCCCCAGACCTCGCGGTACAGCTTCGATTCGGCCTGGGTGGAGAACAGCGGCCCCTCCATCGCCAGATAGGTGCCGCCGCGGTGGATGCGGATACCCTCGGCCGCGGCGGCCTCGGCCACCGCATCGGCCAGCCGCGCACAGGTGGGGTGCGCCAGGCTGACATGCGCCACGCAGCCGGGGCCGAAAAAGGACTTCTCGCGGTGGATGGTGCGGTCGATGAACTGGTCCACCAGCACGAAATCGCCCGGCGCCATCTCCTCGCGGAAGGACCCGCAGGCGGACACGGCGATGACGTCCGTCACCCCCAGCCGCTTGAGCGCGTCGATGTTGGCACGGTACGGCACGGTGGTGGGGGTGTGCACATGGCCGCGCCCGTGGCGCGGCAGAAAGGCGATGGGCACGCCCCCCAGCCGCCCCACCAGGATCTGGTCGGACGGGTCGCCCCAGGGGGTGGCGACCGCGCGCCACTCCGCCCCCTCCAGCCCGTCGATGCCATAGACACCCGAGCCGCCGATCACGCCGATGAAGGTCTCCGCCATGCCGCCTCCGCTGAATTTGCGCGGCGACGATAGCGGGGCGCGCGGCGGGGGTGAACCTGAAATGCAGCCGCAGGATTAGCGCAGCCGCATGAGCGCCCCCAGCGACAGCGACAGCGCGAACGCCACCGCCGCGACCGACACGATGGACGGCCCCGCCGGCGTGTCCCAGATCAGCGAGGCCCGCAGCCCGGCCCAGATCGACAGCGCACCGATCGCCACCGCCCAGACCGCCATCGCCTCGGGCGAGCGGGCGAAGTTGCGCGCCGCCGCCGCCGGCACGATCAGCATCGCCGCGATCAGCAGCGCCCCCACCACCTTCAGCGCCACTGCCACCACCACCGCCAGCGCCAGCGTCAGCACCAGCCGCTCGCGCGCGGGCCGCAGGCCGGCGGCATGGGCCAGATCCTCGGACACGGTGGCCGTCAGCAGCGCCGACCAGCGCCAGACCATCAGCCCCACCACCAGCGCGGACCCGCCCGCGATCACCGCCAGGTCGTGCCGGCTGACGGCCAGGATATCGCCGAACAGAAACGCGCTCAGGTCCACCCGCACATTGGGCAGGAACGACACCGCCACCAGCCCGAACGCCAGCGCCGAATGCGCCAGAACCCCCAGCGTGGTGTCCACCGCCCAGCCTCGCCCCGTCAGCGCGGCGATCGCCAGCGCCATCGCCAGCGCCACCCCCAGCGTGCCGATGAAGATCGAGATGGAAAACGCCAGCGCCAGCGCCACGCCAAGGATCGCGGCATGCGCGGTGGCATCGCCGAAATACGCCATCCGCCGCCACACCACGAAGCACCCCAGCGGCCCGGTGGCCGCGGCCACGCACAGCCCCGCCAGAAGCGCGCGCACCATGAAATCGTCCAGCAGCCCCATCATCCCACCTCGCGGTCGCGGACGCGTTCGGGCTCCAGCGCCGCCGGCTCGGCCACGCCGCCGTGGTCGTGGGCGTGGTCGTGGTGGTGGCGATACAGCGCCAGCGCCCCCCCGGTGCCCAGCCCGAACAGCTTGCGGTATTCCGGCGCGTCCAGCACCGCCTGCGGCGTGCCCTCGCAGCAGATGTGGCCGTTGACGCAGATCACCCGGTCCGACGCGCTCATCACCACATTCAGGTCATGGCTGACCGAGAGCACCCCGCAGCCCAGCTCGGCCCGCACCGCCGCGATCAGCCGGTAGAACGCGGCCGTCCCGGGCTGGTCGAGGCCCTGCGTCGGCTCGTCCATCACCAGAAGCTCCGGCTCCGCCAGCAGCGCGCGCGCCAGCAGCACGCGCTGGAACTGCCCGCCCGAGAGGGTGGTCATCGGCTGCCCCTCGATCCCCGGCACGCCGACCCGCTCCAGCACGCGCGCCTGTACGGCGGCACCCTGCCGGCGCGGCAGCGACAGGAACCGGCGCACCGGCATCGGCAGCGCCGCGTCGATGTGCAGCCGCTGGGGCACATATCCCACCCGCAACCCCGCGCGCCGCGTCACCCGCCCGCGCGCCGGCGGCAGAATGCCCAGCAGGGCGCGCAACAGGATGGTCTTGCCGGCACCGTTGGGGCCGACGATGGTCACGATCTCGCCGGCGCGGACCTCCAGATCGACGTCGCGCAGCACCGGCCCGCCGCCGAACGCAACCGCCAGCCCGCGCGCGGTGATGAGTGCCGCGCTCACGCCCGGGCCCGGCAGGTCGGGCACAGGCCGACGGCCTCCACGCTGGCACGCTCCACGACAAAGCCCGCCTCGGCCGCTCCGGCCTCCAGCACGCTGCGCACGCGGGCGCCGGCGGCCTCGGCCACCGCATCGCAGGATCGGCAGATCAGGAACACCGGCGCATGGTCATGGGCCGGATGCAGGCAGGCGACATAGGCATTGAGGCGCTGGACCCGGTGCGCCAGCCCCCCCGACACCAGGAAATCCAGCGCGCGATAGGCCACCGGGGGCTGGCGGCCGAACCCCTCGGCCGCCAGCCGGTCGAGGACCTCGTAGGCGCCCATCGCGCGGTGCGCCTCCAGCAGGATCTCCAGCGCGCGCCGGCGCACCGGCGTCAGGCGCAAGCCCTCGGCGGCGGCATGCGCCTCGGCCTGGGCCAGCGCGGTGGCGGTGCAGCGGGCATGGTCGTGCCGGCAGAAGGCAAGGTCGGCCCTGGGGGTATCCCCGGCGGTCACGGTCATGGCGGGCTCCCTTGACTGTAATGGTATAACATATGATATGGCGCGCGATGTTCACCAGCACAAGGGACGACCCCATGACCCCACGCGCGCTTCTCCTTAGCACCACTTTCACGACGCTTGCCATGGCCCCGGCGTGGGCGCAGGTGCCCGCCGTGGTCGCCGACACGCCGGTGGTCCATTCGCTTGTGGCGCAGGTGATGGGCGATCTCGGGACGCCGACGCTGCTGCTGGATCGCGGCGGCGACCCCCACAGCTTCCAGCTGCGCCCGTCGCAGGCCCAGGCGATCGCGAGCGCCGATGCCGTTATCTGGGTCGGTCCGGAGCTGGCGCCATGGATGGGGCGCGCGATCGAGGGGACGGGGACGTCGGGCCGGGTGCTGACGCTTCTGGATGTGGAGGGCGTGACGCTGCGGGCCTTTGCCGACGGCCACGCGCATGACCATGACGACGACCACGATGACGATCACGATCACGATCACGATCACGAAGATGATCACGCACATGACCACGACGACCACGCGGAAGCGCATGGCCATGACGACGACCATGATGATCATGCGGACGCTCATGACCACGACCACGACGACCACGCCCATGACGACCACGGGCATGACCACGACGATCACGGGCACGATCACGCCCACGACGGCACCGACCCGCACGCCTGGCTCGATCCGCGCAACGCCTCCGTGTGGCTCGGTGCGATCGCGGCGGATCTGTCGGCGCTCGACCCCGACAATGCCACCATCTATGCCGCCAATGCCGACGCCGCGCAGGCGGCCCTCGTGGCGCTGGAGGACGAGGTCCGCGCCACCCTCGCCCCGGTGGGCGATGCCCCGATCGTCGTCTTCCACGACGCCTACGGCTATTTCGCGCACCGCTTCGGCGTGAATGTCGCGGGCACCATCGCACTGGGAGACGCCGCGGCACCCGGTGCGGCGCGCCTGACCGAGATGCGCGCGATGCTGAGCGACGGCGGCATCGCCTGCGTCTTTCCCGAGGTCAACCACACCTCGCGCCATGTCGACACGGTGATCGAGGGCACCGACACCCGCGTCGGCGCGATGCTGGACCCGGCGGGCGTCGAGATGGAGTACGGCCCGGAGTTGTATTCCACGCTGATGCGCACGCTTGCCACGCAGATCGCGGACTGCGTCACCGAGGGCTGACGGTCCCGCCCGGACACCGCGCCGCCCCCATCGGGGCGGCGCCGCGCCTCAGTCCACCAGATCCGAGGCCGAGAATCGCCCGACATTGCTCAGGATGCGCGAGAACAACCCCTGCTCGCGCACCGATGTCTGGGTCACGCGGCGCGACAGCGGCACGGCCTGACCGTCCTGCAGGGTGAAGCGCTCTATGTTGCTGACGACGCCGCGGCCGTCGAAGGTGATGGCCAGCAGGTCGCGCGACACCTCCACGGCCGGGCGGGGGGCCCGCTGTTCCCAGCGCGACCCGACATAGAACCACGCATCATCGGACACCAGCGCCGTCGCCCGGGGCGGGCCGATGGCCGCGGCGACATCGTCGCGCGTGGCGCGGCCGACCTCGATGCCCGAGACCAGCGAGTCGTCGGGCACATAGCCATGGTGGCGGATCTGCGGGCTGCACGCCGCCAGCGCCGCCGAGACGGCCACCGCCGCCCCCAGCAGCCCCGCGCGCCGCCATCGGCCTGCCCGCTCGATCCCTGTTCCGGGCCTGTGCCCGGGCGTCCGCGCCGCCATGTGTGCCCCTTGTCCCGCACCAAGTGCTCGCATATCTGACTATCTGACGGTGGGTGTCGGTTCAAGCTGGGATGGACGGCAACAGCCGCCGGTGATGCGCGGTGGTGCCGTCAAGTGTCCGTGTATCTCGCGTGGGAGGGGTGGCCGTGATGAACAACGAGACCGCAACGGTGTCCGTGCCGTTGGGAATTTCACATCCGCTGAGCGTGGCGCGCCTGCCGCGGCGGCGCCCGACGCAGTTCGACATCCGTCCCGATGGCGCCGCGCTGGCGGAAATCGCCGGGCTGGTGGGGCTGTCGGACCTGCGCAAGATGCGCTTCACCGGGACGCTGTCGCCCGAGGGCGCGGCGGGGTGGGTGCTGTCGGCGCAACTGGGCGCGACGGTGGTGCAGCCCTGCGGCGTGACCCTCGCGCCCGTGACCACCCGCCTCGACGAGGCCGTGGTGCGCCGCTACCTGCCCGACCTGACGCTGCCCGACGCCGCCGAGGCCGAACTGCCCGAGGATGTCGACGCAGAGCCGCTGGGGTCGGTGATCGACCCTTCGGCCGTGATGATCGAGGCGCTGGCGCTGGCGGTGCCGGATTTCCCCCGCGCCCCCGGCGCAACCGTGGGCGAGGCGGTGTTCACCGCGCCCGGCGCGACGCCGATGCGCGACGCCGACGCGCGGCCGATGGCGCAGCTTGCGGCCCTGCGCGACCGGATGACCAAGGGCTGACGGCGCCACCCGGCCGGCGCCGCACGGCAAAGTATTTTGCGCCGACCGCCGCCTGTGCGTCTTGGCGCGGGGGGCAAAGGGGTGTATGGCCCCCCGACACAACTCAATCCGCCCCGGCGGGTCCGGTGCGGCCTGCCTGATTTCGACACATCCGATCCAGCCAAGTTTGAGGTCCCACCATGGCCGTGCAACAGAACAAGGTCACCCGCTCCCGCCGCAACATGCGGCGTTCGCATGATGCGCTGGTGGCCGCCAACCCCAACGAATGCCCCAGCTGCGGCGAGCTGAAGCGCCCGCACCACGTCTGCCCCTCCTGCGGGTGGTACGCCGGTCGCGAGGTCATCGCCCGCGGTGACGAGGTCGAACTCGACGAAGACGCGGCCTGAGGCGTGCCCGGCCCGGGTCGTCGCGCGACGTGCCACAGGCGCGTCCGCCCCGGGTCCGCACGTCGGCGCGCGCACCGGCAACAGGCGAGGAATCGGTCGGCGATGACTGAGGGCATGCGATGACGGCTGAGCGCCCCGGCGCACCCCCGGACCATGCCCGGCGACGGGATCACGCCAGCGACGCCGTCGTGATCTCGGTCGACGCGATGGGCGGCGACGAAGGTCCCGCGGCGGTCATCGGCGGGCTGGAGCTGGCGGCCGAACAGAACGGCACCATCACCTTCCTGCTCCACGGCGACCGTGCGGTGCTGGACCCGATGTTGCAGCGCAAGCCCGGCCTTGCGGCGCGCTGCACGGTGGTGCACGCGCCGGCCGCCGTCACCATGACCGACAAGCCCAGCCATGTGGTCCGCCACGGGCAGGACACCAGCATGTGGTCGACCCTCGAATCGGTGCGCGGCGGTGCGGCGACGGTGGCGGTGTCCTGCGGCAACACCGGCGCGCTGATGGCGCTGTCGATGATGCGGCTGCGCAAGCTGCCGGGTGTCAACCGTCCTGCCATCGCCTGCCTGTGGCCCTCGCGCAATCCGCAGGGGTTCAACGTCATGCTGGACGTGGGCGCCGATGTCCGCGCCGATGCCGAGGACCTGTTGCAATACGCGCTGATGGGCGCCGCCTATGCCCGCAACGGGCTGGGGCTGGAACGCCCGCGCGTCGGCCTGCTGAATGTCGGCACCGAGGAGCACAAGGGCCGCGCCGAGCTGCGCGCAGCGCTCGAGATGATCGCCGAGGCCGCCCCCGGCGGCGGCTTCGAGGCGGTCGGCTTTGTCGAAGGCAGCGACATCCCCTCCGCCCGGGTGGACGTGATCGTCACCGACGGCTTCACCGGCAATGTCGCGCTGAAGACCGGCGAGGGCACCGCCCGGCTCGTGCGCGACTTCATGGGCGAGGCCTTCCGCAAGAGCCTGCTGTCGAAGATGGCCGCGCTGCTGGCGCTGACCTCGCTGCGGCGGCTGCAAAAGCGCATCGACCCGCGCCGGGTGAACGGGGGCGTGTTCCTGGGGCTGAACGGAACGGTGGTGAAATCGCACGGCGCGGCCGACGCGACCGGGGTCGCGGCCGCGGTGCGGCTGGCGGTGACGCTGGCGCAGGCGGGCTTCCAGCAGGCCCTCGCGCAGCGCATGGCCGGTGCCCCCCCACAAGCCACGGCACAGGCCGCACCACAGCCCACACCACAGGCCGAGCCGCTGCCCGCGGATCAATCCGGCCCCCGGATCGACGGGCGCAGCCTCGATCCGGTTCCGGGCCCCGGCGGAGGGACGCCATGACCCTGCACAGTGTCGTGCGCGGCGCCGGGCATCGCCTGCCCGACCGCGTGGTTCACAACTCCGAGTTCGAGGCGCGCCTCGACACCTCCGACGACTGGATCCGCTCCCGCTCGGGAATCGAGCGGCGCCATTTCGCAGCCGAGGGGGAATACACCTCGGACCTTGCGCTGGCGGCGGCGCGGGCGGCGCTGGCGGATGCGGGGCTCGGACCCGACGACATCGACGCGGTGATTGTCGCGACCTCCACGCCGGACTTCACCTTTCCCGCGGTGGCCACGCTGGTCCAGGGGCGGCTTGGGATGACGCGGGGGTTTGCCTATGATGTGCAGGCGGTGTGCGCGGGGTTTGTCTATGCGCTGGCCAATGCCGACGCGCTGATCCGCGGCGGCCTTGCGCGGCGCGTGCTGGTGATCGGCGCCGAGACTTTCAGCCGGATCATGGACTGGACCGACCGCTCCACCTGTGTGCTGTTCGGCGACGGCGCGGGCGCGCTGGTCCTCGAAGGGATCGAGGGGGACGCGGCGCGCGGTATCCTTGCGGTGGACCTGCAATCCGACGGGCGGCAGGCGGGCATCCTGCATGTCGACGGCGGCGTGTCCTCGACCCAGACGGCGGGCCATCTGCGGATGCAGGGCAAGGAAGTGTTCCGCCACGCGGTGGAAAAGCTGGCCGCGACCGCGACCACGGTGCTGGAGCGCACGGGCGCCACCGCCGGGGATGTCGACTGGCTGGTGCCGCACCAGGCCAACCTGCGTATCATCCGCGGCACCGCAGCCAAGATGGGCCTGCCGATGGAGCGCGTGGTGGTCACCGTCCAGGACCACGGCAACACCTCGGCCGCGTCGATCCCGCTGGCGCTGTCGGTGGCGCATGCCGACGGCCGTCTGAAGCCCGGCGATCTGGTGCTGACCGAGGCGATCGGCGGGGGTCTGGCCTGGGGCTCGGTGCTGCTGCGCTGGTGAGCGGGCGGCGGCACTGGCCAGGCGCGGCCAAGTGCTTGATGTTGACACGCGATTTCACTTGCCCAATGCTCGGCGCCAAACAGTGGGGGGACCGATGAGCGACAAGACACTGACGCGGATGGACCTGAGCGAAGCGGTGTTTCGCAATGTGGGCCTGTCACGCAACGAATCCGCGACGCTGGTCGAGAGCGTTCTGCAACACATCTCCGACTCGCTGGTGCAGGGCGAGACGGTCAAGATCTCGTCCTTCGGCACCTTCAGCGTGCGCGACAAGGGGCCCCGCGTGGGCCGCAATCCCAAGACCGGCGAAGAGGTCCCGATCAGCCCCCGCCGGGTCATCAGCTTTCGCCCCTCGCACATCATGAAGGATCGTGTGGCGCGCGGGAACGCGGGCTGAGCCGGGCGCGCAGGCGCGCATCGGACGGGCCGCGCGCACCCGCGCCCTGCCCGGCCGGATCAGGGCGGAGGCTGGCATGACGACCAAGGCACCCGAGGCGTTTCGAACCATCGGAGAGGTCTCGGACCTGCTGGCGACACCCGCGCATGTGCTGCGGTTCTGGGAGAGCCGGTTTCCGCAGATCAAGCCGGTGAAGCGCGCCGGCGGCCGGCGCTATTACCGGCCCACCGACGTGGCCCTTCTGGGCGGCATCAAGCGCCTCCTGCACGACGACGGCATGACCATCCGCGGCGTGCAGAAACTGCTGCGCGACCATGGCGTCCGCCATGTCTGCGCGATGGCCCCCGCGCCCGAGGACGCCTCTGACGCGGCCCCGCAGGCGCCCCGCACCGATCCCTCCGGGGCGCCGGAGCGCGACATGGCCCGGCAGGCCGCCGCCGCGTCGGACGGCACGGCCCCGGAGAACGTCGCCCCGGACATTCCCGCCCCGGCCATTCCAACGCCGGACATTCCCGCGCCGGACGGGGCTGCCCCCGACAGCCCCCGCAGCCGCGTGA
>NZ_NHSD01000301.1 GCF_016653255.1 Rhodobaculum claviforme
GGTGGGCAGGTGGCGCGGTTGGCTGGGGGTGCTGGGGGTGGCGGTCGCGCTGTGGGCCGCCATCTGGTTCGTCGCCGCCCGCAGTCTGGAGCGTGCCGCAGAAACCTGGTTTGCCGAGGCCGCCGCCGAGGGGCTGGAGAGCGGCTATGCTTATCTTTCGGTGGCGGGGTTTCCCGCACGCCTGATGCTGACGCTGGAGGCGCCGCGTCTGTCTGATCCGCAGCAGGCGGCGGGTTGGCGGGCCGAAGGGCTGCGCGCCGGTGCCGCCGCATGGGCCCCCCGGCGGGTCGACTTCGCCCTCGAGGGCGTGCAGGTGCTGACCCTTGGCACGACGGACATCGCGCTGCGCGGCGCCGCGCTGGAGGGGGTGGCGCGCCTGCGGGCGGGCGCGGCACAGGCGGTCGATCTGGATCTGCGCGCGCTGGAGGCTGTCGGCCCGGACCCCGACCTCGTGCTGTCGCTGGCCGAGGGGCAGGCGCGGGTGCGCCGCACGGATGCGCAGATGACGCTGGCGGTCGGGCTGGCGGGACTGGATGCCGCGGGCCTCGACTGGCCCGGGGATCTGGCGCCGCGTCCCGACGGGCCGGTGACACGGGTCGACCTGCGCGCAACGGCGGCGTTCGGGCCGGCGCCGGCCGATCCCCGCGCGCCGCATCCGGTCGAATGGCTGGCGCTGGACGCGCTGACGCTGGAGTGGGGCGATGTCCGTCTGCGCGGCGCGGGCCGGATGGAACTCACGCCCGACGGCCACCCCGAGGGCCGCATCACCCTGGAGGCCGAGGGCTGGGCGCCGCTGGTGGCGCTGGCCGCCGCCCTCGGCCTGCTGGACCCCGAGATCGCCCGGACATGGCTGCGCGTCCTCGACGCGCTGGCGCAGGACGGCCCCGCGCCGGGCGTGGTGTCGGTGCCTGTCGTGGCCCGTGACGGCTGGCTGAGCGTCGGTCCCCTGCCGCTTGGCCGCGCGCCGCGTCTGGCGGCGCCCCGGCCCGCCGCACCCTAACCCGCCGCACCCAGGCCCGCAGCACTGCGGCCCGCAGCGCCCTCGCCCGGGGGCACCGCCCGCCACAGCCGGGCGGCGTCGGCCCGCAGCTCCCAGGTCGCCTGTCCCGTCCGCGCCAGATGGTTGAGGTGCCCGACCGCCTCCACCAGCGCCAGCGTCAGCTCGCCCGCGCCGATCTCGCGCCTGAACAGCGCCGGAAAGCACTCCAGCGCCGTGCGCGGCGTGGCCAGATGCGCCCGCAGCCGACCCAGCGCCCCGTGGTGGTTGTCGATCAGCTGCGCCAGCCGCAGCGGCAGTCCGGTGAACGGCAGCTTGTGGCCCGGCAGCACCAGCTGGTCGGGGCGCGCATGGGCGGCCAGCCTGCGGCAGCTGTCCATCCATTCCCCGACCGGGTCCGCGCCCGGCTCGGTCGCATAGACCCCGAGGTTGGGCGAGATCCCCGGCAACAGCTGATCGCCGCCCAGCACCAGCGCGCCGTCGCGGCTCCACAGCGTGGCGTGGTCGGGGGCGTGGCCATCGCCGAAGCGGATGTCCCAGTCGCGCCCCGCCAGCCGGATCGTGGCGCCGTCCTCCAGCCGCCGAAATCCCAGCGGCATCGGGTGGACGACATCGGCAAAGTTGAACGGGCGGGCCTCGGCGCGGTGCGCAAGCTCCGTGGCGGTCATTCCGGCGGCCCGCCAGAACGCCAGTGTGGCGTCGGCCGGGCGCTCCTGGATGTCGAGGCTCAGCATCCGCGCGAACAGCCAGCCGGTGCGGGGCATCCACAACTCGGCCCCGTGGTGGGTCTGGAACCAGCCCGCCAGCCCGACATGGTCGGGGTGGTGATGGGTCACGAGCACGCGCGCGACGGGCCGCCCCGCCAGCGGCCCGGCCAGCGCCGCCTGCCATGCCGCGCGGGTGGGCGGGGTGTCAAAGCCCGTGTCCACCAGCGTCCAGCCATCGTCATCGGCCAGCGCAAAGGCGTTCACATGGTCGAGCCGCATCGGCAGTGGCAGGCGTAGCCACAGGATGCCCGGCGCGACCTCCAGCGCGGCACCGGGGGCGGGGGGCTGCGGGAAGGGGTGGCTGATGCGGTCCGCGCCGTCGGCCATCCCTCAGGCCGCCCCGGCCAGCGGCGCGCCCGCCA
Source organism: Rhodobaculum claviforme (assembly GCF_016653255.1). Classification (GTDB taxonomy): domain Bacteria; phylum Pseudomonadota; class Alphaproteobacteria; order Rhodobacterales; family Rhodobacteraceae; genus Rhodobaculum; species Rhodobaculum claviforme. The sequence continues at coordinate 2,127 of NZ_NHSD01000301.1, forward strand.
CCCCCGACAGCGCGGCGTCGTCCAGCGCGAACAGATCGTCCTCGCCGGCTTCGGCCTCGGCCAGCGCGGAAAAGGCCTCGGGCAGGCAGCGCTGCATGTAGACCCGCGCCAAGGCCGCGCGGGCGCCCCCTTCGGCGCGGGCGGCGCGCAGGTGGACATGGCCGCCCAGCACCCGCGCCCAGCCGCGCAGAAAGGCCGCCGCGCCGCCGCCGCGCGCGTCCGCATCGGTGGCGATCATCGCCTCGGTCGCGTGGGCCAGACGCTCCACCGCCGCCGCCTGTGCGGTGGACAGCGCGTCGGTGCCCCCGGTCTCGGAGCGCAGGGTCTCGGAGCGCAGGGCCTCCAGCATCGCACGCGCGGCGGCTCCGCCATCGGCCAGCTTGCGGCCCACGAGGTCCATCGCCTGGATGCCGTTGGTCCCCTCGTAGATCGTGGTCACGCGCACATCGCGCAGGTACTGCGCGGCGCCCGTCGCCTCCACATACGCTGCACCGCCCTGCACCTGCATGGCGATGCCCGCGACATCCACCCCGGTGTCGGTGCCGAAGGCCTTGGCGATGGGTGTCAGCCAGCCCGCGCGCGCGGTCTGCGCCGCGCAGCCGGTGGCGGTGGCGCGGTCGATCGCCACGGCGGTCGCCAGTGCGATGCCGCGCGCGGCGAACACCTCGGCGCGCATCACCGCCAGCATGCGGCGCACGTCGGCGTGGCCGAGGATGCTGGCCGACCGCCCCGGCCCGGTCGCCCCCTGCACCCGGTCGGCCGCATGGCGCCCGGCCAGCTGCAGCGCGGCCTCGGCCTGGCCGATGCCCTGCACGCCGACGCCCAGGCGGGCGTTGTTCATCATCGTGAACATCGCCCGCAGACCGCCGCCCGGCGCCCCCACCATCCAGCCCACCGCCCCGTCATAGGCCATCGTCGCGGTGGGCGAGCCGTGCAGGCCCATCTTCTCCTCCAGCCCCACGACCTGCACGCCGTTGGGCGCACCGGTGTCCGGGTGATCGCGTGGCACCAGGAACAGGCTGATGCCGCGCGGCCCCGGCGGGGCGTCCGGCAGCCGCGCCAGCACCAGATGGCTGACATTGGCGGTGAAGTCGTTGTCCCCCCACGAGATCCAGATCTTCTGCCCGGTCAGCCGGTAGGTGCCGTCGCCGACCGCCTCGGCCCGCGTGCGCAGCGCGCCCACGTCCGAGCCCGCCTGCGGCTCGGTCAGGTTCATCGTCCCCAGCCAGTCGCCCGACACCAGACGGGGCAGCACCAGTGCCCGCAAGGCGGGGTCCGCATGATGCTCCAGCGCCTCGATCTGGCCCTGGGTCAGCAACGGGCCCAGCTGGAACGACAGGCACGCGCCCGCCATCATTTCCTGCACGCAGACCGCAAGCGTCACCGGCAGGCCCATGCCGCCGCTTTCGGGGCGCGCCGACAGGCCCAGCCAGCCGCCGTCGGCCACCGCGCGCCAGGCGGCATCAAAGCCCGGCGGCGTGTGCACGCGGCCCCCCTCCAGCCGCGCGGGATGCAGGTCGCCCACACGCTGCAAGGGCGCGAGGACCTCCTCGCTCAGGCGTGCGGCGCCGCCGAGGATGTCGCCCACGGTGTCGGGCGTCGCCTCGGCGAAGCGTTCGGTGGCGGCCACGGCGGCGAAATCGACGACATGGGTCAGCAGGCAGTGAAAGTCGGCCAGCGGGGCGCGATAGGTCATGGTGGTTCCCTCCCTTGCCGATCGCGCCTTGGCAGCCGGGCCGTGCGCGCGTATCAGCCCGCCAACCCTAGCGGCCCGGCCGCGATCCTCAACCCCGGCGGGGCATTCGATGCCGACCACGCTGTGCCTTGATCCCGATGATGCGGGGCTGGACCGGGCCGCAGCGCTGCTGTCGGGCGGCGGGCTGGTGGCGTTCCCGACCGAGACGGTCTACGGCCTGGGCGCGCGGGGCGATGATGCCCGTGCCGTGGCGCTGATCTTCGCCGCCAAGGGCAGGCCCCGGTTCAACCCGCTGATCCTGCATGTTCCCGATCTTGCGGCGGCTGCGCGCGTGGCGGTGTTCGACGCCGACGCGCGGCGGCTGGCGGCGGCGTTCTGGCCGGGGCCGCTGACGTTGGTGCTGCCGCGCCGGGCGGATGCCGGAGTGGCCGATCTGGCCTGTGCGGGGCTGGCGACGGTGGCGGTGCGGGTGCCCGCGCATCCGGTGGCGCGCGCGCTGCTGGCGCGGGTGGGGGTGCCGGTCGCCGCGCCATCGGCCAACCCTTCGGGGCGCATCAGCCCGACGACGGCCGCGCATGTGCTGGAGGGGCTGTCGGGCCACATCGATGCGGTGCTCGACGCGGGCCCCTGTGCGGTGGGGGTCGAGAGCACGATCGTCGCGCTGACGGGCGGACCGGCGGTGCTGCTGCGCCCCGGCGGCCTGCCGGCCGAGGCGGTGGCACAGGTGCTGGGCGCGCCGCTGGCGCAGGCCGCCACGGGGGCGACGCCCGCCGCGCCGGGAATGCTGGCGTCGCACTATGCGCCCGACGCGCGCCTGCGGCTGGCGCCCGACGGCCCGGCGCCGGACGAGGTCTGGCTGGGCTTCGGTCCCGATCCGGCCACCGCGGCGCAGGCCGCGCACCGGCTGAACCTGTCGCCCGGGGGGGATCTGACGCAGGCGGCGGCGGGCCTGTTTGCGCTGCTGCGCCGCGCCGACGCGCTGGCCGGTCCCGGCGGGCGCATCGCCGTGCGCCCGGTCCCCGACGACGGGCTGGGGCGCGCCATCAACGACCGGCTGGTCCGTGCCGCCGCCCCGCGCTGAGCGGCGCGCTTGCATCGCGCGGCCGGGCGGGGCAGGGCAGGGGGCGCCACCAACCGGAGGGACCCGCCCGTGAAGATCGCCCACCGCTCGCTGCTGCCGCCCGCCCCCCCGCTGGTGATCGCCGAGATCGGCATCAACCATGGCGGTGATCTGGATGTCGCCCGGCGCATGGTCAGCCTGGCCGCCAGCGCCGGGGCCGAATGCGTCAAGCACCAGACCCATTTCCTCGACGACGAGATGACCGACGAGGCCAAGGCAATCTTTCCGCCAAATGCCGACGTGTCGATCTGGGAGGTGATGGCGCGTTGCGCGCTGTCGCCCGACGACGAGATCGCGCTGAAGGCCCACGCCGAGAGCCTCGGCCTGATCTACCTCTCCACCCCGTTTTCGCGCGCGGCGGCGGATTTCCTGCATGACATCGGCGTGCCCGCCTTCAAGATCGGATCGGGCGAGGCCGACCATCTGCCGTTGATTCGCCATATCGCGCGGATGGGGCGCCCGGTGATCCTGTCCACGGGGATGCAGACGATCGACTCGCTCGCGCCGTCGGTCGCGATCCTGGAGGAGGCGGGGGTCGACTACGCCCTGCTGGAGTGCACCAACCTCTATCCCTCGCCGCCGGAAATCGTCTCGCTGCAGGGGATCGGCGCACTGCAGCGGGCGTTTCCGCGGGCGGTGGTGGGGTTCTCGGACCACTCCATCGGGCCGGGGATGGCGCTGGCGGCCGTGGCGCTGGGCGCCCGCGTGATCGAGCGGCACTTCACCGACACCCGCTACCGCCCCGGGCCGGACATCTCCTGCTCCATGGACCCGGCGGAGTTGCGCTGGCTGGTGGATCGCTCGGCCGAGGTCGCGGTGGCGCTGGCCAACGACAAGCGCCGCACCGCGCCGGAGGAGGCGGTCTATGCCTTTGCCCGCGCCAGCGTGGTGGCCGACCGCGACCTGCCCGCAGGCCATGTGGTGGCCGAGGCTGACATCTGGGCGCGCCGTCCCGGCTCGGGCGAGATCCCGGGGCATGACTTCGACCGGGTGCTGGGGCGGCGGCTGAAACATGCCGTCACACGCAACCGGCAGCTGCGCTGGGACGACTTCGAGGACGAGAGCCCGGTCTGATGCGGGCCATCGTCTGGCTGCGGCAGCTCGATTATGCGCGCCGGTATCGCCGCCGCCATCCGGGGGCGGTGCCCGCGCCCGTGTTCATGCTGCACATCGGCAAGACCGGCGGCACCTTCGTCAAGCGGGTGCTCAAGGACCCCGACCTGTTCGTGCAGCAGCCGGTGCTGTTCGTCCCCTTCGGCCACAACATCCGACATTGCCACCTGCCCGAGGGGGCGCGGTTCCTCTTCTGCACCCGTGACCCGGTGCGCCGCTTCGCCAGCGGCTTTGCCAGCCGCCAGCGCATGGGACGTCCGCCCTCGCATCGACCCTGGAGCCGGGCCGAGGCCGCAGCCTTTGCCCGCTTCGCCACCGCCAACGACCTGGCCGAGGCCCTCGACAGCGCGGACACCGCCGAGCAGGCGGCGGCACGCGCGGCGATGGGGGCGATCAAGCATGTGGCCCAGCCGCACAGCCACTGGTTTTCCGACCGCGCGCGGCTGGCCCGCGACATCGCCGCCGGGCGTGCCCTCCGGGTGCGGCAGGAGGCGCTGGTGCCAGATCTGGAGGCGGTGCTGGCGCGGCTGGGCTGTCGGCTGGCGGGTGCCGGGG
>NZ_NHSD01000302.1 GCF_016653255.1 Rhodobaculum claviforme
CCCCCGAGCCGCTGCTGGACCCGCCCGGGGTCCGGGTCAGGTCATGCGGGTTGCGGCAATCGGTCGGGTCGATGAAGGCGAACTCGGTGGTGACGGTCTTGCCCAGGATGTCCGCCCCGGCGGCCCGCAGCGCAGCCACCACCGCAGCATCCGCATGCGCCGGCCCGGCCCCGTCACAGGCGCCGCTGCCGTTCCGCGTGGGCAGGCCCGCGACGTCCAGCACGTCCTTCACGCCCGTGGAAACACCCGAGAGCGGGCCTTCGACTGCGTCCGGGCGAGCGAATGCCGCCTCGTCGAGGGTGGTGAAGGCGCGAATGCGGGGCTCCCACTCGGCAATCCTGCGTCGCGCCGTCTCCATTCGCGGTGCAGCCATGTCCTTGCTCCTGATTCGCTGGGGTCATCGGCCCGCAGACTGCCCCAGCCGTCGTAATTGAACACTTACTTAAGGGGGGCAAGGGGACGCCATACATTTTTGGTCGGCCGATTGGGCAAGGGGGGCAGAGGTTTGCTCAAAGAGGCAGCGAAGATGAGATCGGGGCCTGTGCCAAGGTGATAATGCGTAGGAGGGCAGGGGCAGCACAGGTAATCAAACGCTTACTTACAGCGCGGGAGCCTCTCGACCCCGCCGGCTTGAAAGGACCAGAGCATGACCTCGTTCACCGCACGACTGTCGACCACCTTCGGCCGGACCATCGCGGCAGGCGCGACGGCGCTGGCGCTGGTGACGGCACCCCTCGCGTCTGAGGCGTCCAACCTGCGCCTGCTGTCGAGCTTCGACAGCACCCAGCGCCCGACCTATGCCGTTCTCGAGCGTTATCTGCAGAACCTCGACGCCATTGGGGGCGTCAGCATCACCGTGTTCGGTCCGGAATCGGTGCCGATCTTCGAGCAGCTGCAACCCGTCTCGAGCGGTGCCTTCGACATGCTCTACACCCATCCGGTGTTCCACGCCGGCGAGGGCGGCCTCGCGCTGGCCGCGGACGCGATCCAGGTCGACCCGGTCGCCCGCCGCGAGAGCGGCGTCTGGGACGCCATCGACGCCTTCTATCAGGCGCGTCACAACCTGAAGCTGCTCGCGCTCATGTCGGTGAGCATGGAGGGCTACCACCTCTTCACCAAGGAGCCGCTGGGTCCGAACGGCGATCTGGCGGGCCGCAAGGTGCGCGGCACGCCCACCTATTTCGGGGTGATCGAGGCGCTGGGGGCCGAGCCGGTGGTGCTTCCGGGGTCGGAGATCTACTCGGCGCTGCAGACCGGCATCGTCGACGGCGCCGGCTGGCCCGCCGCGGGCATGCTCAGCATGCGCCACTACGAGGTCGCCTCGTACAGGCTGCGCCCCACCTTCGGCGCAGCGACCCAGCCGGTGTTCATCAACCTCGACGCCTGGGCGCGGCTCGACGCAGATGCGCAGGCCGCGCTGCTGGAGGCGGGGCGGATCACCGAGCTGGAAATGCCCTGGGTGGGCAACGCCATTCAGGCCGAGGAGGATGCAAGGCTCGACGAACTGGGGGTCGGCATCCAGCAGCTGTCTCCGGAAATGGCGGCAAGGGTGCAGAGTGCCTTCATCGACAGCATCTGGGCCCTCGCGGACGACTGCTGCGGAGATGCCGCCGGCGCCTTGCGCGAATTGGCCGTGACGGCTGGCCTGACCGAGTAGCACCATGTCGATCATGGAGCAGCAGGCAGACGACAACGCTGGAGAAGGGCTGGGGCGGCGCATCGCGCGCCGCCTCGGCCGGCTGCACGACGGGCTGACCGAGGTCGGTGTCGGGCTCGCCATGGCCGCGCTGGCGCTGATCGTGCTGGCCTATGCCTGGGAGGTGGTCGCGCGCTATTTCCTTGGCGCGCCCACGCGCTGGTCGGCCGATCTGGTCGGCTATCTTTTGTTGTTCCTGACCTTCATGGCGCTGCCCAAGGTCACGGCCTCGGGCGGGCATGTGGCGGTGACGGTGCTGCTGGAGCGGCTGTCGCCGCGGGCGCAGCTCTGGGCCGGGCGGGTCATCGCGCTGCTCGGCGCCGTGGTCTGCCTTTTCCTGATGAAGATCTGCCTCGACGAGACGCTGCGCCAGGTCGAGCGCAACATCCGCATGATGGCCGCGCATCCGGTGCCCAAGGCATGGATCTCGGTCTGGATCGTCTATGGGTTTGCCGGCTCGGCGCTGCATTTCCTGCGGCTCGCCGTGACGACACGAGAAGGGTGAGGGGACCGCCATGGCCGGACCACTGGTGTTGATCGGGGCCGCGGGCCTGCTGCTGGGGCTGTTCGTGGCGGGGGTGCCCGTCTTCCTGGCCTTCCTCGCGCTGAACACCGCGGGGGTTGCGCTGTTCATGGGGCCGCAGGCCTTCGGGATGGTGGCGAACTCCATCTTCACGACGGCGACCACCGGGACGCTCACCGCCATCGCGCTGTTCGTGCTGATGGGCGAGATCCTGTTCCGCTCGGGCGCGGCCGAGGTGCTGTTCGACGCGGTCGACCGGCTGGTGGGGCGGATGCGCGGGCGCCAGTTCGTGCTGGCGGGGGTTCTGTCCACCGTGTTCGGCGCGTTGTCGGGCTCGAACATGGCGGTGGCGGCGCTGATGGCCCGCACGATCTTTCCGGGCATGGAGCGTCGCGGCTATGATCGAAACCTGTCCATCGGCATGATCCTGGGCGGGGCCAGCCTTGCGCCCGTGATCCCCCCCAGCGTGCTGGTGATCATCATCGCCACGCTGGCCAAGGTCTCGGTGGCCGGTCTGCTGGTGGCTGGGGTGCTGCCGGGGCTGCTGCTGGGGGCGGCCTTCGTCGGCTATGCGCTCCTGCGCGTGCGGTTGAATCCCGATCTCGCCCCGCCGCCCGAGACCCCGGCAAAGGGCACGGCGGCGCCCGTGGGCCGGGCGCTCTTGCATTGCGTGCCCTTTGCGGGGCTCATCGTGCTGGTGGTGGGCCTGATCCTGTTCGGGATCGCCACGCCGTCCGAAAGCGCCGCGGCGGGAGTGCTGGGCGCGCTGGCGATTGCCGCCATGTTCCGCCGGGCAAGCCTGGAGATGCTCGTCGGCGCACTTCGCAGCGCGGTGCTGCTGACGGCAATGATCCTGATCATCATGGCGTCGTCGACGCTGTTCAGCCAGCTCCTTGCCATCAGCGGCGCCTCGGCGCAGATCACCCGCTTCGTGTCGGATCTGGGCTGGCCGCCCGTTGCGATGCTGCTCGCGATGATGGCGCTGGTGTTCGTGTTCTGCCTCTTCATCGACCAGGTTGCGGTGATGCTGGTGATCATCCCGATCTACGCGCCGCTGGTCGCGCTGCTCGGTTTCGACCCCATGTGGTTCTGGCTGCTGATGCTTCTGAATGTCACCGTGGGGGGCATCACCCCGCCTTTCGGCTATGCCATGTTCGCCTTCCGCGGAGCCGCGCCACAGGTGCCGATGGCTGCCCTCTTCGCTGCCGCCTGGCCGTTCGTGGGGCTGTTCCTCCTCGTCATGCTGATTGTCGGCCTGGTGCCCGGGCTTGCGACCTGGCTGCCGAGCCTGCTGTGATGGGCGCGCGTTCGCGGCCGTCCGCGTGCCGCATGGCAGCTCCGCGCTTCTCTCAGGCTTGCGGCGTTCCGTCACCCATCGGGTGGTGAACCCGCGATGGTGTCCATCGTCAGATGGATTGACTTCGGACGGGTGCCAGCCGGTCCCCCGGCCTTGACCAGCGCCGCCGCCCCGAGACGTTCTTCACCGCGATCGCCGCGGCCTTCTTCTGGCCGGCCAGGACGACCAGCGCCTTGCCGCGGATGACGCCGGTGTGGATCAGGTTGCGCTGCAGCTTGGCGAAGTGCCTGGTCATCACCGGGATCACCACGGCGGGATGCTCGGATCCCTGGCTCTTGTGGATCGTGGCGGCATGGGCCGGCACCAGCGTGCCGCGCTCGCCGAAGGCGAAGGGGACCGTGCGCCCGTCGAGATCGACGGCAGCCGCGCCTTCGCCTTCGTCGACGACCGTGATCATGCCGATATCGCCGTTGTGGACGTCCTTGTCGCAGTCGTTCCCGATCTGCATGACCTTGTGGCCCGGGACGACGGTCCCGCCAAAGCGCTCGATGCGCAGCGGCAGCACCTCCGAGCGCAGGCGCTTCGGGGGGGCGGGATGCCAGCCCCATACCCCCATCTGGTGCTTCGGCCGGGCCAGCGACGCGCGCAGGATCATCGCGGATTCCGAAAACAGCTCGGGCATCAAGCCTCCCCCGCGCCATTCCTGCAGGATCGCGCAGGGCAACTGGTCGCCTCCGCGACGAAGGCCTGCACCGGCTTTCTCGCGCGCGCCGCGCGGAGGGCATCGGCCGGGTCGAACAGCCGCCGCTGACGGCTGCCCGTGGCGCAGGCGTTTCCACACGGCCCGGGCCGGGGGCTGCCGGTGGTGGCCCGCGTTCCCCTTCCGGGGCGGGGAAGGCGCCGGGGTCAGCCGCCGTCGGGTGCGGTGAAGTCGACCTCGCACCGCAGGCCGGCGGGAAGGAGGAGATCGGCGTTCTCCAGCCGCATGACCAGGCCGAAGGTGGCGGTGGCCGCGTCGAACACCCGGTCGATGATGGTGATGGTGGCGGGCCAGGCGCCGCCGAATGGCGCCTCTGGCCGGATGGTGACCTCGCGGCCGACCTCCAGCTCGGCATAATGGGCGATGGGGGCGAAGGCCTCCACCCGCAGCACGTCGAGCCGGGCGATGGTGACCAGGTGGCCCTGCTGCGGATCGCGGAATTCCCCGGGGCTGATGAGCCGTTCGGTGACCACACCCGCGATCGGCGCGCGCAACGTCTTCTGCGCCAGCAGCGCGCGGCTCTGGTCGGCCTCGATCCCGGCGAGCGTGCGGGCAAGATGCGCCTCGTCCAGTTCCAGCCGCGCCACGGCGCGTTCGAGGCGCGATTCCTGCACCGTCGCCTCGGGTACCGCGTCGCGGGTGGCCAGGCGCTCGTTGCGGTCGAGCTGCGCCTCGAGGAAGGCCACGCGCGCCTCCAGCGAGTGGATCCGCGAAGGGTTTGCCGCCCGGGCCTCGGCCAGGGCGAGGGCGATGTCCTCCAGTGTGGAATCGAGGCGGGCGACCACGGTGCCGGCGGTGACGATGTCGCCACGCTCCACCGGGACCTCGGCCACGATGCCCGCGACGGGCGTGGCAAGGCGCACCGTATCCTCGGGCTGGATGAGGCAACTGACCGGCGTCAGGGCCGCCGCGCCGCCCGCCGCGAGGGCCCACCCGGCCGCCAGGGCCAGCGTGCGCGCCTTGGCTGTCAAGCCGGAAAAAGGATCATGCATGTGGCCGGTTTCCTGCCTGCCAAGTAGCCTTGCGGTCACAGTTTCGTTTGATGTGAGCTTAACGGTTTGTTAATCTCGACGCCAGAGGACGCCGCATGTCGCGGCAAGGACAGTGAACCCGTGACGATATTCGAGGGCTTCGGTCGTCGGAGGCGCGGCGGCTTGGCGCTCTCCCGGCTTCTCAACGCGTCCAGCCTGTCCACCGCCGTCGGCGCGACTGCGGTGCCGCCGCGTCGGTCCTCGGCGCTGACCCAAAGCCTGGAGCGCGGGCTGCACCTGGAGACCTTCGAGCCGCGGATGCTGCTCTCGGCGGACCTGATCCCGGTGTCGGGCAGCATCGATTTCCCGGGGCGCACGAACCTCTACACCTTCGATCTCGCGGAGGAGCGCACGATCCTCTTCGATGCGCTCGACAACGACAGCCAGGTGCGCTGGTCGCTGACCGGCCCCGGCGGCGTGGTGGTGGCGCCGACGCCCTTCACCCAGGCCGACGGCAGCCGCGGCGGGTCGATCCTGTCGCTGGGGGCGGGCACCTATCTGATGGAGGTGGACGCCGTCGGCGACCACCAGGCCGACTACCAGTTCCGCCTCCTCAATGTCGATAACGCGACGCCCATCGACACCGGCCGTCGAATCGACGGCGTGCTGGCCAAGGCGGGCCGCGAGACGAGCCTCTATCGATTCGAGGCGACGGCCGGCACCGAGCTCTATTTCGACGCGCTGGCGCGCACCGGAGGCGGCGCCTGGTGGGTCACCCCGGCGGAATGGACGCTGATCGACCCGGACGGCAACACCGTCTTCGGGCCGACCGCGTTTGCGCCCACCGCGGACCCCGCGCGGCTGACGGTGGCGGTGAGCGGCACCTACACCCTCGTGCTGGAGGGCCACATCCAGAACACCGAGGACGTCGCCTATGGCTTCAAGGTGGAGCGGGTCGTGGACGCGGCGCGCGACATCGCCGTGGGCGAGGCGGTGCTGGGGACGCTGACCCAGGCCGGGCAGCGCCACGCGCTGCGTTTCAGCCTGGCCGAGGACACGCGGCTCTTCTTCGATGCGCTGGCGGCCTCGACCGTCCGCTGGTCGCTGGAGGGGCCGCGCGGCACCGAGGTGAGCGGGCGCGAGACGCGCTTCTCGGACGGGCGGGACGGCGATCCGGTGCTGGACCTGATCGCCGGGGACTATGTGCTGACGATGGGCGATGCGACCGACCGGATCGGCGACTATGCCTTCCGGCTGCTGACGGCCGCGGCGGCCGAGGCGATCGGCTACGCCGAGGAGGTCACCGGCCGGCTGGGCGATGCCGGTGCCGGGGTGGCCGGGGCGCTGCGCCCCTCCGACACGCCCGTCGCGGCGGGGGGCGCGGATCAGCTGTGGACCTTCGACGGGTCGGCCCACCGGGTCCTGAGCGTGGACGACCATCCCGCACTGAACGCCGACAGCTTCACGGTGGAGCTGTGGTTGCGGGCCGAGAACGCGGGGCGGGTGCTCCTGAAGACCTCGGGACCTGCGTGGAACGACGGCTACGGGTTGTGGGTGGATGAGGGGGGCGTGCTGCACTTCTTCGCCGGCGGCGACACCGAGGCCACGCGCCTGTCCGCGCCGCTTTCGCCGGGAGATTGGGTGGGGGAGTGGGTGCATGTGGCCGCCATACGGGATGCGGAGGCGCTGCGGCTGCATGTGAACGGCATGCTGGTTGCCGAGCGGGCGGTCGCGGGCGCGCCTGCGCACAGCGCGGCGGCGGTGATGCTGGGCGACGGGCCGGCGAACTGGTGGCATCCGTCCCAGGCGCTGCGCGGGGCGGTGGACGAGCTGCGCATCTGGTCCGTGGCGTTGTCGTCCGAGGAGATCGCGGCACAGCACATGTCGCGCACGCCCGGCCCGCTGCCGGGGCTGGTGCTCGCGCTGGGGTTCGACCACGGGCCGGACGGCGACGGCCCGGTGGACCGCGCAGGCGCCGGGCTGGTGCCGCGGTACGGCGATGCGCGCGGCACCGAGACGCGGTTGTTCCGCTTCGACGGCGCCGCGGGCGACCGGCTGGTCTTCGTGCCCGAGGGGACGACCAACATCCAGATGCGGCTGTTCGGCCCGTCCGGGCAGGCGCTGGAGTCGCGCGCGCTCAACCCCGTGGACCCGCTGGTCCTGCCCGAGGACGGCCGCTATCTGTTGCTGATCGAGGGGCGGGCGAGCGACAGCGTGCCACGCGATTTCGGCTTCCGGCTGATGCCCAGGACCACCGCCGAGCTGACGCTGGACGTGGGCGCGGTGGTGGAGGGCGAGATCGCCACCGTGGGCGAGGCCCGCGCCTATGGCTTCGCCCTGACCGAGGCGTCGCGGCTCTATTTCGACAGCCTGACCAACCGCAGCGACATCACCTGGTCGCTGGTGGGCCCGCGCGGCACCGAGCTGTCCGGCCGGGCGTTCTCGGCCTCCGACGCCGCGCATGTGGGCAGCGCCACCAACCCGGTGCTGGACCTGCCGCCCGGCGACTACACGCTGCTGGTGGACGGGACGGGCGCGGCCACGGGCGGCTATGCCTTCCGGCTGTTCGATCTGGCGGGCGCACCGGTGGTGGGCCGCGACACCGATATCGAGGTGACGCTGGACCCGGCGCGGGCCTCCACCCTGCTGGCCTTCGATGCCGCGCGGGGCGACCGCATCGCCTTCGCGCAGCCTTCGGGTGATGTGCTGGGCCGGGTGATCGACCCGTTCGGGCGGATGCTGACGAGCTTCAACCGGCTGTCCGCCCTCGGCACGCTGACGCTGCCGGCAAGCGGGCGCTACACCGTGCTGGTGGAGGGGTATGTCTGGCAAGGCGACGGGCCTGTCACGAGTGTGCTGCGGATCGTCGACCAGGGCTCTGAGGCACCCGAGGCGCTGACCGGCACCGCCCATGCCATCGGCAGCACGGTGCTGGGCACGCTGTCGGCGGCGCGGCCGACGGGGGATTATGTCTTTACCCTCGACACCGCGCGGACGCTCTATTTCGACGCGCTGTCGCCGGGGCCGTCCAACGCGGTCTGGACGCTGACCGGCCCGCGCGGAGACGAGGTGGTGAACCGCGGGCTGACCTCCTCGGACGGGCCGAACCTGAATGCCGATGCCGGGCTCGTGCTGATCGCCGGCACCTACCGGCTGCGGGTCGAGAGCCTGACAGGCGCCACGGGCGCCTACAGCTTCCGGCTGCTGGATCTGGGCGCGGCGGCGCCGGTGGCGCTGGAGGCCGCGATCGAGGGCAGCCTCGACCCGAAGCGGTCCACCGACATCTACAGCTTCATCGGCAGCGCCGGGCAACGGATCGTGCTCGACACCGCCTCCCTCGCGGGCAGCGGCTGGAGCGTGACCTATCGGCTGATCGATCCCTGGGGCCGCGAGATCCGGCGCAACCAGAGCATCCTCAACGCCACCGAGATCGTGCTGGCGCATGACGGCACCCACACCCTGCTGATCGAGGGCCGCATCTGGGAAGGCGACGGGGCCATCACCTACACGACCGCGCTGCGCGAGGCCGTGCGCGCCGATGGCGGCACCATCGCGCTGGGCGAGACGGTGAGCGGCAGCGTGCCCGCCCCGCGCGGGTCGGTCGATTACCGCTTCACGCTGGATGCGCCCGCATGGGTGGTCTTCGACGGGCTGAGCGGGGATGCCAACGCGACGCTGCGCATCACCGGGCCGGGGGGCACCGACCGCAGCTTCAACCTGCGCGACGGGTCGGGCGGGCGCAGCTCCACCGCGCCGGTGATGCTGCTGGCGGCGGGCAGCTACGACGCCACGGTGACCGGCAACCAGAACACCCGCCCGGAGTTCGCCTTTCGCCTGCTCGATGCGGCCGGGGCGACCGACATCGGCTTCGACGCGGCCGTGGCCGGAACGCTGGAGCCCGCGACCGCGACCGCGCTTTTTGCCTTCGACGCCGCGGCGGGGCAGGTCTTCACCCTTGCGGATGTGGTCAACACCAACAGCCTGAACATCTGGTGGCAGACCGCGAATTTCCGCATCATCGACCCGTTCGGGCGCCAGCTGGTCAGCACCACCGCCCTGGCGGCGCAGGAGCCGCGCAGCCTGCCCTTTGCCGGGCGTTATCTGCTGCTGATCGAGGGGCGCAACGACGCCGCCGCCGACAATGTCGTCACCTATGGCTTCACCCTGCAGGACCCGCAGAACCCGGCGGTGCGGGACATCGCGCTGGAGGAGCGTGTGCAGGGCGCGGTGGCGCGGCCCGGCCAGCGCCATGTGATGACCTTCGATCTGGCGGCGGATGCGTTCCTGTATCTCGACAGCTTCACCGACGACAACGCCATGCGGGTGCGGATCCAGGGGCCGGCGGGGCTCGATCGCACCTATCGGATGCGCGATGCCGACAGCACCGACTTCGGCAACGCCAACCCGGTGCTGAACGCCCGCGCCGGCAGCTACACGGTGACGGTGTGGAAGGACGGCGCCGGCACCGGCGATTATGACTTCCGGCTGATGGATCTGGCGGCCGGCACGCCCGTCGCCATCGGCGACCGGATCGAGGGCGTGCTGGAGCCGCGACGCGAGACCGACATCTACCGCTTCGAGGGCACCGCCGGCGACAGCTTCCTGATGAACGTCCTGCGCGAGCAGAACAGCGTCCAGGGCGTCTACTGGCGGCTGATCGACCCGGCCGGCAATGTCGAGATCAACCGCCCGCGCTTCGCCGACCGGGACCTGCACAGCCTGGCGCGGACCGGCACCTATACGCTGCTGATCGAGGGGCGCACCCGCGAGCCGATGGCGGGCGCGATCTCCTACGGGTTCGTGTTGCAGCCGGCGGTGCGGCAGGATTTCACCGCCGATCTCGATGCGGTGGGCGGGGGCGCGGGGCTGCAGGCCGCCACCGGGCCGGACGGCCGGGCGGCGCTGGGCTTCAACGGCTTCAACCACATCGTTCTGGACGATCCGGCCACCAACCGCACCGGCAACGTCAGCTTCGCGCTGTGGTTCCGGCCCGACGCGCCGCGCACGACCTGGACGCCGCTGGTCCATTCCGGCGAGGGGGCGGTGGCCGGCCGGCAGTATACGCTGTGGCTGCACAGCGCGGGTTATGTCCACCTCAGCGCCACGACCGAGACCGGCGAGACGCGCTCGATCTCGACCCCGTCGGGCAGCGTCACCTACAACGACTGGAACCATGTCGTGGGCGTTCTCGACCGCGACCGCAACGTGATGCGGCTCTATCTCAACGGGGCCGAGGTCGCGGTCGAGGACGCCGTCACCACCGCCAACCAGGATCATTTCGGGATCGTCTACCGCTCGGCCCTGGAGGTCGAGGCGGGCGGGACCTATCGCTTCACCCTGGGCGCCGACGATGGCGCGACCCTGCGGTTGCGCGACGCGGACGGCAACCTCGTCGATGTGCTCAACGAGGTCGGCGGGGTGCTCGACCACCTCGACAACGACATCGCCGGGAACAGCACCCGCTGGGGCGAGGTCGTGCTGGCGGCCGGCACCACCTATGCGCTCGAGCTGCGCCACTGGGAGCGGACCGGCAACGAGGCGCTGTCGCTGACGGTCAGCGGCCCCGACACCGGCGGTGTTGCGGTCGATATCGCGGCCAGCGGCCTGCTGAAGGGCGCGCCGGTCGTGGCCGATCCCGCCCCCGGTTTCGCAGGCCCGGCGCCATGGAGCTTTGCTTTCTACGACGTGGTCTCCACCGGCAACGGCGTCGCCTTCGACATCGAGACCGCCGGCACCCTGCGCGGCGAGGGGTACGCCGACCTCGGCAGCGGCCGCTGGCTTGCCAATGCGGTGCGTGGCGTGGCGCCGGGCGTGGCGGTGACGCGGCCGCTGCTGCTGGGTGCCTCGCATGAGGCCGCACATCAGACCGGGTTCGAGGGCGCCATGGCGGGTTTCGCGCTGTGGGATGTGGGCCTTGATGCCGATGGCGCGGCAGCGGCCCGTTCCGGCGGCGCGGGCCTGCCCGATCCGGTGGTGCGGCTGGCGATGGAGGAGACCGACGATCCCGCCGCGCCGGCACTGGTGGTGGCCAATGGCGGGCTTGCCGGAACGGATGCGGTGGTGGTGGATTTCACCGCCGGGCTGCAGGGGGTGTTCACCGGCCGCATCGACGTCCCGGGCGCGGTGGACGTGTTCACCTTCACGCTGGACGACGACCGGCTGCTCTACTGGGACACGCTGACCGACCGGTCCGACATGCGCGCCACCCTGCGCGGTCCCGGCGGTGTGCGTATCGACCGGGCCTTCACCGCGTCGGGCACCACGCAGGGCGGCAATTTCGCCTTTCACGCCCCGGCGGGCGACTACACGCTGACGGTGTCGGGCACTGTGGCCGCGCGCGGCGGCTATGGCCTGCGCCTGCTGGACCTGGCCCGCGCGCCGGTACTGGAGATCGACGGCGCGGGGCTGACCGGCGCGCTCGACATGCGCCGCAGCGCCGGGGCGTTTGCCATCGACGCGCTGGCCGGCGACCGGATCTATGTGCGGCTGGAGGGGTTCGGCGTCTCCGCCAACGACGCCCGCTGGCGGGTGATCGACCCGTTCGGGCGGATGCTGAGCGGGCCGCTGGCCGCCACTGACATCGCCGATCTGCGCCCGCAGGTGGACGGCCGGCACTGGCTGGTGCTGGAGAGCCACCGCACCCTCGATCCGCAGGCCACGGTGCCCTATGCGCTGTCGGCCTTCCGCATCGAGGCGGTGCCGGTGCCGATTGCCATCGGCGGCGCCAACCCCGGCGCCGCGCCGCAGATCGTGCCCGGCGCGGTGGGCGATGCGCTGGCGCTGCGCGGGGCCGAGCATGTGGAGGTTGCCGGTGATCCGGCGCTGGACCTGAGCGGGAGCATCACGCTCGAAGCCTGGGTCAAGGTCGAGAGCTACACCAGCGCCTGGGTGCCGGTGATCCACAAGGGCGACGGCGCGGGTGGCTGGGCCTATGGCCTGATGCTGAACTCCAACGGCTCGGTCTGGGCGCGGGCGGATCGCGCCACCGGGCAGGGCGAGACGCTGCAGACGACCGGCGGACGGGTGCCGCCGGGCGAATGGGTGCACATCGCCGCGGTGTTCGACCGCGCCGCGGGCCGGCAGATCATCTATGTCAACGGCGCCGAGGCGGCGGCGCGCACCATGAACGTCGCGGCCGGGCGCACCGTCGCAGAGCCGCTCCTGATCGGGCGCACGAACGAGGATTCCTCCAACACCGGCATGTTCGACGGGGCCATAGACGAGGTGCGCGTCTGGGGCGTGGCCCGCAGCGCCGCGGAGATCGGCGATGCCATGGGCCTGACCCTCGCAGGTGACGAGGCCGGGCTGCGGCTGTGGAAGCCGCTCGATGCGGTGGCTGGCGACGGCACCACGGCGGATGGCGGGCCGAACGCGCTGGGCGGTCGCTTTGTCAACATGATCCCCCAGGGGGTGACGGGGCGCGTGGCCCAGGTCGGGCAGGAGATCCGCTATACCTTCACCCTGTCCGAGGCGCGGCAGATCTATCTCGACAGCCTGACCGCCAATGCCGACATCCGCTTCAGCCTGACCGGCCCGCAGGGCACGGTGCTGTCGAACCGCCGGATGGACCAGGCCGATGCGGTGGGCATCGGCAGCGGTGCCAACCCGGTGCTGGCGCTGCCCGCGGGGGATTACACGCTTCTGGTCACCGGGGCCGGCGCGGCGACCGGCAACTTCAATTTCGTGCTGCGCGATCTGGCTGACGCCGCGCCGCTGACCAGGGGCACGGCGATCGCGGGAGCCCTGGCGCCGGGCAACGTCACCCGCATGTATCGCTTCGACGCGGCGGCGGGCGAGCGGATCTTCATCGACAACATCGCCACCTCGGGCAACATCAGCTGGCGGCTCATCGATCCCTACGGCGCGATGGAGCTTGGCCGGCTCAGCCCCGGCGACCGCACCGACGAGCGGCTGGCCCGCGACGGCACCTATGTGCTGCTGATCGAGGGGCATGTCGGGGCGGGCGGCACCGGGCGCTATCACCTGGCGATCCACGACATCGCGGCGCCGGTGCCGGTGGCGATGGCGGTGGGCGCGCTGATGGCCGCGGACATCGACGTGCCCGGGCGCGTGCGGGCCTTTGCCTTTGATCTGGATGCGCCGTCGCTGCTGGTGATGGACAGCTACCACAACGCCGCCTCGGTGCGCTGGACGCTGACCGGGCCGGACGGGACGGTGGTGGCGGGCCGGCCCTTCAGCCAGACCGACGGCCGGCAGCAGACCGGCGACACGGTGCTGCGGCTGGGGCCGGGGGCGCATGAGCTGCGCGTCTTTGCCATCGACGACACCATCGGCAGCCATCAGTTCCGCCTGCGTGACATCGTGGCCGAGGCGGTGGCGCTGCCCCTCAACGAGGAGCGCATCGCCAACCTGCCCGACACCGGGCGCGGCATCGCCGTTCTGGCGGTGGATCTGCAGCGCAACCAGGCGGTGACGCTGGAGGTCCCCTCGGGTGGGCGGCCGGCGAACAACACGGCATGGCGGCTGGTCACGCCCGACGGGCATCAGCTGCAGACAGGCAGGCTCGACCCCGCAAGCTTTGTCGCGCGGGTTGGCGGCACGCATTACATCCTGATCGACCCCGACACCCGCGACGGCACCACCGACACTCCTTATCGGCTGCGGCTCGCGGCCAGCCCTGTGCCCGCGGCCATCGGTGCCACGCTGGAGGATTTCGAGGGCGGGCCGGGCATCGCCCATGTGCTTCTCAACAACAACGGCCCGGCGGCGGAAGTGGTGGCGGCCGGACGCGCCGGTGCCGCGCTGCGTCTGCTGTCCGACGACCAGCCGCAGCAGCGCAACGGCGTGGCGTTCTCCGCCACCGCCGAGGGGCGGCATGAGAGTGTCGCGGTCGCCTTCGACTTCCGCATCGACCGGCCGGCGGCGGGCGCGCCCGGCGAGGGGGTGACGCTGGCGTGGTTCCCGGCCGCGGCGCATGGGCTGGGCGGGCCGGTGCCGTGGCTGGCGGCGGCGCCCAACCTGTCGGGCGTGGTGGCGGTGGCGCTCAATGTGTTCCGGACCTCCGGCGGGCCGTCCATCGCGCTGCATTACGGCAACCAGCGGGCCGAGGTGGCGCTGTCCACGCTGGGCCTGACGGCCGACGATCTGGTGGAGGCGGACGGTGCGCTGGGGCTGACGATGACGCGCACGGCCGGCGGCACCACTGTCGGCGTGACACTGACGCTGGACGGCGTGGCGCAGACGGTGATCGCCGAGCATTTCCTGGCCGGGTTCGAGCTGGATCAGGGCCGGGCCGCGATTCAGGCGCGCAACGGCTCGGGCAACCGCATGGGTCTGAGCGTGGACAACGTGTCGGTGGCAGTGGCCGGGGCCGTCACCGCGCCCACCGCCGCGCTGAACACCGAACTGACGGGCGCGATCACCGTGGCCGGGGCGGTGGACCGCTGGGCGCTGTCGCTGGAGGCCGCGACGCGCATCGTGGTCGACAGCCTGACCAACAACCCCAACCTGCGCTGGAGCATCACCGGACCGGGCAGCGTGGGCGAGCGGCGCTTTGACCAGACCGATTCCAGCGGCCGGTCGGGCAACACCGTGATCGAGCTGCCGGCGGGCGCGCATTACCTGAACGTCTACGGCGCCGGCACGACGACGGGCAGCTATGCGCTGGCGCTGTTCGATGTGGCCGACGCCACGCCGCTCCTGCCCGATGCGGTGCTGGAGGTGACGCTCGATCCCGGCAACGAGATGCAGCTCTTCCGCCTCGACTGGCCCGGCGATGCAGATCTCTATCTGGAAACGCGGGGGGTGTCGGGACCGACGGCCGACTGGCGGCTGATCGCGCCGGACGGCACCGTTGTGCAGGACCGCAGCGCCTTCAACACCGACATCCTGCGCCGGCCGCTGGCGCAGGCCGGGCCCTATCTGCTGATCGTGGAGGGGCGCGTGGGTTCCTCGGCGCCCAGCACGCTGTGGCTGCAGGCGCGGCAGGCCGGCACCGCCGAGGTGGCGATGGCGCCCGGCACCACGGTGGCGGGGACCATCGCCAACGCCGGTGACCGGGTGGTGCATGCCTTCACCCTCGATGCGCCGGCGCGGCTCCATTTCGACAGCCTGACCAACGACAACGGCCTGTTCTGGTCGCTGGCGGGGCCGAGCGGCACGCTGGGCACATCGACCCTGCAGCGGGCGGATGCGACCTGGCAGACCAGCGCGTCGGGGGTGATGCTGGCGCCGGCCGGCGACTACCGGCTGGTCGTGTCCGGCACCGGCGCGGCGACCGGGGATTTCGCCTTCATCCTGCATGACCTCGATGCCGCCGCCACGGTCGTCTTCGGCGAGACGGTGGCGGCGGAGTATGATCCGGCGAACCGCAGCCGCGCCTTCCGCTTCGACGGCACGGCGGGGGAGGCGCTCTTTGTCGAGTATCTGAGCGGCGCCTTCAACGGCCGCTGGAAGGTGGTGGATGCCTACGGAACCCTGATCGAGAATGCCTGGGCCACGACCAGCATGCAGGAGGTGGTCCTGCGCGCCACCGGCCCGCAGTGGCTGATCGTGGAGGGGACGATCAGCGCCACCGGCACCGCGAACCACGCGTTCCGCATCGTGCCGCTGGCCTCGACCCTGGCGGAGCTGACGCTGAACACGCGGGTCACCGCCGCCATCGACCTGCCGGGGCAGTCGGACCGCTACAGCTTCAGCCTGAGCGAGGAGGCCTGGCTCTACATCGACGTGCAGGCGCCCGATTCCGGCGCCTGGACATGGAGCCTGGGCGGCCCGCGCGGGCAGGAGGCAAGCCGGACATTCAGCCAGTCCGACGCCGATCAGGCCGGCAGCGCGCCGCTGTTGCGGCTGATCCCGGGCGATTATGTCTTCACCGTGCGGCCCTCGGGCGGGGCGACGGGCGACTACGCCTTCCAGATCCTCGACATGGCGCAGGCGGTGGCGATCACGCCGGGCACCCCGGTGGCCGAGCAGCTGTCGCCCGGCAGCGCCACGCGAGTCCACACCTTCGAGGCCGTGGCGGGCGAGCGGTTCTTCTTCGACCGGACGGAGGGGAGCTTTCGCCAATACTGGCGCCTGCTCGACCCCTATGGCCAGCAGGTGTTCGGCACCTCCATGTCCAGCGACGTCGAGACCATCGCCCTGCCCGAGACCGGCCGCTACCTGCTGCTGATCGAGGGGCGCATCAGCCAGGCCGACGCGCAGGGCTATGCGTTCAACATCTATGCCAACCCGGTGCGGGCGCCGATCCGGCTGGCGGGGCTGGAGTATGTGCCGGGCCCCGACCTGGTGGCCGAGGGACTGCGCGTCGATACTGACGCTGCGCTGGTGTCGGGCGGGCCGGTGCCGGTGGCCTGGACGCTGCGCAACGCGGGCGAGCTGCCGGTGGCGGGGCGGTTCGACAACCGCGTCACGATCCGGCGGGTGGATACCGGCCAGATCCTCGCCGATGTGATCGTGCCCTGGGACCCTGCCGCGCGGGGCGACATCGCCAGCGGTGCCGCGGTGGAACAATCGGTGGTGCTGACGCTGCCGCCGGGGATGGTCGCGGTGGGCGATCTGGTGCTGCAGCTGCGGCTCGACGTGGGCAATGACGTCGACGAAAGCAACCTCGCCGGCGATGCCGAGATGAACAACGCGGCCGACCTGCCCATCGCGGTGGCGCTGGCGCCCTATGTGGATCTGCGGCCCGAGGATGTGCAGGTCGCACCGGCCGCCGCCGGCTGGACCCCGGGCGAGATGGTCACCGTCACCTGGACCACGCGCAACGACGGCACCAGGGCCACCGATCAGCCGTGGTCGGAGCGGCTGGTGGTGCGAAACATCTCCACCGGGCGGGTGGTGCTGAGCCAGGACCTGCGCATCGCCGCCGATGCCGGGCTGGCGGCGGGCGACAGCGCCGCGCGCACGCTGGTGTTCGGCTGGCCGTCGGGGCTGGATGCCACGGGCCTTTATGATTTCCGCGTGGTCGTCGATGCGCTGGCGGAAGTGTTCGAGACCAATCCCGAGGGCACCGGCGAGGCCAACAACGAGGAGGTGCTGCGGCGCGCCTCCGCGCCCGATCTGGTGGTCGCCTCGGTGGGGGTGGATCAGGACGCGCCCGGCGCGGGCGACGCGCTGACCATCCGCTGGGTCACCGCCAACGAGGGCGCCGCGGCGACGCCCGACAGCTGGTTCGACCGGGTCCGGGTGCGCAACATCACCACCGGCCAGACCCTGCACAACGTCGCGGTGGCGGTGCAGGACAGCCCGATTGCCGCCGGCGCCAGCGCCGAGCGCAGCGTGACGCTGGCGCTGCCGCATGGCGCCTCCGGGGTGGGCACGATCCGCGTCGAGGTCTGGACCGATGCCGATGCCACCGGGCGCGGGTCGATCAACGAGGCGCGCGAGGGGCTGACCGTCTCGCAGGCCGAAAGCAACAACTTCCTCAGCATCGACATCCTGTCGGAGGCGCGGCCCTATGCCGATCTGGTCGCCAGCATCACCGGCGTGCCCGTGGCGCCGCGCGGCAGCGAGACCGGCACCATCCGCTGGCGGGTGGAGAACCTCGGCGCGGTGGCCACGGACGCCGAGGCCTGGGTGGACCGGGTGTGGCTCTCGACCACGCCCACGCTCGACACCGGCAGCGACATCCTGCTGAGCGAGGTCGCGCGCAGCGGCGCGCTGGCGGTGGGCGAGGACTACGAGGTCGCGGCCGAGATCGTCTTCCCCACCGGGGTGGAGGGGGATGTCTATCTCTTTGTGCAGACCGACGCGCTGCTGGCGGTGACCGAGCCCGACACGCGGGCCGACAACGTGGCCGGGCGGCAGGTGGCGCTGTCCTCGCCGTTTTCGGATCTGGTGGTGCAGACGGTGGGGGCACCGTCGGGCGCCTATCTGGGCGGCGACAGCATCGCGGTGTCGTGGCGGGTGGCCAATGCCGGCCCCGATGCGATGCCTGCGCCGGCGGGGGGGATCGTGGACCGGGTCTATCTCGCGGCCGGCGATGTGCCGTCGGCCGGGGACATCCTGATCGGGGAATTCACCCGCGCCGGCGGGCTGGGGGTGGGGGCCTCCTACAGCCGGGTGGAGACGATCGCGCTGCCGCCCGGGGTGGCCGGGACGTTCCGCGTGCTGGTGGTGACCAACGCCGACGGCGCGGTGTTCGAACGCGGGGCGACGGCCAACAATTTCGCCCGCTCGGGCGGCGATCTGACGCTGTCGCCGGCGCCGGCCGCGGATCTGGTGGTGCGCCTGGTGGAGGGGCCGGACAGCCTCGTGCCGGGGCAGCAGGTGGAGCTGCGCTACAGGGTCGAGAACACCGGCCAGGCGGTGGCGCGCGCGCCCTGGCAGGACCGGGTGCTGATCCGCGGCCCGGGCCTGTCGGCCAGCGGCACGCAGCTGGCGGTGATCGACCGCAGCTTCGATCTGGCGGTGGGCGAGAGCTACGAGGTGACGCTCACGGTGACGGTGCCGGTCAACCTCGGCGTCGGCGAGTTCCGCTTCGCGGTGGAGGCCGACCGGCTGAACCGGGTGTTCGAGGCCGGGCGGCTGGCCAACAACACCGGCGAGGCGGCGGCGGTGCCGCTCCTGCACCCCAACCTGACGGTGCCGGCGGTGACGCTGTCGGACGGCCCGTTCCAGTCGGGCGACACGGTGCAGGTGGGCTGGACCGTGGCCAATGCCGGCGGCGGGGCGGTGCCCGTGGGCTGGACCGATCGCATCTGGCTGAGCCGCACCGAGGGCGTGACGGCCGATGCGATCCTGCTGGCCGAGCGGGTGAGCGACGCGCCGGTGCCCTTTGCGGCGGGCGAGACGGTGGGCGCGGTGATGGACGTGACCATCCCGGTCTTCGCCTCGGGCGCGTGGTTCGTCGTGGTCGAGACGGACGCGCTGCACCAGGTGGTCGAACCGGGGGCCGAGGGCGACAATACCCGCGCCGCGGCGGTGTCGGTGACGCTCGCGCCCTATGCCAACCTCGCGGTCACCGAGGTGGTCGCGCCCGCGCAGACGGTGCAGGATCCCGCGCGGGTGGAGGTGACCTGGACGGTGACCAACGACGGCACCGGCCGCGGGCTGACCGATGCCTGGGTGGACCGCATCTGGCTGGAGCGGATCGCCGGGCCCGCCGGTCCGGCGGTGGTGGAGCTGGCGCGGGTCGCGCACAGCGGCGGGCTCGACCGGGGGGAGAGCTACACCAAGAGCCGCACCCTCCTGCTGCCGGCGGGGTTCAACGGGCGGTTCCGGCTGTTCGTGACCACGGATGCCGATGGCGCGGTGTTCGAGAACAACATCGAGGCCGACAACACGCTGCGGCTCGACGGGTTCTTCGACGTGATGCCGATCCCGCCCGCCGATCTGGTGGTCACCGCCGTGAGCGCGCCGGAGACGGCGCAGTCGGGCGTGCCGCTGAAACTGCGCTGGACGGTGGAAAACCAGGGGATCGGGCAGACCAGCACCTCCTCCTGGAACGACCGGGTGTTCATCGCCGACAATCCCGACGGCACCGGCCGCACCCTCCTGGGCAGCTTCAACCGCATCGGCTTCGTGTCCGCGGGCGGCAGCTACGAGCGCGAGGTCACGGTCGGCCTGCCGCAGGGGTGGACCGGCCCGACCTGGTTCTTCGTGGAGACGCCGGGCTCCAACACCGTGACCGCGGGCATCGGCGCCCCGTTCGAGTTCGTCTTCACCGACGCCGGCAACACCGGCCGGTCCGCACAGGTGGATGTGACGCTGTCGCCGCCGCCCGACCTGATCGTCACCGGCGTCACCATCCCGGCCAGTGCGCCCGAGGGCACCGCCATCGACGTCACCTGGACGGTCAGGAACGACGGCACCGGTCCCGCCGAGGGGCAATGGAACGACCGCATCGTGCTGCGCCCCGTGGGCGCGGCCGCCGGCGGGCGCGACATCACCCTGGGCAACTTCACCTTCACCGGCCCGTTGCAGGCCGGCACCAGCTATACCCGCACCGCGCAGCTGACCCTGCCTGCGCGCAGCAGCGGCACCTTCCGCGTGGTGGTGATCACCGATTCCAGCAATGCGGTGTTCGAACACGACCGCGCGGGCAACAACGAGACCGCCTCGGCCACGGCGCTGTCGGTGACGGTGCAGCCGCGGCCCGACCTGCAGGTCTCGCTGATCGAGGCGCCCGACCGGCTGGACGCCGGCGCCACCGGCGCGCTGCGCTTCACCGTCATCAACCAGGGCCCGGTGGCCACCGATGTGGCGAACTGGACCGACCGGGTGTATCTGTCGCTGACGCCCAACGTCACCAGCGCCTCGATCCTGCTGGCCAGCCTGTCGAACGAGGCCGCGCTGGCCCCGGGCGAGCAGTATCTGAGCCAGGAAGTGGTGTTCAAGGTGCCCGAGCGGTATCGCGACACGGTCTATCTGGTCGTCGCCAGCGATGCCACCGACCGGGTGGACGAATGGCCGAACGAGGGCAACAACATCCGCGTGCACGAACTCTTCGTGGAGGGGCTGCCGCTTGCGGATCTGGTGGTCCACGATGTGGTCACGCCGTTCCAGACCTTCGAGGGCAGCGAGGTCACGGTCACCTACAGCGTCACCAACCGCGGGGTGGGGCCGACCAACACCGGGGCCTGGACCGAACAGGTCTGGCTGACGCGCGACCGCACCCGTCCGCACCCGTCCAGGGGCGACGTGCTGCTGACGACGCTGCAATACACCGACGGGGTGCTGGAGGTGGGCGCGGGCTATGACCGCACCGTCACCGTGCAGCTGCCGGCGAGCCTGGTGTCGGGCAACTACTACATCACGCCCTGGGTCGATCCCTTCGACCAGGTGCTGGAGGACACGCTGGCGGTCAACGTCAACCCCGACGACCCGGCCGGCGTGAACTCCAACAACTACCGGGCCGGGGGCGCGGATGCCATCGGCCGGCCCAATGTGCTGCAGATCGTCGGCATGCCGCCGCCGGTGGTCAACCCGGAGATCCGCGCCGAGATCCTGTCGGTGACCGCCAGCGCCACCTCGGGGCTGGCCGGTGCGGACGACTTCGAGGTCACCTACCGGCTGACCAACTCCGGCACGGGGCCCGCGGGCAGCATCCGCTACTGGCTCGACATCTCGAACATGCCCGAGCGCACGGCGCCGGGGGTCCGCAACTGGGAGATCAGCTCGGGCTTTGCGCCGCAGCTCGCGCCGGGCGAAAGCGTCACGCTGACCGAGCGCCTGCGCCTGCCTGCGCCGGTGCAGGGCAGCTATCTGGTGCTGACCACCAGCACCCCGGGCGACACCGATCCCATCGACGACACCGCCTTTGCCGTCATCGACGTGACCCCGGTCCTTGCCGATCTGCAGGTGAGCGCGGTGGTGGCGCCCGAAACCGCGTTCTCGGGCGAGCCGATCACGATCCGCTACACCGTCACCAACGAGGGTGAGGTTCCGGTCTGGGACCTGACCCAGTTCTGGCGCGACGAGGTCTGGATCAGCCCCGATCCGGTGTTCATCTATGACCGGGCGGTGCTGCTGTCGATCGAGACCGTGTCGAACGCGGTGCCGCTGGGCGCCGGCGAGAGCTACGAGCGCGAGGTCGCGGCGGTGCTGCCGCCGGGCATCGACGGGGCGTTCCATGTCCATGTCTTTGCCAATGTCCGCAGCCCCGGCGAGCGGACCGCCCCGCGCGCCGAGGCGCAGCGCGGCTGGTTCAACATCCAGAGCAGCCGCATCGGCCAGCTGGTCTTTGCGCAGGAACGCTCGCCGCACGAAAGCCCGGCCGGCTCCCACCGGCAGGCCGACCTGCCGGTGGTGTATCGCGAACCCGATCTGGTGGTGTCGGAACTGGTGGTGCCCGACACGCTGACGGCGGGCGAGACGGTGGACATCAGCTTCACCGTCACCAACACCGGCACCCGGGCCACGCGCGAGGACTGGTGGGTGGACCGGGTGTATCTGTCGCTGGACGCCACGCTGGACGAGGGCGATTACCTGCTCCGGCGCGAGGAGGCCGGCCGCGAGATCAGCGCCGAGCATCAGCGCCGCGGCGTGCTGGAGCCGGGCGAGAGCTACACCGCCACGGTGCGGGTGACGCTGCCGTTCGAGATCGCGGGCGGTTTCCACATCCTCGCGGTGACCGACAGCGGGCTGTCGGAGTCGAGCCTTGCGCGCTCCAGCGTCTCGGAGCGGTTGCGCGGCGTGCGCGGCGATCCGACCGGGCGCGTGCGCGAGTTCCAGGGCGAGGGCAACAACACCACCGCGCAGGCCGTGACGGTGCTGCCCGCGACCGCGCCGAACCTCGTGGTCAGCGCGCTGAGCGTGCCCGAGCGGGTGGTGCGCGGCCAGCCGTTCGAGATCAGCTGGACCGTCACCAACGCGGGCGGCCCGGTGCCGTTCCAGCAAAGCCGCTGGGACGATCTGGTGTTCTTCAGCCGCGATGCGCATCTGGACCTGCGCGCCGACCGCTATGTCGCGCAGCACACCCACCGCGACGGGCTGGGCGCCGGCGAAAGCTACACCGTCACCCGCACGCTGATCGCGCCGGGCGACCTGCCGACCGACGCCTATTACCTCTTTGTCGTCACCGACCCGCAGCGGCCCGGCCCCCGCGGCGCCGTGTTCGAAGGCGCCAACGAGGACGACAACGCCACCCGCACCGCGCTGCCCGTCATCTTCGAGATGCCGCCGCCGGCCGATCTGGTGGTGGGCGAGATCGTCATTCCCCCCAACGCCAGCGCGGGCGACGAGATCACCCTGCGCTGGACGGTCGAGAACGTCTCGGACGAGCCGGTGCTGGGCGTGTGGTCGGACAGCGTGTTCCTTTCCACCGACGGCAGCTGGGATCTGGGCGACCGGCCGCTGGGCCGGGTGCAGGCCTCGGGCCCGCTGCTGCCCGGCCAGAGCCGCGAGATGCAGCTCACGACCACCATGCCGGCGATGACGCCGGGGCAATACCGGGTGATCGTGCGCACCGACATCTTCAACCAGGTGTTCGAGGACAACCTCGTCAACAACACCCGCGCCTCGGCCGATACGCTGTCGGTGGCGGTGGAGGAGATGCTCTTCGACACCCCGCTCACCGTGACCCTGGGCGAGCGGCAGGAACGGCTGTGGCGCATCACCGTGCCGCCGGGCGAGACGATGCGGGTGACGCTGACCTCCTCCGAGCCGGGGCAGTCGAACGAGATCTTCGTGCGCCACGATGCGCTGCCGACGCCCAACGCCTTCGACGCGACCTATCGCGGGCCGGTGTCGTCCAGCCTGACGGCGCTGGTGCCGGACACGCGGCCGGGGACCTACTACATCTCGGTGCGCAACTTCTCGGGGCCGGCGGACGGGGCCGACATCACGGTGATGGCCGAGTTGCTGCCGATGCAGGTCAGCGACGTGCGCACCGACCGCGGCGGCGACGCGCGGTATGTCACCACCACCATCGAGGGCGCGCAGTTCCAGCCCGGCGCCACCGTGCGGCTGATGCGGCCGGGGATCGACGAATTCGCCCCCGTCAACTGGCAGGTGGTCGATTCCACGCGCATCATTGCGATCTTCGACCTCACCGGCGCCGAGCGCGGCCTGTACGACGTGGTCGTGACCAATCCGAATGGCGATCAGGCGATCCTGCCCTATCGCTTCCTGGTGGAGCGCGCCATCGAGGGGGACGTCACCATCGGCATCGGCGGGCCGCGGGTGATCCTCGCGGGCGAGGGCGAGATCTACTCCGTCGCCTTCCAGAACCTGCACAACCTCGATGCGCCCTACACGCATTTCCAGGTCGGCACGCCGGAGCTGCACTTCAACCCCTTCGTCTATGGCCTGCCGTTCCTGGAGTTCTTCACCAATGTGCGTGGCACGCCGGACGGGGCCGCGGACGGGCCCAACGCCGATGTGTTCTGGGCGGGGCTGGAGAGCATCGTCAACACCGACGGGCAGAACACCGCGTCGGGCTTCGTGTTCGACACCCCGGCCGACGGCTTCTCGGGGTTTTCGTTCAACGTGGCCACCTATCCCGGCCTGCGCGAGCTGCACGACGAGGCGTTCGACGCCTTCCGTGCGCGCATGGCGCGGGTGCTGCCGGACCTCGACGGGCTGCTGGCCGATGGCCCCGGCGGCATCGGCGCGTGGTATGACGCCGTGGTCGCCCAGGCCAACGAGATCAATCCGGCGCTGGGCGCGGCCATGGCCGCCTTCCCGTTCGAGGAGCTCTACGACAGGAACGCCGCGGTGCCGGGCAAGTGTGAGATCCCGTTCATCCCGTTCCGGTTCCACATCTTCGCCGCCGCCACCTCGATGACGCGCGAGGAATTCGTGGCGTTCCAGCGGGCCGAGGCGCTGTCGCTGCGCGAGGCGATCCTGGCGGATACCGATGCGCCCTCGGCGCTGGTGGCGATTGCCGGGGATCCTGAGTCCTGGGTGAACCTGTATCTGGCCGGGCTGGAGCAGGCCGGCATCCTGCGCGATGCCGACGCGGTGCCGCCGGTCCGGCTCAACCCGAAGATCATGTCGCTGATGTCGGCTCTGGCCTCGGGCATCCTGTTCGAGCGCGCCGGCGCGGAGATCCGCTCGACCGCCAGCGTGCTGGAGTTCTTCGAGCAGCTTCGCGGCTGGTATGGCCATGACGCGCGCCTGATGGCCGACATTGAGTTCTGGGAAACCCGTGGCGGTGGCGAGTGCCCGGAGGGCGAGATCCCCGTGCCCCGGCTGCCGGTGTTCGAGGACTACGACCTCGGCCTGACCAACCGCACCCATTGGGAGGCGGTGCGCATCTTCGTGCCCTGGGTGCCGTTCGAGAACCGGGGCGCGGCGCTGCCGGCGGATTTCATGGGCGGGCCGGCCTCGATCGACGCGCAGGAGTTCGTGGCGCTCGACTTCTCGGACTATTTCGCCGATCCGGCCAACGCCGGGCGGCTGGCCTCGCTGGCTGGGCCGCAGACCTTCGACACCGAGGGCTGGCTGCCGGCGAGCGAGCGGCTGCCCTATACCATCCGCTTCGAGAACGACGGGCAGTCGGGCGTCTGGGCCAACCGGGTGGAGGTCGCCACCCGGCTCGATCCCGACCTCGACGCGCGGTCGCTGGAGCTGGGCGACATCCGCATCGGCGACATCTCGATCCGGGTGCCGCAGGGGCGGTGGTTCCACGAGGAGGAGGTGGATTTCACCGACACGCTGGGCTTCGTGGTGCGGGTGTCGGCCGGGGTCGACCTGTTCCAGGACCCGGCCGCGGTGCGCTGGGTGGTGCAGGCCATCGACCCGCTGACCGGCGAGGAGCTGCGCTCGACCACGCGGGGGCTGTTGCCGCCGAATGCAGGCGGACAGAACGGCGCGGGCTTCGTCAGCTACACGGTGCGGCCGCGCACCGACCTGCCCACCGGCACGCAGATCAGCAGTTCCGCCCGGGTGCTGTTCGACACGCTGTTGCCCGAGGACACGCTGGAGCTGGTCCAGATGGTCGACGGCGCGGCGCCGCAGACCACGCTGACGGTGATCCGCATCGCCGGCACCGACAGCCATGAACTGCGCTGGAACGCGCAGGACGACGCCGGCGGGTCGGGCGTGCGCCATGTCACGCTGTATGTGGCCGAGGACGGCGGCGATTTCCGCATCTGGGAGCGGCGCATCGCCGATGCCGGCGGCACCCGGATCTTCGAGGGGCAGGCGGGCAGGAGCTATGAGTTCCTCGCCATCGCCACGGATGTGTCGGGCAATGTGGAGCGGCCGCGCGACGGCTCGGCGGTGGCGGCCGACGGCCAGCCGGTGAACCTTGGCGCCCCGGCGACGGTGGAGGCCTCGACCCCGCCCAACTTCGGCCAGCCGCCGGCGCCGGTGGACACCCCCTCGCCCAACCTGCTGTTCGATCTGGCCGAGGCGCGGGTGCCCGCGGCCGACCCGCTCAGCCGCCCGTCGGAATTCGCCAGCGTGCTGAGCCCCTTCACCGGGTCGGCCTTTGCCACCGGGATCGAGGGCTCGCAGGGGGGCATCGGCCCCATGGCCATCGTCGAGCTGGCCGACGGGCGCATCCTCGTCTCCGGCGGGGCGAACCGCGGGCAGATCCACGTCTTCGGTCCGGAGGGCGGCGAGGCCAGCCGCGACACGCTGCTGGTCGAGCATGAGGTGCCGATCTTTCACATGCTGCGGGATGGCGAGGGCCGGTTGTGGGCCACCACCGGCGGCGGCGCGCTGCTGGAGATCGACCCCGACACCGGGGCGATCCTGGCCCGGCACGGAGAGGGCATCACCCTGGGCCTCGCGTGGGAGGAGGCGACGGGGCTTCTCTATCTGGGCAGCAATTCGGGCATCCGCACCTTCGACCCCGTCACCGGGGCCTTCGTGCAGTGGAGCCGGGACGAGAACCTGCGGGTCGGCAGCCTCGCCTTCGACGCCTACGGCGATCTGTGGGCGGTGACCTGGCCCGACCGCACGCAGGTCGTGCGCTTCACCGACCGGCAGCGCGCCGAGGCGATGTTCACCTTCGACGCGCTGGTGGACAGCCTCGCCTTTGGCCAGGCCGGCACGGTGCTGGAGGATCTCCTTTTCGTGTCGGCGAACACCGGGGCGGTGGGGCGCACGGGCGCGTTTGCCGAAGGCTCGGCGCTGACGATGGTGGATCTGGCCACGCTGCGGCGCATCGACATCGCCCTCGGCGGCAGCCGGGGCGACGTGGTGTTCGCCACCGCCGACGGGCGCGTGCTGCTGAGCCAGTCGGGCCAGGTCGATCTGATCGCGCCGGCCTATGCGCCCAGCGTCCGCGCCACCAACCCGCCGGCGGATGCGGTGGTGCCGCTGCCGCTGCCGGTGCTGACGGTGCAGTTCGACCAGGACATGTTCTTCGGCAGTCCCGGCAGCGCCGCCTCGGTGCTGAACCCCGCCAATTATGTGCTCGAAGGGGCGGCGGTCGGGGTCGTGACGCCGACGCAGCTGGCCTATGACGTCGAAACGCGGACCGTGCTGGTCAAGCTCCCGGGCCTCCTGCCCGACGACTACAGCCTGACGGTGAAGCGGTCGGTGACGTCGAACAACGGCCTGCGCATGGCCGAGGATCACGTCGTCGGGTTCCGCGGCATCAGCGACCTGTCGACGGTGCTCGACATCACCTTCACCGGCACGCGCTTCGACCGTGCCACCGGGACGATCCGCTACGAGGTGACGGTCACCAACCTGTCTGATGCGGCGGTCGTCCTGCCGGCGATGATGACCATCGGCGCCGCGGCGGGGTTCGCCGGGTTGCCGCAGGACGCGATGCAGGACGACGAGGGGCTGTGGCTGATCGACCTGTCGGGCGCGCTGCCCGCCGACGGGCGGCTGGCGCCGGGGGCGGCCACCACCGGCCAGACCGTCGCCATCGTCACGCCCGACCGGCAGCGGCTGGTCTACACCACCGGCGTGGTGGGCACGCAATCGGCCAACCGCGCGCCGGTGTTCGTCTCGACCCCGCCGGATGTGGCCGCCATCGGCGAGGACCTGGCCTTTGCCGTCGCGGCCGAGGACCCCGACGGCGGCGTGGTGCTCTATCACCTGCTCAGCGGCCCCGCGGGCATGGTGCTCGACCCCGCGACGGGCGAGGGGCACTGGACCCCGCCCGAGGGGGTGCGCGACGCCGTGCCGGTGGTGGTGCAGGCCTTCGACCCGCGCGGCGCGGTGTCGGTGCAGAGCTTCGTGCTGCAGGTGGAGGGCGGCAACCGCGCGCCCGTCTTCGTGGGCCTGCCCAGCGAGGTCTCGGTGCGCGAGGGCGGGCTGGTGGAGCTGCAGGTGGTGGCCACCGACCCGGATGGCGACGATCTGTCGATGTGGATCGACGGCCTGCCCGGCGGGGCCGCCTGGGACCCGTCCGCGCGGCTGCTGACCTGGCGGCCCGACCATGACCAGGCCGGCAGCTACACCGTCACCGTGCGGATGAGCGACGGCACCCGCACCGTGGCCTCCGACATCCTCATCCGTGTCGCCGAGGCGACGCGCCCGGCAAGCCTGAGCGTCCCCGCCAGCGTGACGATCCGCGAGGGGGAGCGCATCCGGCTCGACCTGCTGGCCGAGGCCGAGCCGGGCGCGCCGCTGAGCTTCGGTGCGTTCAACAACTCGCTGCCCTGGGGGGCCAGGCTGAACGCCGCCACCGGCACCTTCGACTGGACGCCGACCCACATCCAGGCGGGCACCTACGAGATCCTGTTCGGCGTGTCGGACGGGGCGGGGGTGGCCCTGGCCCGCACCGTGATCGAGGTGCTGCCGGACAACGGCGCGCCGGTGTTCGACGATTTCTCCGGCCTGAGGGTCCATGAGGGGCAGGAGATGTCGCTCCGGGTCTTTGCCTTCGACCCGGACAACCCCTTCTACGTCCCGCCCGCGCGTCTCGCCGACGGCAGCCTGATCGAGGCCGAGGAGGCGCCGCGCACCGTCGCGGTGGAGGTGGTGGGCGACCTGCCGCCGGGGGCGACGTTCGACACCGAGGCTTGGCTGCTGAGCTGGACGCCCGGGGCCAGCGCCGCAGGCACCTACGAGATCCGCTTCCGCGCCACCGACGACGGCGGCCCCACCGGCACGCCCATCGCCGTCGAGGACACCGTGGTGATCGAGGTGCTGCCGTTCAACCTCGCGCCGGTGCTGGCGCCGGTGGACACGATCACCCTGGCCCGCGGCGATGTGCGCGAGGTGCCGGTGTCGGCCTTCGATCCTGACGGCGACCCGCTGACGCTGATCCTGCGCAACGAGAGCCCGGGCATGCCGCTGCCGGATTTCGTGGGCTTCACCGACAACGGCGACGGCACCGGGTTGATCCGGCTGGCGCCCGGGGTCGGCGACCGGGGGGCGCATGCGCTGATCCTGATCGCCCATGACGACGGCGGCAGCCAGGGCACGGTGCGCGGCGATGCCTATACCTTCGTGATCGAGGTGGAGGCCGACAACGAGCCGCCGCAGTGGCGCCATCAGGGCGATGTGGTCGCGGTGGCAGGCCAGCCGCTGGTGCTCGAACTGCGCGCGTCGGACCTGGATCAGGACGCGCTGGGCTTCGGCCTGGACGGTCTGCCGGTCGGTGCGGTGCTGACCGCCGATCCGCTGGTCTATGGCCGGGCGCAGCTGGTCTGGACGCCCACCGCCGCCGAGATCGGCAGCTACACCGCCACCGTCCGCGCCACCGATACCGGCGCCGGCGGGCTGACGGCGCCGGCCACCACCGAACTGGCCTTCGGGCTGACGGTGCGCGCGTCGAACGCGGCGCCAGTGCTCGATCCCATCGGCACGCTGCAGGCCACCATCGAGGAGACGCTGGTCCATGACTTCGGCGCCGTCGATCCCGACGGCGATGCGCTGACATTTGCCGCCGGCGATCTGCCGCCGGGGGCGCGCTTCGACCGGGCGACGGGGCGGTTCGAATGGACGCCGACGGCGGTGCAGGCCGGGGCCTTCACCTTCACCGTGGCGGTCAGCGACGGCGCGGCAACCAGCAGCGAGAGCGTGGTGATCGAGGTCGCCAGCGTGAACCGCGCGCCGGTCTTCGTGCCGATGTTCACCCAGCTGGGCCGCGAGCGGCAGGAGATCGCCTTCACCGTCTTCGCCGACGATCCCGACGGCGATCCGGTGTCGCTGTCGGTGGTGTCGGGCATGCCCGAGGGGGGCGGATTCTCGCCCAGCCGGGGGGAGTTCGTGTGGACCCCCGGGTTCGGGCAGTCGGGCGCGCATGTCATCCGCTTCGCCGCGCAGGACCCGCATGGCGCGGTGAGCTTCCTCGACGTCACCGTGTCGGTGGCCAAGGTCAACCGCGCGCCGGTGCTGAGCGCCTCGGACCGCGGCTTCCTGATCGGCGAGGCGCGCAGCTTCACGCTGGAGGCCGGCGATCCCGACGGCGATGCGATCACCTTCAGCGTGCTGGACCTGCCCGAGGGGGCGGTGCTGGATGCCGCCACGGGGGTGGTGCGCTGGACCCCCGGCCCGGGGCAGGCCGGGGATTACTACGTCACCTTCATCGCCTCGGACGGGACGGCGACGGGGCGCCAGACGATCCTGATGCGCGCCACGCTGGAGCCGGTGGCGCCGAGCGTGCGGCTGGAACTCACGCCCAGCTTCCCGGCCCGACCGGGGCAGGAGGTGCTGGTGCAGGTGGTGGCCGACAGCCTGGCCGACATCGCCGGGGTGCGGGTCTTTGCCGATGGGCAGGAACTGGCGCTGGACGGCTTCAACCGGGCGCGGATCACCCCCGCGGCGCCGGGCCGGATCATGCTGCGCGCGGTTGCCACCGACGCCGACGGGCTGGTGGGCGAGACGGAGTTGCCGCTGAAGGTGCGCGATCCCGCCGACCGGCTGGCACCTGTGCTGGGCCTCGACGCGGGGCCGCTGGCCGGGCAGCTGTCGGGGGTGGTGGCGGTGTCGGGGCTGGTGGCCGATGCCAACCTCGATTTCTGGCGGCTGGAGCTGCGCGATGTCACCGGCAACCGGCTGCTGGCGGTTCTGGGCGAGGGCGAGGGGACGCTGAACGGCGCTCTGGGCGATCTGGACACGCGCGCGCTCCTCAACGGGTTTTACCAGCTGCGGCTGGTGGCGCGCGACATGGGCGGGCGCGAGACCCGCACCGACACCCGCATCGAGGTCAACGGCGCCGACAAGGCGGCCCGCCATGTGGAGGTCCGCACCGACCTGTCGCTCACCCTGGGCGGCGTGCCCTTCGACCTGACCCGGCGGCACGACAGCCTGACGCCCGCGGCCGCCGATTTCGGCAGCTTCTCGGCCGGGTTTGACGCGCAGCTGGCGCTGGGCGTGGCGCGCTTCGATGCCAGCCGCGGCATCTGGCCGGCCATGGCGGTGGGCGAGCGGCTCTACATGACCGCCGCCGACGGCACGCGGCTGGGTTTCACCTTCGCGCCCGAGCCGGAGACGGTGGCCGGGCAGACATTCTTCCGCCCCGCCTGGGTGGCCGACCAGGATGGCTGGACGCTGCAGACGGGCGAGGCGCTGCTGCGGCTGTCGGCCGGGCGGTTCCACGTCGTCTCGGACGGCACGCCGTTCAACGTCACCGATCCCTTCCTTGGGGGCGAGGCGCCCTTCGTTCTGACGGCCCCCGACGGCACCGCGCATGTCCATGGCGCCGACGGCCGCCTGCGCGAGATCCGCAGCGCCGATGGTCGGCTCTTTGTGGGCGCGAGCGGCATAACCGCCGAGGGCGGCGCGGTGCTGAGCTTCCAGCGCGACAGCGCCGGGCGGATCACCCGCGCCACCGCGCCGGACGGCACCACGGTCCTCTATATCTATGACGCCGAGGGGCGGCTTGCCATCGTGCGCCAGCTGCAGGACGGCTCGGGCACGCGCCACGGCTACGATGCCCAGGGCCGCCTGAGCCTGTCGGTGGATGTGGGCGGGGCCGGGACCGCGGTGGGCTATGGCGGCGGGGCGGTCTCGGTGCGGCCGGTGGTGGAGGATCTGGGCGGCATCACCGCCTTCACCGGCCGCGCCATCGACATCCCGGCCGACAGCGGGCCGCGCAGCCTTGCGCTGACGCTGCGCGACAGCGAGGTGCGCGCCGCGGCCGGCGGGCGGCTGATGCTGCGGGTGGCGCTGGACGATGCCGGGGCCGTGCCGGTGCTGGAGGGCGCGGCGCTGGTGTCGCTGCAGCAGACCGGCGGGCAGGCGGTGGCGATCTTTGCCGTCACCCGGCCCGGGCTCTATCGGCTGGACCTGCCGGCGGGGGATGCGGCGACGATGACCGTCGGCCTCGCGGGGGATCTGAACGGGGACGGGCGGGTCGACGGCCTCGACAGCGCGCTGCTGTCGGCCGGCGGGCCGGGTGCCGACATCACCGGCGACGGGGCGGTGGACGCGACCGACCGGCAGCTGCTGAATGTCAACCATGGGGTGGTGCAGAACGCCCCGCCACAGGCGGTGGCGGCGCTGCCCGACCTGCTGACCCATGTGGACCGGGCGGTGCGCATCCCGCTGACCGACATCGCGGTCGATCCCGACGGCGACCGGATGTTCTTCCGCATCCTGGGGGCGGAGAATGTGACGGCGCGGCTGACCTCGGACGGGCAGTCGGTGGAGATCCGGCCCGACGCGGGCTTTGCCGGCGCGGGCGCGGTCACGCTGATGGCCGATGACGGGTATGCGGCCAGCGATCCCATCGCGCTCGACATCACGGTGTCGGATGCGCCGCTCCTGTCGGTGGACCTGACCTATCGCGCCTATCATTTCGACGCCGCCGGGATGTTCGCCGGGGTGGAGGTCATCGGCCAGTACGCCGATCTGGCCGATGTGGTGCTGCCGTTCGATTACGTCACCGTCGGCACGCTGGACCCGACGGTCGCGCGGCTGACCCCGCAGGGGCTGTTGCAGGCGACCGGCGACGGCGCCACGGCGCTGATCGCCCGGCGCGACGGGCTGGCGGATGCGACCGTGGTCCGCGTCGGGCTGCCGGTGGGGGCGGATGCGCTGACCTCCTACATCTCGGGGATCGAGGGCTATCCGGGCAGCGTGACACTGGCCACCGGCGGCGACACCCGGCAGATCGTCACCCTGCTGGGCGGCAACAAGTTCGAGCGTCTGGAGGAGGGGGTGATCTTCGTCGCCGGGGACGACGGCGTCATCTCCGTGGACGATGCGGGGCTGATCCGCTCGGTGGGCGCGGGCACCAGCCGCGTCACCGTCATCTACAGCCACGGCGAGGATGTGATCGACGTCACCGTGGCCGCGCCGATCGAGGCGACATCGGCCGCGATGGGGGCCGAAGGCGGCGCGCTGCGGGCCCCCGACGGGACCATGGTCTCGCTTGGCGCCGGGCAGCTGAGCGGGGATGCGACGGTCGGCATCGTCGCGCTGGACGAGGCGGAGCTGGCGATCCCCGTGCCGCCCGATTTCGAGTTCGTGGCCGGGGCCGCCCTGCAGATCGACGGTGCCGACCTGACCGGTCCGGTGCAGCTCGCAGCCCCCGTGAACGGCAGCGCCGCGCCCGGCGAGACGGTCTATTTCTTCGTCGAGATCGACTATACCGAGCTGACGGACGGCGAGTTCGGCAAGGTCTGGACCATCATCGACACCGGCACGGTGGGCGCCGACGGCATCGCCCGCACCGAATCGCCCCCGTTCCCCGGCCTGACCACCCGCGGCAACGTGCTGGTGGCCCGTTCCGCGATGCCCATGAACTTCATGAGCGTCTATGCCTCGCCGCTGGCGGCAACGGCGATGATGATGCTGCCGGCCATGGCCATCGCCGGGGCCGCGGGCGGGCTTCTGGGGCTGACGGTGGCGTTTGGCACGGTGATGACCGGCATCGCCATGGTGGTCAACGACCGCGTCCAGGAGATGAAGGCCTGGCAGACCTATCGCGACGGCACCACCCTGAACGAGACGCAGATCCTCACGCCCACCGGCGCCGCCGGGCGCTACAACGTCCGGGTGAACCTGCCTGACGTGCCGCCCGGCCCGACCGTCGGCTCCGCCCCGCAGATCTCGGCCGAGGCGACCACCGATGGCGCCGGCGTCACCACGCTGGAGATCTCGGGGCTGAACATGGTGACGCCGGCGGGTGCGGCCGGCGCGGTCGCCGGCGCCACCCTGGCGGAGACCCGCGTGGTGTTCGAGATGGGCAGCTTCCGCCGGATCGTGCCCGGCAGCGCCTTCATCGACCCGCAGGAGCCCGACGCCGACGGCCGGGCGAGCTTCAGGGTGGAGATCCCCACCGACATCCTCGCCGCGCGGGCCGACATCTATTTCGAGCGGCCGAACCCGGGCGCGGTGCCGGCCGGCACCTCGCCGCTCGCCTGGCCCGAGGGGGCGTCGGTGCTGCGCTCCAACCCGATCCGGGTCAGCAACGACCGCGGCTATGGCGCCGTTGGCGGCCGGCTGGGCGATCAGGCCTCGCTGCAGATCCTCGATCTGATCGGGCTGGGGCTGGGCAGCCCCGACGAAACCGCCGACATGATCCTGAACCTGCCGCTGAGCGCGGGCGGCGCGGCGATCCGCGGCGTGCCCGAGGCCGTGCTGATCGCCCCCGACATGTCGGCGGCCTATGTCGCCACCGAGGCCGGAATCGCGGTCGTGGACATGATGACCCTGCGGCAGTTCAACCCGCGCATGGACGGCGGCCCGCCCGATGTCATCCGCATCCCCGGCGGGCGGGTACAGGCGCTGGCGATCAGCCCGGACGGGAACTTCCTGTTCGCCGCCGGCACCGGCACGCTGCACAAGATCGACCTGCGGCCGGGGTCCTCGACCTATCTGCAATCGGTGCTGGGGGGTGTCACCATCGACAGCCCGGCCGCGATGAACGGGCGCATCACCTCGATCGCGGTGTCGGCCGACGGGCGCAAGCTGTTCGCCACGGTGCCCCATTCGCAGCCCTTCGGGATCAACTCCTGGGCCCGCGGCGACCGCACCCAGGGCAAGATCGTCGTCGTCAACGTCGATCCCGGCGACCGTCCCGGCGGCGCCGCGCCCAGCGGCACCTACATGCAGATCATCGGCGAGCGGGACGCGGGCCGCGAGCCCTTCCAGATCGTCGCGACCAGCGACCCCGACCGGCTGGCCTTCGTCTCTCGCGGGGATCTCTATGGCGGGTTCCGCACCATCGAGGTCACCAACCGCGACCCCGGGGCCTTTGCCTGGACCATCCGCACCCCGGTGGAGGGGGCGCCGCGGGACGGCGGCGGCACCCGCGCGCCGCTGCAGCTCAACCATGAGATCATCGGCGTGCGGTATGTGCCGATCCCGGTGCCGCTGCCCTTCATCGGCACCATCTGGCTGGAGAGCTACGCGCCCCTCACCGGGCAGCGCTATGACCTCGACATCCGCAACGCCTCCGGTCTGGCGATCGCGCCCGACCTGTCGCATGCCTTCGTCGCCGACTGGGGGCTGTCGCGCTATCTGACGATGGACGCGCGTATGGCCTACGAGATCGAGCTGCGCCACAACGAAGGCTCCAACATCGGCTACATCGTCAACCCCTTCGGGCTGGGGGCCGAGGACTGGAGCACCGACACATCGGTCAGCTATGGCCCGGCGCGGCTGGAATCGGCCTCCAGCCCGATCCCGATGCAGTTCCTGCAGCACATCGCGCTGACCCCCGACGGATCGCAGCTTTTTGCGCTGTTCCGCGGGGCGGGGTCGGTGGCGGCCTATGACGTGCAGGCCTGGATCGAGGAATCGCGGTCGCGGCTGGGCGAGACCTGGCGCCGGGCGCCGATGAACGCGCGCCTGCCCATCGACCTGCACCCGACGCAGACGAACGAATTCCGCCAGCCCGAGATCATGCGCAGCATCCTCGGCACGCCGTCCGACGTGTCCTGGTCGAGCCGCGGCCTGTCGGTGCAGAATGCGCCGGGGATCGAGCTTCTGGCCCCGCTCGGGCTGCGGACGGTGCATTCGGACGCGCCCGAGACACTGGATTTCGAGGTGCGCATCGATCCCGACGCGGTGGGCGGCGGCACCTTCCGGCTCAACCTCTTCGTGAGCACCCAGCGCGAGGGCGAGGGCCTCTTCCCCGGCGATCCGCCGCGGCCGCGGTCGAGCTGGTTCGGTGGGTCCACCGCCGATCTGGACGACACGCATCCGACGCGGATCTTCACCTCGCTGACCCTGCCGCTGACGCGCGGCTTTGCGTTCGAATCCGGGTATCACTACACCGTCGCCCTGAACGGATCGGTCAGCCGCGCACGGCTGTCGGCCGATGACCTGCCCGCCGGGACGGCGGACCCGTCGCATTTCGTGCGCGTCACCCTGCCGCCGGAACTGCGCCAGCTTCTGACCGGCGGGCAGCGCTATTACTGGGGGGTGGAGGTGCAGGCGGGCGAGCGCAGGATCTACCGCTCGACCTCGTTTGCCGTGGACATCGACCGCCGCCACAGCGAGCATTTCACAACCGTGCACATGCTCACGCACGGCTTCCAGTTCGACCCCTTCCCGGATCTGGCCAACGCGGCGCTGAACGAGGACACGCTGGCGCAGTGGCTGGAGCTCGGCCGGCTGATCAACACCGCCTCGGGGGGCGGCAAGGTGCTGGTCTACAACCGCAATACCGGGTTGTGGCACGAATTCGACCCGACCCGGGGGCGCGGCCGGCAGATCAGCGCCACCCCGGTGGACGCCGGTGCGCTGGCCGATGGCCAGGCGCTGACGCTGATCTCGGACTGGTATCGGGAGAGCGACATCTCCGACACCGGCTATTCCGAGGCCGCGGCCGATGCGATTTTCGCGTCGCTGGTCCATCTGGACCGCCAGACCGGCGGGCGGGTGTTCGCCAGCCCGATGCATTTCGTCGGCCACAGCCGTGGCACGGTGGTCAATTCGGAGATGATCCAGCGCCTGGGGTGGTATTTCCCCGACCAGGACATGGTCATCCAGATGACCACGCTGGACCCGCATGATTTCAGCCAGGATTCGCTGAACTTCAGCCCGTCGGAGCTCATCGAGCCGTGGATCGACCGCGCCCGCATCGCCGCACTGGCGGTCTCGGTGGTCTATCCGCCGGCGTTCAAGGTCGTCACGACCCTGACCAAGATCAAGAATGCGGTGGACCGGCTGGTGCAGCTGGCGGGCTTTGCCGGGATCCAGCTCAAGCCCATGCCGTATGGCGATTTCTCCGACCCCGGCGTGCATGTCTGGAGCAACGTCGTCTTTGCCGACAACTACTACCAGACCACGGCCGAGGCGACCGGGCGCAGCGTCACCTT
Source organism: Rhodobaculum claviforme (assembly GCF_016653255.1). GTDB lineage: Bacteria > Pseudomonadota > Alphaproteobacteria > Rhodobacterales > Rhodobacteraceae > Rhodobaculum > Rhodobaculum claviforme. The sequence goes on from NZ_NHSD01000302.1 coordinate 36,786, forward strand.
CACCCCCGACGGTGCGGCCCTGCCGTCCGGGGGGGATGGCACGCCGATGCCGGATACGGTCTTCAGCCCGCAGATCGAATGGAACTTCACCGCCTCCGGGGTGCCGGGTTTCCTGGAGGACGACCGCGTCGGCGGGCCGCACAGCCGCATCACCAACTGGTATTTCGGCACCGTCGACGTCAATTCCCGCACCGTCGCCGGCGAGGGCGTGTGGCGCACCGCCAGCGACGAGGGCTTCCGCGTCGGCTCCTCGCCCGAGATGGGCTTCGTGCAGAACATCGGCAACGTGTTCCGGGAGACCTGGACCGACCAGCCCTGGTATGGTGCCAATCCGGTGGCTCTGGGCAACGGACGGTATGCCCAGTTCGTCGGCCCCAGTTATTTCGCCAACATCACCGGGCCGAATGTCGTGAACGAGGCGATCGGCACCGGCTTCTACTTCTCCGCCGTGGGCGGGGGGCTGCCGCTCAGGCCCGCCTCCGGGGGCGGGGTCCCGGTGAGCTTCGACAACACCAAGGTCGGCTACATCGAGAACCTGGTGCGCGCAGGCCCGGCCGTGCCCACCGTCTTCAACGGCGATTTCGGGCATGGCACCCGGCACGCCCTGTCGGAATACGTCCGCTGGCTGGTGGGGGGGCTGATCGGCGGCGAACTCGACGACCTGCCGCCCGAACAGGGCCGCTTTCCGATGGACTACAGCCTGCCGGGCTGGTCCATGCACACCGGGATCAGCGGCCTCGATATCCCCAGCACGTCCTTCTCGATCGACATCCTGCAGGAGCTGCTGCCGTCCTTCTTCGAGGGCGGGTTCGACGTCACCGGGCTGTTCCTCGTCAACACCAACCTCGCGCGGGAGCTGTCGGAGGTCCTCAACTTCTTCATCGACAAGGCGCTGCAGCCGGTGTTCGAGAGCCTCGGCGACAAGCTGTCCCGGCTGAGCCTGATCGAGCTGCTCAACGACATCGACGAGCTGCGCGACGCGATCAGCGAGACGGTGATGGAGGAGCAGGGCCTGAGCTTCGGCACGCCCGACGCCGAGGGCCGGCGCAAGGTGCTGGACGGCGAGGGCAACGAAATCGGCACCGACGCCGAGTTCTTCGGGTCCATCGACAAGTTCGTCGACGGGGTGTGGGAGAAAAGCCTCTCGGGCGCCGTCGGCCTTGCGCCGCAGTCGATCCAGGACGCGCTGGAATTCCTCGGCGATGTCATCGAGGCAACGCGCGACGACCTCGCCGACATCGCGGACCCGCCGTCGAAGTCGGTCATCGACGTGCTGAAGATGCCGCAGGGCACCGACACCGAGAAGGAGGCCAAGAAGGAGGCCATCGGCGAGTGGGTCACATGGTTCCGCGAGCAGAGCCTCAACCTCGCCGGTCGGATCATCCAGCAGCTCACGGGCGTGGACATCAACGCGGTGATGGCAGGCGTCACGGCGACCAATTTCAGCCTGCTGATGGGCGGCACCCAGGCGATCGTGGAGATGGTGCGCGGGATGCTGCCCGATGCGGAGCTGCGCTTCGACGGGCAGCGGATGTCGCTCGCCGACATCGTGGCCGAGGGCATCAGCCGGGTCGGGCAGCTCGACCGCGTGACCCACAACCGGCTCTTCGTGCCGGCGGACATGGAGTATCTGGAACTCAGCGCGCTGTTGCCCTTCGCCTTCGGCAACAGGCTGGAGCTGGAGGTCACCTTCCACAGCATCGACGGCGTGACCCACCGCGACACGGTGGCGATCGAGCCGAAGATGTTCACCCGCCAGACCCTCCGCTTCGATCTGCCCGCCGAGGTGCGCGGCAACATCATGTCGGTGTCGCTGCAGGTGAAGGGGTTGCAGACCCCCGGCCCCGACGAGGCGTTCCTGGCGGAGTTCGAGGCGGATGCGCTGTTGCGCACTGTCACCCGGACCCTTGCGCCGGGGGTCCATGATGCCGCGGCGGCCCTGGGGCAGGGGCTGTCGGCGGGGCTGTCCACGCTGGTGCTGATCGACGACATCAAGCTGACCCGGCACAATCCCCAGAGCATCGCCACCACCGGCGCCGGCGCCGAGGCGATCACGCTGGAGGAGGCGCGCGCGATCGCCGAGGCGGCGGTGGGCATCTGGGCCGACACCGGCCTGCTGCCCGGTGCCGGGCGGCTGGATGCGGTGCAGATCGTGCTGGGTGAGCTGCGCGAGGGCGTGCTGGCGGAATACTGGGACGGCGTCATCACCATCGACCCCACCGCGCAGGGGCATGGCTGGTTCGTCGATGCCACCCCGACCCTGGCGGAGGAGTTCGCGGCCACCGGCGTGCCGCATGTGCTGCGCGCGGGTCCCGACGGGCCGGCGGCGGGGCGGGTCGATCTGCTGAGCGTGCTCATGCACGAGCTGGGCAACGCAGCCGGGCTCAGCGACGTGCCGGGCATGGGCGATCCGGGGCAGCTGATGAACGCGGTGATCGGCACCGACATGCGGCGGCTGCCGTCGGCCTGGGATGTGCAGGTGTTCCCCGAAGCCGACCCCGACCCCGCGCCCGATCCGGGTGCGGGCCTGCTCGGCCCCGCGCCGGCGCCGGTCGGGGTGGTCCCGGCGGCCCATGGCGCGGGCCTGGCCGGGGGCGGGCTGTCGCTCTTCTCGTCCGAGCCGGGCGCGCCGTTCGGCAACGGCGATTTCGCGGTGCCGCTGGGCGCGGCGGATGCCCGCTGGCAGACGGTGGGCCGCGTGCAGCAGGGCGACGGGTCCGTCCGCATCGTCGAGGATGCGGCGCGGATTTCCGGGCTGTTCCAGACCTTCGCGCTGCCGGCCGAGGCGACGGGGCTGACCTTCGCCCTGCGCGACATCGATCTGAACACGGTGGCGGGCTTCCCGCCCGACGCCTTCGAGGTGGCCCTGTTCGGGCGCGACGACTTCGCCTCGCTGCTGGGGCCGGTCGCCACGCTGCCGGGCACCGATGCGATCCTCAACATCCAGCCGGACGGCACGATCCACGCCGCCGAGGGGGTGGAGGTGATCCGCGACGGCGCCGATCTGGTGGTGCGGGTGGATCTGCGCGGCCTCGCCCTGCGGCCCGAGGCGGTCACGCTGGCCTTCGACCTGATCGGCTTCGGCCGGATCGACAGCGCCGTAGCGGTCGAGGCCGTGCGCCTGCTGGGGCTGGAGGTGAACCGCCCGCCGGTCGCGGGCGATGCCGTGCTGGTGCTGGACGAGGGCACATCGGCCGTGGTCGATCTGGGCGCCCTCGTCTCCGATCCCGACGGCGATCCGCTGACGGTGCGCATCCTCACCCCGCCGGGGTCGGGCCTGTTGGAGCCGCTGGGCGGCGGGCTGTTCCGCTTCACCCCGGCCGCGGATTTCGTGGGCGATCTGAGCGCGCGCTTCATCGCCGATGACGGCGCGCTGCAGAGCGATCCGGCGACGCTGTCGATCACCGTGGCCATGGTGAACCGGCCGCCGGTGCTGGCGCCGGTGGCGGACCTCCGGATCCTGCCTGGCACCGGGTTGGAGATCGCGCTGCAGGCCAGCGACCGCGAGGGCGACGCGCTGACCTTCGCGCTGGTCTCCGGGCCCGAGGGGGCGTCGGTCGATCCCGCCACGGGCGTGGTGACATGGCCGGGGCGGACGGATCACGGGGTTGTGGCCTTCACCGTTTCCGTCAGCGATGCGGAGTTCACGGTGGAGCGGTCCTTTGCCGTGCGGGTGCTGGCCGCGCCGGTGCTGGCGCCGCTGGACCCGCTGGCGGTGAAGGTGGACACAAGCCGCGCGGTGCCCATCGCCGCCACCGACCCGGATGCGCCCGACGGCGACCTCACCTTCGCTCTGGATGCGCCGCCATGGGTAACGCTGGAGCGTGACGCCGGTGCCGGCACCGGCCGGCTGGTGATCGACGCCACCGGGCAGGCGGGCTTTGCAGGCACCATCACGCTGACGGTGACCGACGCCGACGGGCTCGGCGCCAGCCAGAGCGTGGCGCTGGCGGTGCTGGACGCAGAGCCGCCGCTCCTCGATCCGCTGGATGCGGTGGTGCTGCGCCCGGGCGAGGTGCTGGCCCTGACCGCGACCGCCACCGATCCCGATGGCGACGATGCCGCGCTGCGCTTTGCGCTGGTCGGGCCGCGGCCGGACTGGCTGGCCATCGATGCCGGGACGGGCGCGATCACCGGTGATCCGGCCGGGGCCTCGGGCCGTTTCGCGGTGACGGTGCAGGTCACCGACGCACAGGGGCTGACCGCCAGCCGCAGCCTCGTGCTGCGGGTGCTGGCCGCGCCGGTGCTCGCGCCGCTGGGCGATGTGGTGATGACCGTGGGCACGGCGCTGTCCGTCCCCTTCGCCGCGACCGACGTCGACACCGATGCGGGCGATCTGGTCTTCGCCCTCGACGGGCCGGGCTGGCTGGTGCTGGAGCGTGACGCGGGGCAGGGCACGGGCCGTATCCTCGGCACGGCCGAGCCTCCGGCGACGACGGCACCGGTGAGCCTGACCGTCACCGACCCCGACGGGCTGAGCGCCACGGTGACCTTTTCCCTCGTGGTGCTGGAGCGTGACCGGCTGCGGCCCGTGCTGAGCCTGCCCGATCCGGTGCGGCTGCGCCCGGGCGAGGCGCTGGCGCTGCGGGCGACCGCAACAGACCCCGATGGCGACGACGACGCGCTGGTGTTTGCCGCCGCGACCCCGCATCCGTGGATCGTGGTGGCGCCGGACGGGGCGATCACCGGCACGCCGCCGGGCGATATGTTCGGGCCGGTCGACCTCGATGTGCTGGTGACCGATGCCGATGGCCTGACGGCGGTCGCGACCCTCTCGGTCACGGTCCTTGCCGCGCCGGTGCTGAGCCTGCCGGACGGGCCGATCCTGATCGCCGGCGCGCCGCTGGACCTTCAGGTCACGGCGCGCGACCCCGACGGCGCGGATGGGGCGCTGCGATTCACGTTGCTGGACGGCCATGGCTGGGCCGAGATCGACCCCGTCACCGGTCGCATCACCGGCGACAGCACCCGGGCCGCGGGGGCCTATAGCCTGATCGTGGGGGTGATCGACCCCGACGATCTGTCCGACAGCGGCAGCGTCCTCGTGACCGTGCGCACCCCGCCCGTGTTCGACAGCATCCGCGACCTGCTGATCCTTCAGGGCACGCCGATCCGCGTCCTGCCCGGGGTCAGCGACCCCGACGGGCCCGCCGACGCCCTGCGGTTCGAGCTGCTGGAGGGGCCGGACTGGATCCGCGTCGATGCGCGCACCGGCGCCATCACCGGCGACAGCGCGAGGGCGCTGGGCAGCAGCCGTGTGACGCTGCGGGTCATGGACGAGACCGGGTTGAGCGACGAGATCTCCTTCGCGATCACCGTGCAAGCGCCCGCGGCCCCGACGCCCCCCGCGCCGGAGGTGCAGCGGCCCCCCGCGCCCGCGGCGACAGGCAGAACGGATCGGCGGTGGGGCGGGCGACGCGATGCTGGCGCGGCTGCCGATGATCTTCGAAAGCCGCGGCGGCGTGCGCGAGATCGTCATCGACATCAGCTGGCGGACGGCGGCATTGGACCTGCTGGGCGTGGAGCCGATGTCGCGGGTGCCCGAGGACACGATCCTGACCGCCGACCGCACCGAGGCCGGCGACCGGACCGTCCTGCGGCTGAGCCTGCGCACCCAGACCGGGCTGCCCTCCGGGGTGCTGGAGCTTCTGACGCTGGCGGTGCGCTCGGAGCTGCTGGCCGCCGGCGGGCTGGCCGAGGCCGGGTTGCAGATCAAGGTGATCGCCATCAACGGCGCCGATGTCTGCGCGCCGCTGCCGGGTGGTCGGGCGCTGCTTGTGGATCCCGCAACGCCGCCGGTGCCGATGCGGCTGGCCGAGGCGGGCCGGGATGCCGCCTCCGCGCCGGACGCGACGATCGATCTCAGCCTCGATCTGTTTGGCGCAGAGGTCCGCCACCCCGGGGCGATCTATCCCGACCTGCTGCCCGGCGGTGCGCTGGCCTTGCGCGTCAGCGGCGTCACGGCGGCGGGCAGCATGGTGCTGCGCTTCGCCTATGATGCGGCGGCGCTGGAGCTTGCGGGCGCGGCGCCGGGGGTGTCGGGGGCCGAGGCGCGGCTCATCCACCTGTCGGAGGGGGTGGCGGAGCTGCATCTCTCGGGGGTCGAGGGTGTGGCGCAGGGGGCGATGGTGCTTGCCAGCCTCGCGCTGTTGCGGCGCGTGACCCGCACCGGGGCCGTGGCCCGGCGCGGCGGGCTGCTGCGGCTGACCGCCGTCAGCGTCGACGGGGTCGATCTGGCCCTGACCGAGGCGGACGCGCACTGGACACAGGCGCCGGCGCCTGCGTATCCTTGCCCCGGGGCGATGCGCTGGACCACCCTGCCGGATGTGGCGGCGGAGTGATCGGGGCGCCCACATGGATCGCAAGCGAGGGGGGTCTTCATGGCCAGGACACCAGAGGCCACCGCCGCCCCCGGGGCAGCCGGCGCCAGTGGCGACGCCCGCAGCGCACAGCCCGGTGGCGCTGCTGCCACGGCCCGCGCCAATCAGGTGAAATTCGACACCACCGACCTCAAGAGCAGTTATTGCAACGTCTGCAACGGCTCCTCCACCCGCGAGGAGGTGGTGCTGAACTTCGGTGTCAATTCCACCTGGGACCTCGGGCGCGACCGGCTGGAGGTGCAGTTGCAGCACCGCATCGTCATGTCGCCCCATGCCGCCAAGCGGGTGCGCGACATGATGGTGCGCCTGATCGAGGAACACGAATCCCGCTACGGCAAGCTCGACGGTTGAGGCCGCCGGCGCCGGGGCGGGCAGGGGGCCCAGACGCGTGATCCAGGACCGCCCCGCGACCGCCACCGCCCCGCAACCGCGGCCCGATGTCGTCAGCCTCGACAGCAGCCTCTGGGCGACCTTTGCCAATGCCCGGGGCGAGGGCGCGTTTCTCACCGCCTGGCTGGCGCTGCTGGTCAGCCGGCTGGGCGGCGTGCGGCTGGCGGCGGTGCTGCAGGCCGACCACGGCGCCGGGGCCTTCGTGCCCCGTGCGGTGGTGCCCGACCCGCGCCACGACCTGTCGTCCCTGCAGGGCGTGGCGGAGCGGAGCCTCGCCTCCGCCCGGCCTGCCACCGAAACCGATCCCACCGCCGAGGACGGCGCGGGCCTCAGCCGTCTGGCCTATCCGGTGCGCCGCGCGGGGGAGCCGGTGGCGGTGGTCGTTGTGCTCGACCTCGCCGGGGTCGATCCCCGCGCGCTCCAGGCGGCCCTGCGGGAGCTGCACTGGTCGGCCGGCTGGCTGGCCGCCCGGCTGTGGGAGGCAAAGGCCGGCGACGAGGCCGGCCGCGTCGCGCGCGCGGGCATCGCCCTCGACATCCTTGCGGCCATGGCCGAGCACCGCCGCCCCGAGGCCGCCGCCATGGCCGTGGCCAACGAGCTGCAATCGGTGCTGGCGGCCGATCAGGTGGCCATCGGCATGGTGACGGGCGCCCGCACCGCACCCCGCATCCGGCTGTTGTCGCTGTCCCACACCGCCTGGTTCCGCAAGCGTTCGGCCTTCGCCGAGGCGTTGGAGGCGGCGATGGAGGAAGCGTTCGACCAGTCCGGCACCGTGGCGCTGCCGCCGCTCGACAGCACCGCCCGGGCCATCGCGGTGGCGCATGAGGACCTGCGCCTCGGCCGCCCGGTGCGCCATGTGCTGACCGTGGCGCTGCCCGACGAGGCCGGGACGGTGGGTGCGCTGAGCGTCCTGCGCCGGGGCGACGTGCCCTTCACCGAGGACGATCGCATGGTGGCCGAGGCGGTGGCGGCGCTGGTCGGTCCCGTGCTGGAGCTGAAGCGGCGGACGCGCCGCTGGGTCGGCGGACGGATCATCGACGGCACCGCGCATGTGCTTGGCGTCCTGCTGGGCCCGCGGCGGCTGAGCTGGAAGCTGCTGGCGCTGGCGCTGATCGCGCTGGCGGTGGCGGCGGCGACGGTCCGGGCGCCGTTCCGGGTGCAGGCCGAGGCGGCGCTTCAGGGCACGGTGCAGCGCGCCGCCGTCGCGCCCTTTGCCGGTTATGTCGATGCCGCGCCGCTGCGTGCCGGGGATGTGGTGGCCGCGGGCGATCTGCTGGCGCGGCTGGAGGACACTGACCTGCGGCTGGAGGCGTTGCGCTGGCGCTCCGAGGTGGACCGGCTGACGGCGCAGTCGCGCGAGGCGCTGGCGCGTGCCGACCGCACGCAGATCGCGCTTCTGGAGGCGCAGATCGCCCAGGCCCGGGCGCAGATGGCGCTGACGGAGGGCAAGCTGGCGCGCACGCGCATCCTGGCGCCCATCGACGGCGTGATCGTGTCGGGCGACCTGAGCCAGCGCCTCGGCGCCCCGGTGCAGCCCGGCGAGGTGCTGTTCGAGGTCGCGCCGGTGGGCGATTTCCGCGTCGAGCTGTGGCTGGACGAGCGGGACCTGCGCCACGTCGCCGAGGGCCTGCCGGGTCGGCTGCTGCTGGCCGGGCAGCCCAGCGACGGGCTTGCGATCACGCTGACCCGCATCACCCCGCTGGCCGAACCCCGCGAGGGGATCAACAGCTTCCGGCTGGAGGCGGCGCTGGACGCGGTTCAGCCCGGCCTGCGCCCCGGCATGGAGGGGGTCGCGAAGATCGACGCGGGCGAGGCGCTGCTGTCGTGGATCTGGACCCGTCGGCTGATCGACTGGGTCCGCCACACGGCCTGGACCTGGCAGCCCTGAGGCGGCGATGAGCGACGAGGCCTATCTCTCCACCATCTGGTATCGGGTGGCACGGCTCACCCCCCGGTTGCGGCCGCATGTGAAGGTGTCGCGCCACCGCTATCGCGGCCAGTCGTGGTATATCCTTTACGACCATGCCACGGGGCGCATCCACCGCTTCACCCCGGCGGCCTGGATGCTGATCGGGCAGTTCGACGGCACCCGCACGGTGGACGCCGTCTGGCAGGGCGTGGCCGAGACGCATGAGGCCGAGGCCCCCAGCCAGGACGACGTGATCCAGCTTCTGTCGCGGCTGCATCAGAACGACCTGATCCAGTATGCCGCCTCGCCCGACATCGCTGAGCTGCTGGAGCGCTACAACAAGCAGTCGCGGCAACTGCTCAAGCAGAACCTGACCAACCCCGTCAGCTTTCGCATCCCGATGTGGGACCCGGACCGGTTCCTGACGCGCACCCTGCCGTGGGTGCGGCCGCTGACGGGGTGGGTCGGGCTGGTGCTCTGGGCGCTGGTGGTGGTTGCGGGCCTTGCCACGGCTGCGGTGCAGTGGGATCGGTTCACCCACAACATCGGCGATCAGCTGCTGTCCTTTCACAACATCCTCGTGATGGCTGTCGCCTATCCGGTCATCAAGGCAATCCACGAACTGGCCCATGGCTACATCGCCAAGTCCCGCGGCGGCGAGATCCGGGAAATGGGCATCATGCTGCTGGTGTTCTTTCCGGTGCCCTATGTCGACGCCTCCTCGGCCGGGGCGTTCCGGTCGAAATGGGATCGCGCCGCGGTCGCCGCCGGCGGCATCTTCGCCGAGACCTTCGTGGCGGCGCTGGCGATGCTGGTCTGGGCCGCGGTCGAGCCCGGCATTCTGAGCGCGGTGGCGTGGAACCTGGTGATCATCGGCGGCATCTCCACCGTTCTGTTCAACGGCAACCCGCTGTTGAAGTTCGACGGCTACTATGTGCTGTCGGACCTGATCGAGAGCCCGAACCTCGGCCCCCGCGCCAACAAGTACTGGGGCTGGCTGGTGCAGCGCCACGCCTTTGGTGCGCGCCAGATAAAGCCCGACCCGGCCACGGCGGGGGAAAAGGCGTGGTTTCTCGTCTACGCCCCGGCGTCCTATGTCTATCGCCTCGTCATCATGGTCGGCATCGCGCTTTATATCTCGGCGCATGCCTTCGTGCTGGGTGTGATCGTGGCGCTGTGGGCGATCTTCAACGCGCTGGTCAAGCCCATCGCCAAGAACCTGCGCCACGTCGTCACCGCGCCGAAGCTGCGCAAGGTGCGGCGTCGGGCGGTGGGGCTGACCTTTGGCACCATTGCCGTGGCGGTGGGGCTGGCGCTCTTGCTGCCGTTGCCGCTGCGCACCGATGCCGAGGGGGTGGTCTGGCTCCCGGACGAGGCGTGGGTGCGCGCGCGCACCTCGGGCTTCATCGCCGATGTCCCGGTGCCCCGCGGTGCGACGGTCGCGCGGGATGCGCCGCTGGCCGTCCTGACCGAGCCTTCGCTCGACGCCCGCCTCGCGGCCCTGGACTGGCGGGCCGAGGAAGTCCGCCGCCGGCTGGCCGCGCTGTCGGTGACCGACCGGGCCGAGGCCGAGGTCGCGCGCCTGCAACTGGAGGACGCGGTGGCCGAGCTGGCCCGCGAGCGGGCCCGCGGCGACGCGCTGACCGTGCGCGCCCCGCTGTCGGGCCGGTTCGAACCGGCGCTGCCGCCCGCCAGCCTGCTGGGCCGCCATGTCACCGAGGGCGAGGTGATCGGGGTCGTCCTGCCGCCCCGGGCAGGCCATGTGCGTGTCGCCGTCACCCAGCAGGACAACGTGCTGGTGCGCGAGCGGCTGACGCGGGTGGAGCTGAAGCTCGCCGGGTATCTGGAGGACCGCCACGAGGTCCGGCTGATCCGTGAGGTGCCCGGCGCGCTGGACCGGCTGCCCGCGCCCGCGCTGGCGCGCGCCGCCGGCGGGCGCTTCCTGACCGACCCCGGCGATCCCGAGGGGCTGCGGGTGCTGAACCCAGTGTTCCTTTACGATCTGGCGCTGCCCGAGGCGCTGGCCGGGGCGGCCTTCGGCACCCGCGTCACCGTGCGCTTCGACCATGGCCAAGAGCCCGCCGCGGCGCAGCTCTGGCGCCGCGCGCGGCAGTTGCTGCTGCGCCATTTCGGGGCCTGAGATGGCGCAGGTGCAGGGTCTTCTGGGCTTCGGCCGGCTGCCGCGGGGCACCGCGCCCTATCAGGAGCTGGCCGACCCGGTGTCGAACTTCGTCGACCGCTGGCTGGAGCGGCGCGTGGGCGGCCTGCTCAGCCGGCTGCCGCTGACGCGGCTGCGGCTGTCGCGCCAGGCCGACCGGGTGCTGGCGCTGGCGCCTCGGATGGCCGTGCTGGACGACGCGGCACTGGTGGCCGAGGCGGTGCGGCTGCGCCGTCGGCTGCTGTCGCGCCCCGGCGACCGGGCCGCGCTGGAGCGGGCGTTCGCCGTGGTGCGCGAGGTCAGCGCCCGCACGCTGGGCAAGACCCATTACAAGGTGCAGATCATGGGCGCGCTGGCGCTGCACGCCGGGCACATGGTCGAGATGGCCACCGGCGAGGGCAAGACGCTGACCGCCGCCCCGGCGGCCGTGGTCGCGGCGCTGTCGGGCATGCCGGTGCATGTGGTCACCGTCAACGATTACCTCGCCGCCCGCGACGCCGAGGAGCTGCGCCCGATCTTCGATTTCCTCGGGCTGACCGTCGGCGTCATCGACAGCGACATGGAGGCCCCCGCCCGCGCCGCCGCCTATCGCTGCGACATCACCTACATCTCCAACAAGAACCTGACCTTCGACTATCTGCGCGACCGGGTGTCGCTGCGCGCCCGCCGGGGGCTGGGGCGGCGGCGCATGGCCGCGCTGATGGCCGGGCGGCCCGACGACGGGCTGATGCTGCGCGGGCTCGCCTTTGCCATCGTCGACGAGGCCGACAGCGTCTTCGTCGACGAGGCGCGCACGCCGCTGATCCTGTCCTCCTCCTCCGACGATGCGGAGGCGGCGGCGCTGTACGCCACCGCGCTGGCGCTGGCCCGCGCGCTGGGCCTGCGGCGCGACTTCGCGGTGGATGCGATGAACCGCCACATCACCCTGACCGACGCCGGCAAGGCGCGGCTGAGCGAGCGTGCCGCCGGGCTGGAGGGGCTGTGGCGCGTGCGCCGGGCCCGCGAGGAGCTGGTCCGGCAGGCGCTGGCCGCGCTGACCCTGTTCGAGCATGGCCGCGACTATGTCGTCAGCGACGGCAAGGTGCAGATCGTGGACGAGTTCACCGGCCGCATCATGCCCGATCGCAGCTGGCAGGGCGGGCTGCACCAGCTCATCGAGGCCAAGGAGGGGGTGGCGGTCACCGGCCGCAAGGAGACCATGGCGCGGATCACCTATCAGCGCTTCTTTCGCCGCTATGCCCGGTTGTCGGGCATGACCGGCACCGGGATGGAGCTGGCGGGCGAGTTCCGCGACACCTTCGGGCTGTCCACCGTGCGCATCCCCACCCACCGGCCGCTGCGGCGGCGCCATCTGGGCACCCGCTTCGTGCCCGACGAGGGGGCGAAATGGGCCGCTGTGGCCGACCGGGTGATGGCGCTGGCGGGGCCTGGACAGCCGGTGCTGGTGGGCACCCGCTCGGTGGAGGCGTCGGAGCGCTGCGCGGCGGTGCTGGCGGCGCGCGGGCTGCAGCATGTGGTGCTGAACGCCCGGCAGGACGGCGAGGAGGCCGAGGTGGTGGCCCGGGCCGGTCTGCGCGGCGCGGTCACCGTGGCCACCAACATCGCCGGGCGCGGCACCGACATCAAGCTGGGGCCCGGTGTCGCCGGGCTGGGCGGGTTGCATGTGATCCTGACGGAGTTCCACGAATCCGCCCGCATCGACCGGCAGCTCTACGGCCGCTCCGGCCGGCAGGGCGATCCCGGCTCGACCGAGGCCATCGTCGCGCTGACCGACGATCTGTTCGTGCGCTTTGCGCCATGGCTGCTGGCGGTCGTGCGCCGGGCGCCGCTGCCACCGCTGTGCGGCCTGTTGCGGCGGGTGGCGCAGGCCCGGGCCGAGGCCGAGCATTTCACCACGCGCACCGACCAGACCACCGCCGACCGCGATTTCGAGCGCGCCCTCGCCTTTGCCGGCCCGCAGGAGTGATCGGTGCCGGACCGCCCGCCTTTGCCAGTGTCTCGGCCAGTGTCTGGGCCAGTGTCTGGGCCAGTGTCTGGGCCAGTGTCTGGGCCAGCAGATCGCGCGCGGGATCTCTCCGCCCGGGCATCCGCCGCTGGCAGGCGGCGGCCGTGGACAGGCGCAGGGCCGGCCGCGGCGACATCGGCAATGATCCGCAGCGCGTGCAGCGTCGCGTTGCGGTCGGCGGCGATACGTGGGTTGACAAGTATCGGGTGGGGGGGTGGCATTGCTGAAACCGTAGGGGGGTGAAAATGACCAGCAACCTGATCAGGCTTCAGGACGATCCGCCCGGTGGAATGGATCCGTCGCACCTTGCCCTGCCGGGCGATTTCACCACCGACGACCACACCGAGCGCGAACATGTCTTCCACGCCACCCCGGACGGCGCCGTGGCCGTCAGCGTCTGGCAGTGCGCGCCCCTGAAAAAGCACTTCGACGCCTATCCGTGCGACGAGTTCATCGTCGTCGTCTCGGGCCGCGTGACGATCACCGACGATGCGGGCGCCGCGCAGACGTTCGGGCCGGGCGATACGTTTTTCCTGCAACAGGGTCGCGCCTGCACCTGGGAGATCACGCAGACGCTGTCCAAGCTGTCGATGGCCGTTGGATCCATGCCCGAGGGCTGAGCGGCCTCGCCCGGCCGGCGGCGGGGCATCGGCTGTTCCTCTGCGCGCGCCATCGGCCTGACCTCAGCGCCGCGTGTCCAGAAGCGCCCGCGCCGCCTGAAGATCGGGCGTATCGAAGCCTTCGGTGAACCGCGCATGGATGGCGCAAAGTCGGGCGCGGGCCTCGGCGCGGGTGTGGCTGTCGGGCGCCAGCTGCGCCCAGCTTGTGGCTGTTCGCAGCTCCCATGACTGTGCCCCCTGACGCGCGGCCAGATCGAGCGACGCGCGGAAATCGCGCTCGGCCGCGTGGTGCGCGTCCAGCTGTGTGTGCAGCACGCCGCGGATGCGCAGCACCTCGGGCAGATGCACGCGTTCCCGGTGCCGGTCATAGTGGCGCAGGCTGTCTTCGACCAGCGCGAGCGCCGCGCGTGGCTGCCCGTCCGCGGCCATCGCCTCGGCCTGCCGGGCGCGCAGATAGCTGAGCCAGACGCGATGACCGGTCGCATGAAACCGCGTGATCGCCCCGTCCAGCAGCCGCGCGCCCTCGCGATGCCGGCCCAGCGCAAGGGCGGCGCAGCCGCGGTTGATCCGGGCCATGATGTCGGAGATCAGGGCCATGCCGTGCTCTGCGGCCACCGCCTCGGCCTCCTCGGTGCGCGCCAGAAGGGTGTGGGGGTCGCGCATCAGGTCGAACAGTTGCGCGCCCAGCGTGAACGCCAGTGCGCGGTCGAAGGGATGGCCCCGGCGGCGGGCATTGGCGTCCTTTTCGTCACTCGCGCGCCGGGCCTGATCGGGAAAGCCCATCAGCCAGAGCGCCGGGCCGCGATAGACCCCCTCGCCGGTGTAGGGGTCCATGTTGGCGGTCTGTGCGAGGTGCCAGTGCGCGTCGGGATCATAAAGTGCGCGCACGGCATCGCCATGCTCCAGCGAGGGGGCAAGATTGCCCATCCAGTAGTGTGCCGCCGAGGCCGCCCGATGCCCCACGATCGTCAGGTCCCCGTCGCCGTGCCGTGCGCCGGCCTCCAGCAGCCTGACCGCGCACTCCAGCGATGCCGGCATGTCGCAGATGGAAAAATAGTGGATGCTCAGCGTGTTGAGGATCGGGCCGAGGCTGTCGGGCCGCTCCAGGCCCTGTGCCAGTCGCAGCGCTGGGGCCAGAACGGCGGCGATCTCGCCGTTGCCCCAACCATGCTGGGCCACCACCAGCGGTCCCAACCGTGTGCGCAGCCGCAATTCCAGCGCGTCGCGCGCGGCTGAGGGTGGCAGCTTGTCTGCCTCGGCCATGCCATTGCGCAGATAGGCGATTGTCTCGGGCAGGGCAAAGCGCGCCAGCGCCGCCGCGCCCGCCGCCTCCCACTGGTGGGCGGCAGGTTCGGGTTGGCCGGCCGCGCTGTAGTGATGCGCCAGCACCTCAGGCTCGGCCGGGTGGCCGCGGGCGGTCGCCAGGACCTCGGCGATGTGCAGATGGATCAGCCGGCGGTCCCGGTGCAGCAGGGACTCGGCCACCACGTCGCGCACCAGCGCATGCTTGAAGGTGTAGACCGCCTGCGCGCCCGCCCCCGTCCGCTGCACCAGCTCCAGTGTGACCAGCGCCTGAAGCGCGCCGTCCAGCGCGGCCGCATCGAACAGATCCAACGTGGCGACAAGGTCACGGCGGAACACCCGGCCGATGCAGGCGCCGATCTGGGCCAAGCGTCGCGCGGCCCCGGCCTGGTCCAGCCGCGCCAGCAGCAGATCGCGCAACGTATCCGGCACCGACGCAGGCACCGCGACGGCTGCGCTCAGCAGATCGCCCTCGTCCACGCCGGGCCGGTGGCTGGCAACGACCGCCTTGGTCAGCTCCTCGATGAAGAGCGGAACGCCGTCGGCCTGGTGCACGATCCCGCGGGCCAGCGCGTCCGACAGGGTGCCCGCACCGGCAATCGCCGCCACCAGCGCACTGCCCGCCGTCTCGTCCAGCGGCGCGATCCCGATCCGTTCCAGACGCGCCCCCCCCAGCCAGTGCGGTGCCTCGGCGTCGCGGAACGACACGAGCATCATCACCGGCGTAGCCGAAAGCAGGTCCGACAGCGCATCCAGAACCTCCAGCGTGCCGGCGTCGGCCCAATGCAGATCCTCGATCACCAGCGCCCCGCCGCGCCCCAGATGGGCCAGCACTGCGGCCAGCACCCGCGCCGTCTCGGCCCGCGCGGCGCCGGGCGTGGCCGTGATCGGGCCATAGGTCGCCGCATAGGGGATCCCCAGCACCGCGGCCGCATAGGCGGTGCGGTCCGCCGCCATTCCCGCCGCCTCGACCAGCCGCTCCAGGCGGCCAAGCCCTGCCTCGGCCCCGCTGCCCTCGATGTGCCGCCCCAGAAGCTGGGTCACCGGATGGAAGACGCTGTTGGCGAAATAGGGCGCGCATTGCAGCGTCAGCACGGGCCGGCCGGCGGCGGCGACGGTGTCGGACAGGGCATTGATCAGGCGGCTCTTGCCCACGCCCGCGTCTCCGGTCAGGGCGACGCCGCGGCCGGCGCCGCCGGCGGCGATCCCATGCCACAGCGCGCTCAGCCGACCGAACTCGGCCTGCCGGCCGACCATCGGGGTGGGCCGGGGGCCTGCGAGGGCGGCGAAGCGCGTGGCCCCCGACCGCAAGCCGGTCACCCGGTGGATGACGACCGGATCGTCATAGCCCTTCAGCGCAACGTGCCCCAGATCCTCGATCTCGAACGCGCCACGGACCATCTGCCGGACGGCGCCGCTGATGACGACGGTGCCGGGCGCGGCCTGATCCTGCAGCCGAGAGGCCAGGTTCAGGGTGCTGCTGACCAGTTCGCGGTCGTCGCTCGACACCGCCACGATCCCCGAGGCGATCCCGATGCGAACCCGCAACGCACCAAGCGCCGCGATCCCCTCCAGAATGTCCAGCGCCGCACGGATCGCCCGCTCGGCCTCGCCCTCATGCTGGCGCGGATAGCCGAAGACCGCCAGCACCCCGTCGCCCAGCTGCTGGTGGACGTGGCCGTCATAGCGCTCGATCCGCGCCGCGCACAGTTCGGCATGGCGGCGGGCGAGATCGTTGACCTCTTCGGGATCGAGGCGCCGCGACAGGCGGGTGAAGCCGACCAGATCGCAGAACATCGCCACGATATGGCGCCGCTCGCCGGCCCCGGCCGACGGTGTGCGCTCGGCTGCCAGCGCGTGCAGGATGCGCTTGCGCGGACCGAACGGCAGGCCAAGCTCGCGCAGGTCCTCCTCGGTCAGGATGCGCAACGTCTCCAGGTCGACGTCATTCGCCGCAAACGTCGGGGCATGGCGTGCAAGGCCGTGGCCCTCCAGCCAGTCCAGTATGGTCATTGCGCTGCGGGTCCCGGCTGCGCCCCCATGTCCGTCCCCGTTTCCGGCGGTTCCAGCACGATCACCCCATCATCCAGAAGCCGGGCGAGGATCGCAAGCGCCGGCTTCAGCGGCACCCGATCGCCCCAGGACCGCGCAACCTCCAGCGGGGTGGCGCCCTGCGGGAACCGCGCCAGCAGAGGCGCGATCGCATGCCCGCCGAGATAGGCGATGGGGCCGTCGATGCCGGGGTGGGTCACGACCGGCTGCTCGGACACGAATTCGGCCCCCAGACATGGCGCAATGCCGATCCGCGTCAGCGGTGACACCCGCGCCGGCCGCATCCGCATCAGCTGCGCATCGAGCGCCGGACCCGGTGGGGATGACGCATCAGGCGCGCCGGCCGCGCGCTCCTGCCAGAAGCGATCGGGCCGGGTCGCCGCGGCTGTCGCATAATGCGCTGTCGCCCATCGACGGTGGCGATCCGCGGTCCGGCGCAAGCTGTCCCGGTAGAACGCCAGCGCCGTGGTGCCCGCCTCAGGGCGGCGCAGCAGCGTGTTGGCGGTCACGGCGGCGGCGAGGGCCCCCTGAATGGCCTTCTGCACCCCGCTCGAGGAGATCGGATCGAGCGACAGCGCGGCATCGCCCACACGGATGAAGCGCGGGCCGACCGGGTCCGCGCTGATGCGCGGGGTCGCATCGCGCGCCCCGACCGGCCCATCGCATGTCCGGCCCGAGAGGCCCCGCAGCAGGCGCGACTGCGCCAGCAAGGTGCGCAGTCGTGCCTGCAGCGTCGTCCCGCGGGCCGCGCGCAGGGTTTCGGGGCGACAGATCACCAGCGTGTTGTAAAGCCCACCCGGCAGCGGGACGCCCCAGAACCAGGCCTGCGCGCCGGCCTCGATGCAGGGCTCGGGCGGGGTGTCGACCCCAAGGCGCCAATAGGCATGGGCGGCAATGGTCCGCGGGCCCTGCGCGATGCCCTGCCCGGTGCGGCCGGTGGCATCCGCCAGGAAATCGCCGCGCCAGTGGACGGGGCCCTGCGCGGTCGACAGCACCAGCCTCCAGCCCGTCGCATCGGCGGTGCGGGCAACCACCGATGCGGTCTGCCGTACCACCACCCCCGCCGCGCGGGCGATCTCCAGCAACCGCGCATCCAGCCGCCCGCGATCGATGATGCAGCCCGCCGCCGCCGGGTCGAGCCGCCGACCCTCGGGCCCGTCCCAGAGCTGTCGGATGGCCGCAACGGGCCGTCCGCCCGCATGTGCAATCGCGTCGCCGGCGCCCACCGCCTCCAGCAACGGACGCACGCCGGGCGTCAGCGCCTCGCCTAGACGCCGGCGCGGGAAGGCCGCGCGCTCCACCAGCGTGACCTCGTGGCCCAGCATCGCCATGCGGATCGCAAACACCGATCCCGCCGGCCCGGCTCCGATGACGAGGACGCGGCTCACCGGAGCGTTGCTGGCGCGCCTGTGACGCCGGCCTCGGACAGCCGCAGCCATGCCCCGAGGCCATAGTCCAGCCAGCCGCGGATGTAGTCGCAGGCCGGTCGGCCCCGGGCGATCACCTCGTGATGGCAGCCGCCGCCGCACAGATACCGCGCCCAGCAATCACGACAGGGGGCCTGCGTGTGGACATGGCGTTGCGCCAGCCATTCCGCACGCCGCGCCGCGTCCGCCCCATCGGCCAGCGAGCCCATCGCCCCCGCCGGGTCGCCCACGAACCGATGGCAGGCCGCCAGCGCCCCGTCCGCCGAAACGCCGAGATACCCGGCCCCCGCACCGCAGGGATAGGGCCGGTGGGTGCCCCGCCCGATTTCGCGCAGCAGGTTCAGCATGTTGAGGAACGGATACCGCCGCCCGGCCCGCGCATGCGCCTCGAAGGCGCGGCCGCAGTCGATCATCCCCTCAAGCATCACCGCAAGGTCGTCGGGCTGCATCTCGTCCCGGCCATTGGGTGACGCCAGCATCGGCGCGAAGCCGACGCTGTGGAATCCCTCGGCCACGAAGGCGTCCAGCGTCTCGCGCAGCGCAAGGTTGTCGGGCGTCACCGTGACCCGGGCCGACACCTGCATCCGGCGCTGCATGGCGATCAGCGGGCGTGTGCGCGCCATGATCCGGTCGAAGCTGCCGCCGCCCCCGGCAAAGGGGCGCAGGCGGTCATGGGCCGTGCGGTCGCCGTCCAGACTGATGGTGACGGCAAAGCCGTGCGCCTCGAAAAAGGCGCCGTCGTCCTCGGTCAGCAGCGTGCCGTTCGTGGTGATGGAAAAGCCCACGTCGAGGCCCTTCGCGGCGGCGCGCTCCACCGCATGGCGGGTCGTCTGGCGGATCACCGCACGATTGGCCAGTGGCTCACCGCCCAGAAAGGCGAGGCTGATCCGCCCACCCTCGGGGGCGTCCGCGACCAGCAGATCCACCGCGCGTTCGGCATCCGCCTGCGTCATGTTGCGCGGTGCGGCGCCAAAGCCGCCCTGTTCGGCATAGCAATAGCTGCACCCGAGGTTGCATTTCTGCGCCACCGCCAGCGACAGCGCATGAATCGTCGGTGGTGCGATGGGCACGTCATCGATCATCGGCCGCCCCCCCAGGCCCAGCCGGACGAGCAGATCCGCCACCGCGCCTTCGCCGTCCCGGGCCATCGCGTGCTCCAGCGCCGCGACCAGCCCCGGGTCGATGTCATAAAGTCGGCTGCCGTCTGCGACGAACAGATGGTCGCCCTGCCCGGTCCGCACCAGATGCGCATGGCGCGACCGGGGGCGTGAGGCCTCCATCGCGTGGCGGGCCGCGGTCGCGCTCATTGCGGGTCGGTCTCCTCGCCTTCGGCGTCACGGCCACCGATCTGGAACCGCAGCAGCCGCTCCCAGTCGGCGAACAGGTCATCGTACAGGATCAGCCGCGTGTCGGCATAGTCGTCGGGTACATAGCTGCCGGTGCGCGTCTTCTGCAGCCAGTTGTCGCCGTGCGCGAGGCCATCGCGCCCGACCTCCACATTGACGAAATCCGGCCGCGCCGACGCCCAGTAGTAGCACGAGCACTCCCGGTAATCGTTCTGCCAGGGCGAGCACAGGCCCTGCGTCAGCTCGCCGGCTTCGGCCAGCGCCTCGGCGATCACGGCGGTGTCGTCGGCAAAGAACTGCTCCACCGCCATGTCGATGGGCACGGCCGCGGCGTCGTGCGGCAGATAGGCCTCGGAGGGCAGCGGCGAAAAATGACAGGTCACATGCCCGCCCTGATGGCGTGCCAGGATCGGCGCCAGCGCATTGGACCATTCCAGCGGCGCAAGGCCCTCGGGGTTGTCGGTCGTCGTCAGCAGGATCTGATCGGCCGGCGATGAGGGCGCGGGCCCCGTCAGCGGGGCCGTGAACACGGTATCGATCCCGTCGTGGGTCGTGACCCGCACCAGGCGGTGGCCCACCAGATCCCGGGGTGGGTGTTCCGGCCGCCCGGCCGCGCGCCATGCGGCGGCAATGACCTCCGGGGGCAGGGTGCAGGCGGTGATCAGGTTGTCGTATTCCCGCAGCGTCACACCCCGGAACAGTCGGCGCCAGGCGGCGCGGAAATCCATCTCCAGGCCCGGACAGCAATTCGCCACCGATGTCTCGGGGCGCGAGCTGACGGGGTTTCCCTGCGCGGCATAGTGCAGCTGCGCCGTCAGGTTGCGCGCCGTCAGCCCGGCCGCCGCCGGGGGCGGCGGTGTGCTGATCTGCGCGGGGATGTCGGCGGCGCGCCGGATCGTGTCGATCTGCCGACGCGTCAGGGCGAGGTATCCGTTATCGGCGCCGCACATCATGGCCGGCATCTTGCGCCGGCCGTAATCGGTGAAATCCGTGACCTCCTCGGGGCGGCGCATCAGGTCGCCGAACCAGGGCGCGACCCCACCGGCCAGCGCCGCATAGACCCGCTCGTGCAGCGCCTCCACCGCGAGCGGGTCCACCAGTTCCACCGGCATCACCGGGCGCAGCGCGCGTTCGGTGTCGGCCGATTCCTCCTGCGGCATCGAGTCGAGCTTCAATGCCGACCGGCCCTTGAAGTCATTGCCGTTGGTGACGGCGGTGTTCATGAAGCGCACCGTCTCGAAGGCGCGGCGCACGATGTCGAGGGCGCGGCTGCGGATCGCCTCGGGGGGCTCGTCGCGGGTCACCTCGGGGCCGTGGATGACCTGCTCCAGATCGTCGGCCAGGCTGCGCAGGAACATCGCGTCCGGCGCAATGTCGGGCGGGCCCACGCAGATCCGCGCCTGTGCCCCGAGGGTGCGCCCGTCGGGCAGTGTCACCGACACATCGACGAACCCGTCGCAGGCATCGTCCAGATAGCCGCGGCTTTCGGCGCGGTTGTAGTTCAGCCAGCTCGGGGCCGGCGGCTCGATGGCGAACAGGGCCGGCGGCACGGTTGCGTTGTGATAGCCCAGCCGCGCCTCCGTCTCGCCCGACAGCGTCTCGACGTCCGGCCCGCCGAGATAGCCGTACCACCCCTTGCGGTGGTCATAGATGCGCCGCTCGGGCGCGATCACATCATGCGGGACCTTGCCCTCCCGCGTGGCATCGGGGCCATAGATGTGACCGGCCGGAGGCGTGAAGCGCAGCCGCAGCTCGGGGAAGGCCTCGGTCGGACGGATGAAGCGGACATGTCCGAAATCGACATGGGCGCCGGGCCGGTCGATGAAATTCGTACAGGTCCCCGCCAGGGGCACCGCGTCGTGGGTGTCGAACCACCCGGTGTCGGCGGCGACGATGTCGTCGGGATCGCCCGTGCGCCGGAATATCTTGCGGTTGGCGACGCGGACACGCCAGCGCACCGCCATCCCGGCGTCCTGGCACACGGGCACAAGCCGATCGCCTGCGGCGAGCCCATGCACCTCCAGGAACGGTGCGACGGGGCGGATGCGCCCATCGGTGCGAAAGCGGATCGCATCGGGGGTGTGCACACCGCTGATGGCGCCGGTCCGCGGGTCCACCCGCAGGGTCGGGCGCGGGACGATCCTGCGGTGGCCGAGGGGGCGGTCGGGGTCGACCTCCACGCTGTAGTTGTCGACGGGCTCCGCGGCCGACCCGAAGCGGCCGATCGCCAGCGGCGGCAGGATGCGCAGCGCGGTGGGGCCGGTCATGTCGCCGCCCCCCCCTCGCGGCCCAGCCCGTCGAGAAGCCGGACCAGCCAGTCCTGCGTGCTGTCGTCCAGTGCGCGCAGCGCGCGCAGCTGCGCCGTCTCGTCGTCTGGCGCGTCCTGCAGCAATCCGTCGCACAGCGCGATGGAGCCGCGCACCAGGTCGAGATGACGGCGCCATGTGTCACGCTCGCCCGGCGGCAAGGTCACGTCATAGGGCACCTCGAACGGCGGCCCGGCGCGGGTATCGGCGCCTGGGCGCAGCGGCAGACGCATCAGCCGCGCCGACAGCGCCTTGATTGCATACATCTCGCCGAAGGTCCGGTGCACGAGGCTGCCGCGCAGGTTGGCCTCGCCCCGCTGTTCGGCCGGCGCGGCGCGCAGGGCATGCGCGAGAAAGCTCAGCAGCATCCGGTAGCGCAGGTTGGCCAGCGTCGCCCACTGACGCGTGCGCGGATGGGCGATATATCCCGCCGCAGGACCCCATTGCCCGGTCGCTGCATCCAGCCCGTCGGACCGGGTGGTCGGATCGGGTGTCACCGGCAGGGTGGGGCAGATGCCCGCCGGCAGCGTCTCCAGCCCGTGAAAGATCTCGAGGAAGCGGTCGAAATGCGATGGCTCCTGCGGGGTGTCGCCGCCGCGATGCGGCCCCTCGCCCTGCTCGGACAACGCGCGCAGCGCGTCGACCGCCTCGCGCCGGGTCGCGACCGGCGCCACCAGAACATTGGTGTTCTGCAGCGCCGCGGCGTCCGCGCCCTCGCCCCGCAGGCTGCCCGAGGGGGTCAGCGTCCTGGGCGGCGGGCGCTGGCGTCGGCCCCAGTCGTCCCATCGGGCCTGCGCGCGATAGCTGTCCTCGCGCAAGGCGCTGTCGGGAATGCGGGTGCGGTCGCCGATCAGCTCGATGATCGTGGCGTACAGCTCCTCGACCCGGTGCAGCGGCATCCCCGGCCGAGCGCGCGGCGCGATCAGCGCGTCCATCCGCCCGCGCCCGGTGTCCATGAACCAGCGATAGAGCGGGTCCTGCACCGCCTGCGGTGCCGCGCGCAGCTCGGCGTCCGACGGCATCTCGGTGAACAGATAGACCGCCGCCGAATGGAGCGACAGCGGCTCCAGCCGGAAGGGAAACGGGTAATGCTCCACATCCCAGGGAAAGTCGCGCCGACGCAGGTTGGGCGGCGCGCCCAGCAGCATCAGGACGTTCTGAACCGTCACCAGATGGCCCATTTCCTCCTTCGCGGTGGCCAGGATGCTGTCCTGCCAGCGCCGAAAGACCGGACGCCATTCGGGCGGCGCTCCGTCCACGTCGATGGAATAGGCCGCGTAGAGGTATTGCAGCATCAGCCCGTGCTCGATCTCGGCGCCCACATGCAGCAGCATCACGAGGTGGTCCTGCCACGAGACATGCTCCGGGCGATGGGCGGCCGGGCCCCGTGTGGTCTGATCCATGCGCCTGCCTCTGTCGGTCCCGAGGAAATGCAGAGTTCAGGAAACACCTTTGACGGGCGCAACGCAACGCCTGGATCCCGACTGCGACACCTGACACCCACCCCCGCGCGGAGCGCAGGCGCAAAGACCCCTTCGGAGACGTGGCCGCCATCCCCCCCCGGCTGGTCGGACGAAGGCGCATCAGTGTCCTGGCCCAAGTCAGGCCCATGGCCGCGCGCGAGGTCTGCCCACGGCCTGCGCAGGCACGGCGCACCACCGCCACTGCGGAGGCTGGCACTCTCTTGCTAAGACATATCTGATCTGCTTGTTATCGGCGTGAGTGATCTCAAACGCGGCATTCACGGGATCGCGGCGTTCCGGACCTGGAGGGCACCATCGCGGACAGCGTTCGCCCCCGAAAGGAGACGCACTGCGCGGGCGGAGATCGCCGGCGGGGTCTGCACTCCCTGACATCCCTGTTGCAGGCCACCGTGGGCGCGGTGGTCGCCGGTGCGCTGTCCGTCGTGTTCGTCGTGTCCTTTGTCAGCCTCGTCTTTGCCGGACCGCTCGGGGCGGACCTGGCGCGCGCGCTGGGCTTCGTGCTGGCCGGCGCGGTGGTGATGAGCCTTGTGTCGGCGCTCGTGATGCCCTGGCGCGGCACGGTCATACAACCGCAGGACGCGCCCGGGATCCTGCTGGCGGTCGCGGCCAGCGGCATTGCCGTCGGCTGGACCGGCGACCGCGACGGGCTGTTCGCCACGGTCGTCGTGATGATGGGCGTGGCGTCGCTGCTGACCGGGGCGGTTCTGCTGATGGCCGGCTGGCTCCGGCTCGGGCACGCCACGCGCTTCATGCCCTATCCGGTGCTGTGCGGATTTCTGGCCGCGACCGGGCTGCGGCTTCTGATCGCCGCCGTGGAGACGGCGACGGGGCAGGCGGTCTCGCGCGTCACCCTTGCGGAGTTTGCCCGCCCCGAGGTGCTGCTGCTGTGGGTGCCGCCGATGGCCGCCGCCTGCGGGCTTGCGTGGCTGACGCGGCGGATGCGCTCGGGGCTGGCATTGCCGCTGGGCATCGCGCTGATCGCCGTTGGATTCTATGGCGTGCTTGCGCTTTTCGGGCGCGACCTGACCTGGGCCGCGCAGGCGGGGCTGCTGCTGGATGTCGACCGCGATGCGGATTTCCTCGGCGCGCTTGGCCCTTGGGTCCTGGCCGAGGCGGACTGGTGGGCCATCGCCGCGCAGGCGCCCGTGCTGCTGGCGGTGACAGGCCTTGCCATGATCAGCGTGGCGCTGTTCGCCTCCGCGCTGGAGATCGCCGTCGGGACCCGGATCGACACCAATCAGGAGCTTCGGGCGACCGGCCTTGCCAATCTGTCGGGCGGGCTGGCGGGCGCGATGCCGGGCTTTCACTACTTTGCCGTCACCATGCTGGCGCGGCAGCTGGGCGTGCGGGGGATATGGCCCGGCATCGGGGTCGCCGGCTGCAGCGCGGCCGTCCTTGTGTTTGGAGCAGGCTTTCTGGGGTATTTGCCCGTGGGCCTGTTCGCCGCCGTCCTGGGCTATGTCGGCCTGGAGCTGTCGCGCACCTGGCTGTGGAATGTCCGCCGCCAACTGCCCCCGCGCGAGTTCGCGGTCACCGCCGCCATCGTCGGCGTCGCCATCGTCATTGGCCTGGTGGAGGCCATCGCGTTCGGTCTTCTGGCGGCGGTGGCGCTGTTCGTCGTGGCCTATGCCGGGCTGGACGTGGTCCGGCTGCGCACCACTGCGGCGCATCTGCGCTCGCGGGTGGAACGCTCCGACGCGGCACAGCAGTGCCTGGTCCGGGAGGGCAAGCGCGCCGCGATCTTCCATCTGGAGGGGTTCCTGTTCTTCGGCACCGCCACAAGGCTGCGCAATGAACTGGTCTCGCTCCTCGATCAGGCTGACCCCGGCATCACCTTCGTCCTGCTGGATGTCCGGCGGGTGTCCGGGCTGGACGCCTCGGCCGCGCGGGCGCTGGCGGCGGTGCATGGGGCGTGCCTGCGCGCTGGCGCACGCCTGCTGATCTGCGGCCAGAGCCCGCAGGTCGCAGCCACGCTGCGGCGCGCGGGCCTCGACGCGGGGGTGGACAAGCCGTGCCGCTTCGCCTCCTGCGACGCGGCGATGCGGTATGTCGAGGATACGCTTCTGGCCGATGCGACCGCCTTGCCCGCCGCGGAGCCATCGCTCCTCGACTGCCTGCGCCGCGATCATCCGGATTTCGAGCCCGCGCAGTGGTTCCACCACCGGCACATCCCCCGCGGCACCGTGCTGTTCGAGGAGCGCGCGGCGGCCGACTGCATGGTGCTGATCGAGACCGGGAGACTGTGCGCCGAACATACCCTGCCCGACGGCAGCATCATGGCAATCAGCACCATGCTGCCGGGCGCCCTCGTGGGCGAGATCGGCCTTTATGCCTCGGTGCCGCGCACCGCCCGCGTCGTCGCCGAAACCGACGTGACGTTACGGGTGATCGCCGAGACCACGCTGCGGCGGCTGGAGGCCGAGGCACCGGCGGTCTCGGCCACGTTCCACCGGCTGGCAGCGGCGCATCTTGCCCGCCGCCTGATGCTCACCAGCAAGCTGTTGCGCGACGCCGACCTGTAGGCCCGTCTTGCCCGGCAGGGCCTCTTGCGACTGCACCGCGCCCGCCTCGACGCGCGAACACCGGGCGTCGCCCGCGCTGGCCGCCCTGATGCCGATCGCGTTGGCCGCCGGGCCGGGCGGCTGGCTGGACCCTGGGTTCCGCCCGGTCGGTATCTGCCATGCCCACCTTCCCCGATCAGAGGGCCGCGGAGGATACGGTCGGCGCAGTCACGGCGCAGTCACGGCGCATTGCAACGCGCACGCGATGCGTCGTTCGCCATGGCGCGGGCCGATCAGGTCGGAGATGCAGGCAGGGCACTCATACCAGCGGCCTGAGGCTTTGACTCTGCGGGCGGGTCCCATGTCGTCGCGGGCGTGCTTCACTCTCCGTTCGGCAGGGAGGTCATCATGGCCATTGCGATCACACGGACTGACCCCTCGGCGTGTGAACGGCGCCGGGCAGCTGCGCGGGCGAGGGATGCACGGGCCTCCTGGCGGATGTTGGCTCCTGCCTTGGTCCTGGATGGCAGGAGCCGGACCGAGGCGGCGGAGAGCTGTGGGATGGACCGGCAGACGTTACGCGACCGGGTGCATCGCGACACGGCCGAGGGGCTGGCCGGGCTGGTGACCCGCTCGCTTTCGGGACGCAAGCCAATGCCGATCTCCGAGCAGATGGATGAACCGGCGACGATCGTCGAGCCCGGGCCCGACCCTGAGCCCGATGGGGTGGTGCGCTGGCGCCGGATCGACCTTTGCGCGGTGGTCGAGCCGCGCTTCGGCGTCCGGTACGCGGAGCGGAGCATGGGCCAGCTCCTGCGTCGGCTCGGGTTTGCCCGTCTCTCGGTGCGCCCGCACCATCCGCAGAGCGATCCCGACGCCCAGGCCATATGAGGAACTTCGTCGAACCGGTGTGTGCCGCGCGGCCCGAGGCACAGGACACACCGCTGGAGGTGTGGTTCCAGGGTGAAGCGCGGGTCGGCCGCAAGGGACGCTGACGCGGCTCCGGGCCCGCAAGGGCACCCGTCCGCGCGCGCCCGGGGACTGGCGCCATGCCTCGGCCCACATCTTTGGTGCCGTCTGCCCGGCCCGCGCCACTGGCGTCGCACGCGTCATGCCGCATGCCAGCACCGAGGCGATGAATGCCCATCTCGCCGAGATCAGCCGGCATGTCGCCCGTTCGTCGGGAAAACGATCCACCGGATCGTCTTCCTGCCCTCCTCACCCCATGCCCTCCTCGCCCTCGATGGAACTGCCTGGCACAGATCGAAGAGCCTGGTCGTCCCCGAAAACGTCACCCTGTTACCGCTGCCCCCGTACAGCCCCGAGCCCACCCCGGTCGAAAACCTCTGGCACTAGCTTCGCCAGAACAGGCCCTCCAAACGGGCCTTCGAAAGCGACGAGGACACCGTCGGTGTTTGCTGCGCCGCGCGGGACAGTCTGACCGCCACGCCGCCGCGCCTCGCTTCGATCACCCGCTGCAATTGGGCAAAGGTCAGTGGAAAATGTCGTTGGTATCCCCCGCAGCGAAAAGGTCTCAGCCGCGACGGCATGGCCCTGTGTGGCGAGGCTTGACGGCTGCGCAAGACGCGGTCGACCGCCGCGGGATCATCATCGCCCGGCTGAGCAGCAGACGCAACGGGGGACCAAGGCCGACCTGCCTGACGAGCTGTGGAAGGCTCTGATGATGTGACCGCCCCCCGACGGCATCGATGTGCCAAGGTGGGTTTGCGAAGATCCACAGAGGATTGAGCAACCCGAGGTCTGGAAATTTTGCTGAGAGCGGGTCAGGCATCCTGGCATTCCCACTTGATGTAGGCCTTGGTGTCTGAGGCCCATTTTTCATCGATCTCGACGAGGATGGCGCTGACCAGCCGCAGGAGGGAGTCCTCGCTCGGGAAGACCCTGACCTTGGTCGTGCGGCGCTTCAGCTCCTGCTGCACCGCGCGCTCCATCGGGTTCGAGGTGCGCAGGCGGCGGCGGTGCGGTTCGGGAAGGGTGAAGACGGCAAGGCCCTCGGGCACGTTCTCCTCCAGCCACTTCGCCAGCCTCAGAGCGCTGTCGCGATGGCTGGCGACCAGTTCGGCCAGCGCGGCCTCGGCCTTGGCCAGCGTGCCGGCGTTCCACAATGAGCCATTGGAACGCCATTGGTCCGAGAGACAATGGCGAATGCGCAGCTCGGCTCCGATGCGCTTGCGGATCTCGGCATTGGGGGCGTGATGGATGGCATTCTGGGCGAGATGGAACTGGCAGCGCTGCCAGGTGGCGCCGCCGAGCACGGCACGCCGGGCGGCGCGCAGCCCGGCATGGTCGTCCGAGGTGATGAACTCGACGCCCCGCAGACCGCGGGCGACCAGGCTGTCCAGAAAGCCTCGCCAGTGGACCTCGGCTTCCGACAGGGCCACGGAGACGCCGAGCACCCGCCGCCGCTCGTCCGGGCCGATGCCGATAGCCGAGAGCACGGCGGCGTCGCGCACCACGCCGCCATGGCGCATCTTCTCATAGCGCGCGTCGAGGATGAGATATTTCACCTCGCCAAGCTGTCGCGTGCGCCAGGCGTCCAATTCCTCGTCGAGCAGCTTGGCGGCGCGGCTGACCTGCGAGGACGACAGGCTCTCGATGCCGAATTCGCGCATCACCGCCTCGGCCTGGCGGGTGGAGACGCCCTTGATGTACATCTCGGCCACCGCCAGCATCACCGCGCGCACCGAGCGGCGCCCGCGCTCCAGAGACCGCGGGTAGAAGGGTTCGCCGTCATGCCCGGCCGTCTTCGGCACCTGCACGGACACGGTGCCCGCGGGTGTGTCGATCCGCTTGGGTTTGTAGCCGTTGGCATAGCCCTGGCGGCCGGGCGTGCGCTCATAGAGCCCCGCGCCGAGAAATCGCTCGCGCTCGATCTGCATCGCCAGCTCGAAGGCGCGGGCGAACACCGAGGCGATCTCGCCAGGTCCGTGCTCGATCAGCTGTTCCAAGACCGCCTCAACCGCCGTATCCTTTCGTCTGTCCATTCGCGCTTCTCCATGGTCGTTCAGCAACTCCATGGAATACCAGGATGGGCAGCCCCTGCTGGGGCATGCCCCAGCAGGGGCTCAACGCCCCAGACCAAAGCGAATTTCCAGACCTCAGGGTTCAGTACCGCAGCTCCCGACAGATCTGCTTGATGCGCTTCTTCTCCTGAAAATACGCCCGCCGGATCTTCGCAATCGTCTCCACAACCAACATCCCACACCGTGCTCCCCGATAACCTCGGGAGCATCATGACCATCGGTGTAGGGGGGTCACTTTTGGAAGCCGATCGCCCCGCTACGGGGTCAAAATTGCACGCCGGTTCACAAGTGGGCACAGGTCAGTGGATAATGTTGTTGGTGTAAGGCCATGCCTTATGACCATTCACGCAGCCAGCGCAGACGGCTCACGCCGGATGGTTGCCAACGACCGGAGACGTCGTTTCCGGATCGCTTGGGACGCAGCGCGGCGCTCTCAATTCTTCGTCGGCGACAGGTCAGCGGCGATGTCGCACGCCAGTCACCTGCAATGTCGCGCCACAGACGGGCCACGCGGGGTTTGCGAAGAAGCGGGTCTGCCGTGGCTGGGATCAACCCTTTGACCGCGATGTTCGTTTTCGTGGCGCCAATCCCCGCCCCCAACGGCAGCCGAACGGTTCGCGCGTCAGCGCGGGTCTGTGGTCCGGGGGGTGTTGCGCGCGGAAGCGGGCACTCTGCGGGGGCGGTGGAGGAGATCAGTCGCCGGCCACCAGCTTGCCGGGGTTGAGGAGCCCGGCCGGGTCGAGCGCCACCTTCAGCGCGCCCATGACATCCCAGCCCGCGCCGTGTTCCGCAGCCATGTAGGCGCGCTTGCCGATGCCGATGCCGTGCTCGCCCGTCACCGTGCCGCCCAGCCGCAGGGCGCGTTCGGACATGGCGGAGGCGAGGCGGCGGGCGGTGGCCAGGTCTTCGGCGCAGTCGGGCCGGGGCATCAGCATCGCGTGGAAGTTGCCGTCACCGACATGGCCCACGATGGGGCCGGGGATGCCGGAGGCCGCGATCTCGGCGACCGTTTCGTCCACGGCCTGCGCCAGGCGCGAGATCGGCACGCAGACATCGGTCACGATGGGCGGGCGGTCGGGATAGAGCGCCTTGCACGAATAGAACGCGTTATGGCGCATCTTCCACAGGGCGGTGCGGTCCTCGGGGCGGGTGGCCCAGCGGAAATCGGCGCCACCCAGATCCGCCACAATCTCACCGAAGCGCTCGGACTGCTCGGCCACGCTGGCCGGGCTGCCGTGGAACTCCACCATCAGATGCGGGCAATCGGCCATGCCGGCGCCCGAGGCCGCGTTGAAGGCCGCCGCGGTGGCCGCGTCCACAAACTCGATCCGGGCCATGGGGATGCCGGACTGGATGGTGGCGATCACGGCCTCCACCGCGGGGCCCATGGCGGGAAAGGCACAGATGGCGGCCGACACCGCCTCGGGCTGGCCGCGCAGGCGCAGCGTCAGCTCGGTGATCAGGCCCAGCGTGCCTTCGGAGCCGACCATAAGCGCGGTCAGGTCGTAACCCGCCGAGGATTTCGGCGCCCGGCTGCCGGTGCGGATCACCCGGCCGTCGGCCAGCACGACCTCCAGCGCCAGCACATTGTCGCGCATGGTGCCATAGCGCACGGCGGTGGTGCCGGAGGCGCGGGTCGCCGCCATCCCGCCCAGCGAGGCGTTGGCGCCGGGATCGACGGGAAAGAACAGACCGGTTGCGCGCAGTTCCGTGTTCAGCGCCTCGCGCGTGACGCCGGGCTGGACGACGGCGAGCATGTCCTCGGCCGCCACCTCCAGCACGCGGTCCATGCGCGAGAAATCCACCGTCACCCCGCCGTGGATCGCCAGCGCGTGCCCCTCCAGCGAGGTGCCGGTGCCCCAGCCGGTGACGGGCACATGGTGGCGCGCGCAGATGGCCATGATCCGCGCGACCTCGTCCGTGCTGTGGGGATAGGCCACGGCGTCGGGCGGGGCGGGGGCGAAATGCGTCTCGCTGGCGCCGTGCAGCGCCAGGTCGGAGGGCGAGCGGCTGAGCCGCGGGCCGAGCAGCGCCGCGAGCGCGTCGATGGCGGCGGCGGTTGCGGTCGGGGGGGCTGCGACGGACATGCGCGCCCTCAGATGCGTTCGACCGTGACGAGGGCGGGGTCGAAGGCGATCGCACCGGCGATTCCGGCCACGCCGGGCAGCGGCGCCTCGTAGGACCAGGCGGCGTCGGGGACGGTGGCGGAGGGGCCCATGATGCTGAAATACGCCGTCTCGCCCTTGTGCGGGCAGCGGGTGACGCGGGCCGAAGGCTCCAGGAACGCCATCGCCACGTCGGCGCGGGGGAAATAGATGACGGGTGCGCGCGCGCCTTCGGTCAGCATCAGTGCCGCGCGGCTTTCGGCGATGATGGCGCCCTCGGCGCGGGCGACCCAGCAGCCTTCGGCGGGGTCGATACGGATCTGGGTGGTCATCATCGGGCCGTCTCCTGTTTGTCTGCGCCGTGGCCGAGGGGCGCGGTTGCCCGTGCCAGCCAGTCGCGCGCGGCGGGCGACAGCGCACCCGACAGGCGCGCGTCCACGCAGCGATGATAGGCGTCGAGCCAGTCGCGATCCTCGGGAGGGAGCGCGGCGGGGTCGATCAGCCTGCGATCGAAGGGGGCCCAGGTCAGCGTCTCGAACGCCAGCATGGGCCGGTCGTCGCCATCGGGCAGGGGCGGGGCCGCGACCACCGCCACGAGGTTTTCCAGCCGGATCCCGAAGGCGCCTTCGCGGTAGTAGCCCGGTTCGTTGGAAAGCACCATACCGGGGACCAGCGGGACCTCGGACTGGCGCGACAGGCGTTGCGGGCCTTCGTGCACGCCCAGGGCCGCGCCGACGCCGTGGCCGGTGCCGTGGTCATAGTCCTGGCCCGCCAGCCACAGCGGCGCGCGCGCCAGCGCGTCCAGATCGCGCCCGGCCAGCCCCCTGGGCCAGCGCAGCCGCGACACCGCGATCAGCCCGCGCAGCACGCGGGTGAAGGCGGCGCGGACCTCCGGGGTGGGGGGGCCGATGGCGAGGGTCCGGGTGATGTCGGTGGTGCCGTCGGGGTATTGCCCTCCGGAATCCACCAGCAGCACAGCATCGCCCGCAAGCGGCCGGTCGGTGTCGCGGGTGACGCGGTAGTGCACGATGGCGCCATGCGGCCCGGAGCCGGCAATGGTGTCGAAGCTGATGTCGTCGAGCTGTCCGGTGGCGGCGCGGAAGCCCTCCAGCGCCTCGACCACCGCGATCTCGCTCAGCGGGCCGGGGGCGGTGTAGAGCCAGGCGAGGAACTCCACCACCGCCGCGCCGTCGCGCAGGTGGGCCGCGCGCATGCCCGCAAGCTCGGCTTCGGTCTTGCACGCCTTGGGCAGCAGGCAGGGGTCCTCGGCCCAGGCGACGCCCGCGCCCAGCAGATCGGCCAGCGCCACCGGCGCCGAGCCGGGGTCGAGCCGCACCGGGCCATCCAGCCCGCGCAGCCGGTCGGGCAGCGTGTCGGGGGCATGCACGGTGACGTTCGACAGATGATCCCGCAGCGCCGCGTCCAGCCGTCCGGGGTCGAGGAACAGATCCGCCCGCGCGTCGTCGTGCAGGATCGCAAAGGCCTGCACCACCGGCGTACGCGCGATGTCGGCGCCGCGGATGTTGAGCAGCCAGCACACCGAGTCCGGCAGGCTGAGGACCGCCGCGCGATGGCCTGTGCGGCGCAGCCCCTCGGCGAGGCGCGCCCGCTTGTCGGCCGAGGTCTCGCCCGTCAGATGCGCGGGGTGGATGCGGATCGCGCCGCGCGGGGGGGCGGGCCGGTCGGTCCAGATCTGATCGATAAAATTGTTTGTGGGCTGGAGGGTTATGCCGCTTCCTTGAAGCGATGCCTCAAGCTTGCGCAGCTCGTCTCGGGTGTGCAGCCAGGGGTCGTAGGCAACGATGGCGCCGTTGGGGGCGGCCTCGCGCAGCCAGTCGCTGGGGCGGGTGGCGGGCCAGTTGACGGGGGTGAAGTGGTCGGTGTCCACCTGTGCGCGGACCTGCACCCGGTAGCGACCGTCGACGAACACCGCCGCCGCGGTGGGCAGCACCACGGCCATCCCGGCCGACCCGGTGAAGCCCGTCAGCCACGCCAGACGCTCGTCCCGGGGGGCGACGTTCTCGCCCTGGTGGACATCGGCGCGCGGCACGATGAAGCCTTGCAGGCCCGCCGCCGCCAGCGCCCCGCGCAGGGCGGCCAGCCGGGGCGGGCCCTGGTCGGGGCGGGTGGCGGCATCGAAGCCCTGGTGGCCGGGGGCTGCGGGCGCGCTCATCGGATGGCCCTGCGGATGCCGACCATGCGCGCGCGCGCGCGCGGGTCCTGGTCGAACAGCGAGGCGAGCTGTTCGGTCATCGCGCCCGCCAGCTGTTCGACGTCGGTGATGGTGACGGCGCGCGAGTAGTACCGCGTCACGTCATGGCCGATGCCGATGGCGATCAGCTCGACCTGGCGCTTGCGCTCCACCATCGCGATCACGTCGCGCAGGTGTTTTTCAAGGTAATTCGCGGGGTTGACTGACAGGGTGGAATCGTCGACGGGCGCGCCGTCGGAAATCACCATGAGGATCTTGCGCGCCTCGGGGCGGGCGGTGATGCGGCGGTGCGCCCATTCCAGCGCCTCGCCGTCGATGTTCTCCTTCAGCAGCCCCTCCTTCATCATCAGCCCGAGGTTGTCGCGGGTCCGCCGCCACGGCGCGTCGGCGGATTTGTAGATGATGTGGCGCAGGTCATTGAGCCGTCCCGGCAGCTGCGGGCGTCCGGCCTGGAGCCATTTCTCGCGCGCTTGCCCGCCCTTCCAGGCGCGGGTGGTGAAGCCGAGGATCTCCACCTTGACCGCGCACCGCTCCAGCGTGCGCGCGAGCACGTCGGCGCAGATCGCGGCGATGGAGATGGGCCGTCCGCGCATGGAGCCGGAGTTGTCGAGCAAGAGCGTGACGACCGTGTCGCGGAACTCGGTGTCCTTTTCGCGCTTGAACGACAGCGGCGTGGTGGGGTTGGCCACGACGCGCGCAAGGCGTCCCGCGTCCAGCGTGCCTTCCTCCAGGTCGAACTCCCAGCTGCGGTTCTGCTGCGCCTGCAGGCGGCGTTGCAGTTTGTTCGCGAGCCGCCCCACCGCGCCCTTGAGCGGGTCGAGCTGCTGGTCGAGCCAGGCGCGCAGCCGCTCGAGCTCGGCCGGGTCGGCGAGGTCCTCGGCGCGGATCTCCTCGTCGTGGTCGGTCAGGAAGGGGCGATAGCCGGGATCGGCCAGCGAGTGCGGCGGCGGGGCGGGCGGCTCGGGGGGCATCTCGCCCTCGGGCAGCTCGGTGTCCTCGGCCAGCTCATCCTCGGCGTTTTCGTCAAAGGCCATCTCGGCGGTGGCGGCGTCCTGTTCACGGCCTTCGTCGGGGGGGGCGTCGGTGTCGTCCTCGCCTTCGTCGTCGCCTTCGCTGTCGGCGCTCTCGGGCTCATCGGTGGTGTCGTCGTCGGTGCCGTCCTCGCTCTCGTCCTCCGAGTCGTCATCGGGGTCGTCGCCGAGCTGGTCGCCATAGCCGAGGTCGTCGATCATCCGCCGGGCAAAGCGGGCGAATGCCGTCTGGTCGTCCAGCGCGTCCTCCAGCCCCTCCAGCGTGCCGCCGGCCTGCTGTTCGATGAAGCCGCGCCACAGCTCCATCACATTGCCCGCGCCGCCGGGCAGGGGGCGGCCGGTGGCCAGATGGCGGATCATGTAGGCGGCGGCCTCGGCCAGGGGTGCGTCCTCGGGGCGGGTGATGCCGCCGTAGCCGCGCCGCTCGGCCTCCTGGGCGATGCGGGCGTCGATGTTGCCGGCGGTGCCGGGCATGGCGCGCGCGCCCACCGCCTCGCAGCGCGCGGTCTCCATCGCCTCGTACAGATCGCGCGCCATCGGGCCTGCGGGCAGGTAGCGCGCATGGGTCCCCGTGTCGTGAAAACGCCGCCGCAGCGCCATCGCATCGGCGGTGCCGCGCGCGATCAGCACCTCTTCCTTGGTCAGGCGGCGGGTCAGCTGCGGCAGGCGCATCGCGTCGCCCGACATCCCCGGCGGATCGACCGAGTAGGAGACCGTCAGCTCCCGGTCATCGGCCATGGCGCGCGTGGCCTCGGCCAGCGCCTTCTTGAACGGCTCGGCGGGGTTGTCGTTGGATTTATTCGACATGTGTGGCCCCCATAACCTCGCGGCAGGCATCCATGTCAGCATCCCACACCGTATCCGGCGCGAAGGGAAGGCCTCGGGCCGCATAATTCCTTTGGTAGCGTTCGATGTAGAGGTCGGTGATGCGCGAAGTCTCCTGCATGATCTGGGTGCCGGCGGCGTCGGAGTCGATGCCGTGTTCGATACGCATCAGTGCGGCTGTTCGCATCAGCAGGTTGATCCGTGTCTCCAGGTCGGCGGCCCTCTCGGACCCGAGCTGTGCTTCCCCTCCGTAAAGGTAAACGGAATAGTAGAGCGCCGCACAGCGCACCAACATGTACTGCTCGTCCGCGCCTGCGCGGATGGCGTCGGGCAGCGGCATCAGGTCTTCGGCCTCTGCTCCTGCGGCAAGAAGGCAGCCGCCCAGGGCGACCGCGTGGGCCGCGGCGCGCATGGTATTACCCCAGGCTCTTGGAGACCGCGCTGTCGGGCAGTTCCTCGTCAAAGCAGCGCTGGTAGAACTCGGCCACAGTCTGGCGTTCCAGCTCGTCGCACTTGTTCAGGAAGGTCAGCCGGAACGCATAGCCGACGGAGCGGAAGATACGGGCGTTCTCGGCCCAGGCGATGACCGTGCGCGGGCTCATCACCGTGGACAGATCGCCGTTCATGAAGGCCGAGCGCGACAGGTCCGCCACCGTCACCATGCGCGAGATCGTCTTGCGCCCCTCGGTGGTGTTGTAGTGGGGGTTCTTGGACAGGACGATCGCGGTTTCGGCGTCGTGCGACAGGTAATTCAGCGTCGCGACCAGCGACCAGCGGTCCATCTGGCCCTGGTTGATCTGCTGGGTGCCGTGGTACAACCCCGTGGTGTCGCCCAGGCCGATGGTGTTGGCGGTGGCGAACAGCCGGAAGCTGGGGTGCGGCCGGATGATCTCGTTCTGGTCGAGCAGCGTCAGCTTGCCGTCGGCCTCCAGCACGCGCTGGATCACGAACATCACGTCGGCGCGCCCGGCATCATATTCGTCGAACACGATGGCCACCGGGTTGCGCAGCGCCCAGGGCAGGATGCCCTCCTGAAACACCGTGATCTGCTTGCCGTCCACCAGCTTGATCGCGTCCTTGCCGATCAGGTCGATGCGGCTGATGTGGCTGTCGAGGTTGACGCGCACGCTGGGCCAGTTCAGCCGCGCGGCGATCTGCTCGATATGGGTGGATTTGCCGGTGCCGTGGTAGCCCTGGATCATCACGCGGCGATTGTAGGCAAAGCCCGCCAGGATCGCGAGCGTGGTGTCGGGATCGAACTTGTAGGTCGGGTCGAGGTCGGGCACCCGGTCGGTGCGCTCGGCAAAGCCCTTGACGGTCATGTCGCTGTCGATCCCGAAGGTGTCGCGCACCGAGATTTCCTCGGTCGGGCGGGCGGGGAGGTCGTTGCTGCCGTCGGCCATGCTCGTCTCGCTTGCTCTGGGCGGCCCGGAGGCGCGCGGTCGTTGGATCGGTCGGGGTTGCCCGTCGTGATGGAGCATATCTCGCAACGGTGCAAGGGGAAGGGCTGTTGCGGGATCGGGGGTGGATTTGCACGACGGGCCGGGCGCGCGCCCGCTGTGCGGCCCGGCAAGGGGCGGCATGCGGGGGCGGTCCCGGGGGCGGGATCAGTCGCGGAAGTTGCGGCTTTCGCGGACCTGCTCCCATGCCCAGACAACCTCCTGGAGGCGGTCTTCGTCGGCGCGGTTGCCGCCGTTCATGTCGGGGTGCAGGTCCTTGACGAGGCTCTTGTACTGCTTGCGGATCTCGGCGCGGGACCAGCTGTCGCGGGCGTCGAGGATCTCCAGCGCGCGGCGCTCGGTGGGCGGCAGGCGGCGGGTGTGGGAGGAGGTGGCGGTCCGGCCGGGGTTGCGGGTGGCCTTGTCGCCCAGGATCTCCATCGGGTCCTCGACGCCCAGCCGGGCCCAGGCGCGCTGATCGGCGCGCTTGGGCCCGCTGCTGCCGCCGCTGGCGCCGTCGCCGAAGGGATCGGTGGCGCGGCCCCAGACGCGGGCGTGCTCCATGCTGTCGACCATCTCCTCCTCGGTCTGGCCGGCGAAGAAGTTCCACTTGAGGTTGTATTCCCGCACATGATCGCGGCAGAACCACCAGTATTCATCGAGGCTGTCGGGCGATTTCGGCGCGCGGTACTGCCCCGCGCGGTCGCAGCCGGGGTGTTCGCAGCTGCGCGTCGACGTCTCCACCGCGCCGGACATGCCACGGCGGCCGCGGGTGCGGCGCTTCTTGTCGGTGCTGACGCGGATGTCGAAGTCGAAGGGCTGGCGTGCGGTCATGGTGCGGTCCTGCGAAGCATCTGGGCACGAGGGGCCCCGGCGTGTGGTCCGGTCGGGGGTTTCCGACTCGGGCGATGCAGTCTAGATTTTTCGGCGGATGAATGAAGGGGTTGACACGCAAAATGCCGATCGTTGACGAAATTCGCGACAAACTGGAGCAGGCCTTCGCCCCGCAGCGGCTGGAGGTGGTCAACGAAAGTCACCGCCACCGGGGTCATTCCGGCGATGATGGCTCGGGCGAGACGCACTTCCATGTGACCATCCGCGCCGAGGCGTTCTCGGCGCTGGGGCGGGTTGCGCGTGAACGGGCGGTGCACACGGCGCTGGGGCGCGATCTGGTGGGCCGGATCCACGCGCTTGGCCTGAAGATCGAGGGCGCGCAGGACGGCGCGCCCCGCGACCCGGCCTAGCCCGCGACCTCGGCCAGCAGCGCCGCGTTGCCGCCCGCGGCGGTGGTGTCGATGCACAGGTGACGCTCATAGAGGGCGTGGGCGGCGTCGGGCTGGCCGGTGATCAGCGGCAGCAGCGGGCCGTCGCGGTCGGCCAGCGCCATGGAAAACGCGCGCGCCGTGTCCGCGCAGCCCCACCACAGCGCGCCCGACAGGCCCGACAGGGTCGCCAGCGCCTCGGGTGGCAGGGTGCCGTCGGCCTCCACCGCCACGCCGCCCAGCGCGCGCACGGCCGCCGCCTGTCGCGCCGCGCAGGCCGCGCCGGGGCCGAGGCACAGCAGCGGCGGGCGCGCAACGGTGGACAGCCGGTTGGATTCGCCGGTGGGGCCGGGCATGTCGCGGACCTCCACCGGGGTGTTGGCGGGGGCGGCGGCGGTCAGCGCGGCCTGCAACCTTGCGGTGGTGGCGGGGGACGGCCAGGCATCGTCGGCCCGCGCTGCCGGGGCGGTGGTGAACCGCGCGAGGTAATGCGGCCCGCCCGCCTTGGGCCCGGTGCCCGACAACCCCTCGCCGCCAAAGGGCTGGCTGCCGACGACCGCGCCGATCTGGTTGCGGTTGACATAGAGGTTGCCCACCCGGAGCGCGGCCGCGACCTGGTGCACCCGATCGTCGATCCGGCTGTGCAGCCCGAAGGTGAGGCCGTAGCCGGTGGCGTTGATCTCCTCCAGCACGCGCGGCAGGTCGCGGGCGCGGAAGGTGGCGATGTGCAGGACCGGCCCGAAGACCTCACGCTCCAGTGCGGCGATGCCGGGGACGGAGATCACGGTCGGCGGGACGAAGTGGCCCTGCGTGGGGGCGGGCAGCTCCTTGAGGACCGCGCCGCGGGCGCGGGCGGCGTCGATGTAGGCGCGCAACGCCTCGGCGGCGGACGCATCGATGGCGGGGCCGACGTCGGTGGCGATGTCCCACGGATCGCCGAGGCGCAGCTCGTCCATCGCGCCGAACAGCATGGCGCGGAAGTTCTCGAACACGTCCTGCTGCACATAGAGGCAGCGCAGCGCCGAACAGCGCTGCCCCGCCGACTGGAACGCGGACGCCAGCACGTCGCGCACCGCCTGTTCCGGCAGGGCGGTGCTGTCGACGATCATCGCGTTCAGGCCCCCGGTTTCCGCGATCAGCGGCGCGCCCGGCGCCAGATGGCGCGCCATCGCGCCCTGGATCTTGCGCGCGGTGGCGGTGGAGCCGGTGAAGGCCACGCCATCGACGCGCGCATCGGCGGTGAGCCACGCGCCCACCGCCCCGTCGCCGGGCAGCAGTTGCAGCGCGTCGCGCGGCACGCCCGCGCGGTGCAGGATCTCCACCGCGGCATGGGCGATCAGCGGGGTCTGGTCGGCGGGTTTGGCGAGCACCGCATTGCCGGTGGCGAGTGCCGCCGCCACCTGTCCGGTAAAGATCGCCAGCGGAAAGTTCCACGGCGAGATACAGGCGAAGACGCCGCGCGGGGGGGTGGTGACGGCGGACGCTTGCGCGCCGTAGTAGTGCAGGAAATCCACCGCCTCGCGCAGGTCGCCGATGGCATCCAGCGGCGTCTTGCCGGCCTCGCGGGCGAACAGGGCACACAGGCGTCCGGCCTCGGATTCGTAGAGCGCGGCGGCGCGGGCGAGCGTTGCGGCCCGTTCGGACGCAGGCGCGTCCCAGGGGCGGGCTGCGCTGACGGCGCGGTCGACCTCCGACCGGGTCGCGGGGTGCACGCTGCCCACGGTGTCGGAGGGATCGGCGGGGTTGACGATGGCCACCGGATCGCCGCCCGGGGCCGGGCCGTCGGCCAGGATCGGCCGGGCGGTGAAGGTCGCGGTGCGGAAGGGGGCGCGGGCGGCCTCGTACTCCGCGCGGTCACGGGCGTCGGCGAGGTCCCAGCCGCGGGCGTTGGCGCGGGTGGGGGCGAACAGCTCCGGGCCCTTGGGCAATTGCGGCAGGGGCCCGGACAGCGCCGCGAAGGGGCAGGCGGCGACGGCCTCGGGTGGTGTGCCCTCGTCCACGATCTGGTTGACGAAGGAGGAGTTCGCGCCGTTCTCCAGCAGCCGGCGCACCAGATACGCCAGCAGGTCGCGGTGCGCGCCCACGGGCGCATAGATCCGGCAGCGGGTGTTGTGGCGCGCCATGACCAGATCATGCAGC
This sequence comes from Rhodobaculum claviforme, assembly GCF_016653255.1. Classification (GTDB taxonomy): domain Bacteria; phylum Pseudomonadota; class Alphaproteobacteria; order Rhodobacterales; family Rhodobacteraceae; genus Rhodobaculum; species Rhodobaculum claviforme. The sequence continues at coordinate 76,723 of NZ_NHSD01000302.1, forward strand.
CGCTCGCCCATGCCATGCAGGCGCTGGAATTCGTAGTCGGTGGCGTCCACGCCCATCGCGGCGGCCATCTCCAGCACGGCGGCAACGGTGTGCGCGTTGTGGGTGGCGAACTGCGGATAGAGGCGGTCGCGCAGGGCCAGCAGCTTGCGGGCGTTGGCGATGTAGCTGACGTCGGTGGCGGATTTCGCCGTGAACACGGGGAAGCCGTCGCAGCCCAGCACCTGGGCGCGCTTGATCTCGGTGTCCCAGTAGGCGCCCTTGACCAGCCGCACCATCAGCTTGCGCCCCTGCCGGGTGGCCAGTGCGGCCAGCCAGTCGATCATCGCGCCCGCGCGCGGGCCGTAGGCCTGGACCACCACGCCGAAGCCGTCCCAGCCCGCAAGCCGGTCGTCGGCCAGAACGGCGGCGATGACATGGGCCGACAGCGACAGGCGGTCGGCTTCCTCCGCGTCGATGTTCAGCCCGATGCCCGCGTCGCGGGCCTGGCGGGCGAGGGTGGCGACGCGGGGAACCAGCTCGGCCATGACGCGGTCGTGCTGGGCTTCCTCGTACCGTGGATGCAGGGCCGACAGCTTGATCGAGATGCCGGGGTTGGAGCGGATGTCGTTGCCGCGCGCGGCGCGTCCCATGGCGGTGATGGCGCCGCTGTAGGCGTCCATGTAGCGCGTGACGTCACCGGCGGTGCGCGCGGCCTCGCCCAGCATGTCATAGGAGTGGGTGTAGCCTTGGGATTCGAGTTTGGCAGCCCGGGTCATGGCGCGGTCGATGTCCTCGCCCAGCACGAATTGCGAGCCCAGCTCGCGCATGGCACGCGCAACGGCGGTGCGGATCACCGGCTCGCCCAGCCGCTTGATGGCGCCGCGCAGGTGGCCCGCGACGCCGGGCGCCTCGTCCTTGAGCACGCGGCCCGTCAGCATCAAGGCCCAGGTGGAGGCGTTGACCATGGGCGAGGCGGAGTGGCCCAGGTGTTTGCCCCAGTCCGACGGCGCGATCTTGTCCTCGATCAGCGCGTCGATGGTGGGGGCATCGGGGACGCGCAGCATCGCCTCGGCCAGGCACATCAGGGCGATGCCCTCGTCGGTGGACAGGCCGTACTCGGCCAGGAACGCCTCGGCGGTGCCGGGCTTGCCGCCCTTGCGGATGCTGCGCACCAGATCGGCGGCGGTGTCGACGATGCGCGCGCGCGCCTGCGCGTCCAGATCGGCGGTGGCAATCAGGTCGGGCAGCAGGGTCTGCTGGTCGCGCGGCAGCGGGCCTGCGAGGGCGTCCATCATCGTGTCGAGCGTCATGGCGGGCCTCCGGAGCCGTGGGCGGGTCTGGTGGGGCAGTATAGGGGCGGAGGGCTTTTCCTTCTTCCTGATCTGCGGCACCGTGCAGGAAGGTCGCCTGAAATCCTGTACCGGAGCCATCCATAATGACCGAACGCCCGCTTGACCGGTTCGACCGTGCGATCCTGCGCGAACTGGGGGCCGACGGCCGGTTGTCGGTGGTGGCGCTGGCGGCGCGCATCGGATTGTCGAAATCGCCCACCCAGGCGCGGCTGCGGCGGCTGGAGGCGGCGGGCGTGATCCGCGGCTACCGCGCGGTGATCGATGCGGGCGCGCTGGGGGCCGCGCATGTGGTGTTCGTGGAGGTGCGCCTGGGCGACACCCGCGAGGCGGCGCTGGCGGCGTTCGACGCGGCGGTGCGCCGGGTGCCCGAGATCGAGGAGTGCCACCTGATCGCGGGCGGGTTCGATTATCTTCTGAAGCTGCGCACCCGGGACATCGCGCACTACCGCAAGGTGCTGGCGGAGACGCTGTCGGGGCTGCCGCATGTCACCGCGACCTCCACCCATGTCGCGATGGAGACGGTGAAGGAGCGCGGCGGGTGAAGGGGACGGCGCCTCGGGGGCATCGAGCCCCCTCGGCGCCGGCGCTGCGCGCAGGGCGCGGGGTGCGGACGGGCGTGCGGGGGTGTGTTCAGGG
>NZ_NHSD01000303.1 GCF_016653255.1 Rhodobaculum claviforme
TCGGGGGCGGGGCCGGGGGGCGGCAATTCGCCCCAGACCGCCGGCGGCTGGCCGGTCAGCATGCGCAGGATCACCACGAGCTCCTCGCGCAGGGCCTTGCGCGGGGTGACACGGTCCAGCATCCCGTGGTCCAGCAGGTATTCGGCGCGCTGGAAGCCCTCGGGCAGGGTCTCGCGGATGGTCTGCTCGATCACGCGGGGGCCTGCGAAACAGATCAGCGCGCCGGGTTCTGCGATCTGCACATCGCCCAGCATGGCATAGGACGCGGTCACGCCCCCGGTGGTGGGATGCGTCAGCACCACCACATAGGGCAGCCCCGCGTCGCGCAGCATCTGCACCGCCACCGTCGTGCGGGGCATCTGCATCAGCGACAGGATCCCCTCCTGCATCCGCGCCCCACCGGCGGCGGCGAACAGCACCAGCGGGCGGCGCAGCTCGGTCGCACGCTCGCACGCCGCGATGATGGCGTTGCCGACATGCATCCCCATCGAGCCGCCCATGAAGCCGAAGTCCTGTGCCGCAGCCACGATGGGGGTGCGGCAGACCTCGCCCTCGACCACCAGCATCGCCTCCCGCTCGCCGGTGGATTTCTGGGCCGCGCGCAGGCGGTCGGGATATTTCTTCTGGTCGCGGAAATGCAGGGGGTCGGCCAGCGCCTCGGGCACCGGCACCTCGGCGTAAAGGCCGTTGTCGAACAGCTGCGCGAAGCGTTCGCGCGGGGTGATCGACATGTGGTGCCCGCACGATGTGCAGACCTGCAAGTTGTTCGTCAGTTCCCGGTGGAACAGCATCGTCCCGCAGGCCGGACATTTGACCCACAGGTTCTCGGGCATCTCGCGCCGCGAGAACAGCGAGTTGATCGTCGGCCGGACGTAGTTGGTGATCCAGTTCATGGTCTGCGCGCCCCGCGTTGCTCGCGGGGATGTAGGCTCCGGCGCGGGCGAACGCAACCGGCGGGGCTTGCCTGCGGTCCGACGCAAGGATAGTTATAAGATAACATAACGAGCAGGTGCCGCAATGCCCGCCGATACCCGCTGTATCGTCATCGTGTCGTCCGGGGTCCCGGGCGCTGGACGCACCACGCGTCCGAACCCCGTGCGGAACTTCCGCGTCGGGCGCCGGGTGGCGGCGTGATGGCCCCGCTCCGGTCCCGGCGCGGGACGGGGGGACGCAACCTCGCCACGCGCCTGCCACGCCGCCCGGCCGAGGCGCCGATGCGCGCCTTTGACCGGTTGCCGCCCGACCTGCGTGCCTGGCTGCATGGCGCGGCCCTGCCATGGAGCCCGCGCAGCGCGTTGCGGTTGTGGCGCCGTGCGCTGGCCGACACCGGCGATCCCGCCGCCGCCCGTGCCCGCATGGACGCGGCCGAGGCGCGGACGCTGGCGCGCGATTCCCTTGTCCCCCGCCCCACCGCCGGGGATGGCCCGCACGCCTGACACGGATCGGGGCGCCACGGATCAGGGCGCCACGGATCAGGGTGCCACGGATCAAGGTGCCACGGATCAGGGTGCAGGTGCGGCCTGCGGGTCCTGCCGGGGGTCGGGGCGCGGATCGGGGGCCGGATCGGGCGACGGATCGGCTGGGCCCCGGGCCGTCAGGGCGCTGTAATGCACGATTCGCTGTGCGTGGTTGGTGGTCCGTCGCATCCAGCGCAGCGCGTCGGTGAGCTGCACCACCTCGGCCACCGTCAGACCCATTCGGTAGGGGGGATGGCGCAGCGTGCTGTGGCGCGCGCGTGCCTCCTGCCGGGCCAGCCGGGCCTCCAGCCGCGCGAGTCGTGCCCCGGGGGGGTGGGCGCCGCCATGCGTGCCGTGGCGCAGAAGGCACCCCCGCAGCAGCGTCACCGCCCGCGCCAGGCGCCGCTCGCGCAGGACCATGCGCAGCCGCGCCGCCTCGGCGCAGCGGGTGGTCAGCCGCCGCAGGTGATCGAGCTGATGGAGCTGGCCCGCCAGCCGCTCGATCTGCGCCTCGCGCCCCTCGGGGATCTGGATGCGGGCCATGAACTCCTGCACGGTGCCAAGGTCGCCTTGCGCGCGCGCGGTCGCGGCCACCAGCGGCGCGGGGGGCGCGCCCTCGTGCAGCGCCCCCGCGAGGGCGGTGAACACCTCCTGGGTGGTCTCGTTCAGGACGGCGCCGGCGACATCCAGCGCGGCGCCCGGGTCATCCAGCAGGCGCGGGTCCAGCCGGGCGGCGGGGGTGGTGTCGGCGGCCTCGGGCATCAGCCGCGCGATCGCCTCCGCCAACGCCCCGGTCAGCGGCAGCGCCACCGCCGCCGCCGCCAGGTTGAAGCCGGTGTGGAACATCACCAGCGCCAGCTGCGCGTCCCCCACCGCGCCACCGGGGGGCAGCAGCGCGCCCACCACATCGATCAGCGGCAGCGCCACCCCCGCTCCTGCGAGGTGATAGACCACATTGGCCACCGCCGTCTGCTGCACCGCGCGGGTGCCGCCGATCGCCGCCAGAAAGGCCGTGAAGGTGGTGCCGATGTGCATGCCGATGACCATGGCGGCGGCCTGCTCGAAGGTGACGGCCTGGCCCGCCAGCAAGACCAGCGCCGCCGCCACCCCCGCGCTGGAGCTTTGCGTCACCATCGTGATCGCCACCCCGATCCCGATCAGCGCGATGCGCCCGGCCAGCGTCGCCTCGGGGAAATCGGCCGGGGTGACATGCCCCTGCGCCCCGGCCATCGCCAGCTGCATCAGGTCGAGCCCGATGAACACCAGCGCAAACCCCGCCACCCCGCGCCCCGCGCGCGCCATCACCGGCCTTCCCAGCAGCGCCGCCAGGCTGGCCATGAACACCAGCGGCAGCGCCAGCGTCCCCAGCGGCAGCTTGAAGCCCAGCACCAGCAGCAGCCAGCCGGTGAATGTCGTCCCCACGCTGGCGCCATAGAGGATGCCGAGCGCCTGCCGGAAGCTCAGCAGTCCCGCGCCGACAAAGCCCACTGTCATCACCATCGTGGCGCTGGAGGACTGGATCACCGCCGTCGTCGCCGCCCCTGTCAGCGCGCCCGACAGCGGCGTGCGCGTGAACCGTGCCAGAAGCGCGCGCATGCGCGTCCCGGCCAGCTCGCGCAGGGCCGCGGTCATCGTGTGCATCCCGAACAGGAACAGCCCGACGCCGCCGAGCAGATTGAGAACCGCTTCCGTCACCATGGCCCGACAATGGCCCGCCGCGCGCGCCCTGCGCAAGAACCCCCGAGGACCTCCGCCCCATCCGGCCCCGCCGTCCGGTACGGTCGCGCCGCTGCGATTGTCCGCTTGCATTGTCCCTGACAACCCGCTACGCCGCGCTTCGTCGGAGTGTAGCTCAGCCTGGTAGAGCACTGTCTTCGGGAGGCAGGGGCCGGAGGTTCGAATCCTCTCACTCCGACCATTTCTTCGGACATGGACCCGCAAGCTCGTCGGTTGCGCAGGGCGCGACCCTGGCGTCGGGGTTGGCTGATCGCCGTCGCGGTGGCCACAGCCCCGTGAGGGGGCAGAGGTTGACCGCCCCCCCTCCTTCGGAGGATACCCCACTTCCGCGCGGGACGGACCGCCGACGGGCGGGTGGGTGTGTGCCCATGAGGCCGGGCGCCAGCCTGTCCACCCGGCCTGTCCGCGGGGCCTGTTCATGGGGCCGTGCGTCGCCGCGCATCAGAAGCAAGGCCAGGCACAGCGCCAGAGACAGGGCCAGACAGAAGGGGAGTCTTCCATGTTGCGCACGCTTTCGCGCCCGGCGGTGGCGCTGATGGATCGGTTTCTGCCCGATCCGTTCATCTTCGTCCTGATCCTGACGCTGGTCTCGGCGGCCGCGGCCATCGTGTTCGAAGGCACCGGCCCCCTGCAGGTCATCGAGATCTGGGGCGATGGCTTCTGGGGGCTGCTGACGTTCTCGATGCAGATGCTTCTGGTGCTGGTCACGGGCTTCATCCTGGCCTCGTCGCCGCCGGTCAGGAGGGCGCTTGCGGCGCTTGCGGGGCTGGCGAAATCGCCCGGTGGGGCCATCGTGCTGGTGACGGTGGTGTCGCTGGTGGCGTCCTGGGTCAACTGGGGCTTCGGGCTGGTGGTGGGCGCGCTGTTCGCCCGCGAGGTCGCCCGGCTGGTCCGCGTCGACTACCGGCTGCTGATCGCCGCGGCCTATTCGGGCTTCGTGATCTGGCACGCGGGGCTGGCGGGCTCCATCCCGCTGACCATCGCCACGCCCGGGCACTTCACCGAAGACCGGATCGGCATCATCGGCACCGCCGACACCATCTTTGCCGGGTTCAACCTGACCATCGTGGCGGTCCTTTTCGTGGTGATCCCGCTGGTTAACTGGCTGATGGTGCCGCGTCCGGGCGACAGCGTCCATGTCACCCCCGAGCAGCTGGACGACAAGCTGCCCGACAGCTTCGTGCCCTCGCGCCCGGCCGAGCATCTGGAAAACAGCCGCCTGCTGATGTGGCTTGTGGGGGTCCCGGGGCTGGTCTATCTGGTGTACTACTTTGCCGTGCGTGACGGGGGGCTGAACCTCAACATCGTGAACTATCTGTTCCTGATGCTTGGGATCGTGCTGCATGGGACCGCGCGCAACCTGCTCAATGCGTTGCAGGAGGCGGTGAAGGGCGGCGCCGGGATCGTGATCCAGTTCCCGTTCTATGCCGGGATCATGGCGATCATGACACAGTCGGGGCTGGCGCAGAGCATGTCGGAGTGGTTCGTGTCAATCTCGACCGCGACCACGCTGCCGTTCTGGACCTTCATCAGCGCCGGGATCGTGAACCTGTTCGTGCCCTCGGGGGGCGGTCAGTGGGCGGTGCAGGCGCCGGTGATGCTTCCGGCCGCCGAGGCGCTGGGCGCCGATGTGGCGCGGGTGGCGATGGCGGTGGCCTGGGGCGATGCCTGGACCAACCTGCTGCAACCGTTCTGGGCCTTGCCGATGCTGGCGATCGCGGGGCTGAAGGCCAAGGACATCATGGGCTTCTGCCTGATCCACCTGGTCATCACCGGCGCCGTCGTGAGCACGCTTCTGGTCGTCCTCTGACCGGAGACGGCCGGTGTGGCGCTCGGGGTCGGCGGGCCGCGGCCGGACGCGCCCGGCCACCGCAACGGCCGGCGCATGCCCGGCCGGTCCAGCCAGGAGGTGTGGATGCTGCGCCTTTTCTCTCTCTTCGGTCGGTCGGCCGATCTCAATGCCCTCGATGACGCGCTGCGGGGGTGCGGCGTGCATCCGATCCTGGTGCCCGAGGCGGTGAAGCTGACCGTGCTGCGGCTGCGCAAGGGCGCGGTGGCGGGGGCGACACCCGCCCACGCCGCCACGGCCGAACTGCTGGCGTACTGCATCCTGGGTCCCGAGACCTTTGCCGAGGCGAACGGCCCCGGCGCCGGTGATCGCGCCGATGCCCGGCTGGAGGCCGCCATTGCCGCCGGCGACACCTTCGACGCGCGCCTTGTGCTGCTGACGCTGCATGCCGGTCTGGTCGCGCCCGACATCGCCGACCGGATCGAGGTCGAGGACCGCTGATCTCGTGCGGGATCCCACAGCGCGGACGCCGCATGCGTCCCGCACCCGGGTGGACCGTCCGGTGCGCCCGCACGCCCCAGTCCGTGCAGCCGTCCCCACTGCGGTCGGCACAGGGGACGGCGATCCTGCGACAGCGGCGGGGTCCGCCCAGACCCTTGCGGCGATGCTCCCCGGACGCGCGGGGGTGCTCCGGCCGCCGATGTGGCGGCCGGGGCGGGGTTGTTTGCCTCAGTCGGTGACGCAGGCGAAGCTGTCGGGGCTGCGCCAGTCGCCGCTGCCGTCATGGGCGGTGCGCGCGGGCCAGGCGCAGACCGGGCGCGACCAGTCCACATTGCCGTCGGCGTCGTGCCGGGTGATGGCCAGCGTCTCGGGCGCGGTGCCGGTCTCCAGCCAGTCCTCCAGCGCGGTCAGCGGGTCGAAGCCGGCCGCGGTGATGCCCGGCCCGGGCTGGATGCCGCAATGGTCCATGCCGGGGATCAGGAACAACCGGTTGACCGCCTCCAGCCCGTCGCCATGGGTGGCGTGCAGCCGCTCGAACCAGTCCACGGTCTTGCCGTGGGGCACGATGGCGTCGGCCAGCCCGTGCCAGGTGATCATCCGGCCCCCGGCCTCGGCAAAGCCGCTCAGGTCGGGCGTATCGGCGTTGTAGATCGCGGCCATGAAGGCAAGGTCTGCGGGGTGGGTGTCAAAATCGAAATCCAGTGACCCGAAGCTTTCGCCGGGGTCCTCGCGGAAGGCCATGAACCGCAGGAAGCCCTGGTTGAACAGCGGCACGAGGGCGCCGCCGCCGCCCTCGAACCCGGTCAGCCACAGGCCCCAGAACGCCTCCGAGCCCAGCGGAACCGTGGCGGGATAGAGCCGCTCGCCGGCCGAGGTGACCGCGCCGGTCTCGGTCCAGGCCGTCAGCGTGTCGACCTGCTCCGCCGACAGGCAGGGCGCATTGGTGCCCGCCTCGCAGGCGATCGGCGCCCAGTCCACGGTGCAGGCGTCGGGGGTCGAGATCAGCCCGTCCTCCAGCCCGTCGGCGGCATCGCACTGCGCCAGGACATGGTCGCGGATCAGGGCGACGTCGCCTGGCCCGATGATGCGGCCCCCGTCGGGCCCGGTGTTGGCCTGCACCACGCTGGCCATCCAGCTGCCCACCAGATCGGTGTAGTTCATCGCCGGCGCCCCGTTGAGGATGCCGTCGAACAGATCAGGGTCGCGCAGCGCCAGCATCTGCGCCTGCCGCCCGCCGGTGGAGCATCCGGCAAAGATCCGCGGGCTGGGCGCGTCCCCGTAGAAGGTCTCGGTCACGGTCCGGGCCAGGCGGGCGGTCTCGCGCACGGCCCGGTCGCCCCAGTCGACCTCGGCCAGGCGGTCATGATGCGCCCAGCGCGCGTCGATGGAACTGCTGCCCCAATGCCCGCCGTCCATGGTGGCCGCGGCATAGCCCCGCCGCAGCCCGTGGTTCATGGCGTTGACGAAACCCGGCGCGTCCGACAGGAGCTGGCCGCAGAAGCCCCCGCAACCGGCCATGTACAGGCCCCCGTTCCAGTCCTCGGGCAGGCGGATCTCGAAGCTGATCGCGGGGCGGATCTGGCCCCGCACGGCGCAGAACGCGGGCAGGTCCCCGGTGGCGGCGACGGGGACGGCCGACAGGTGGCTCACGTCGTTGATCCGAAGATCGGCAAGCGCGCGGCAGCTTTCCTCGGCCGCGGCGGGTGTGGCGAGGGCAAGGGCGATGGCCACCGGAACGGCGGCGCGGCGGGTTGTCATGGGTTCCTCCCTGGGTCGACTCCCTGGCCGAAGTCTCGGCCCCCGGGGGCACTGAGGCAAGCCGCGCGTGCGGGCATCGCGCATTTTCCCGACGCCGCCGAGGGGGCGTGACCCTTGGCGCGGGTGCGAACCGGTTGCCGCGCGCCCCGGGACCCCCCATGGTGCCGGGGATGGCGGGTGGCGCGGGGGGAGGGATGGTGCACTTCAGGCAGGATCGGCACGACGGTCCCCGGTCGACAGGGGGCGCGCCGCCTCGCAGGGGCGACGCGGGGCCCGCGCCGGGCGGGGCCGACCGGGTCCGCCGGCATGCCCCGGCGGTGCCGGTCGGTGACTTCCGTTTCATCGCGCTTGACGTCGAGACCGCCTGTGGCGACGCGGCCAGCATCTGCCAGATCGGCATTGCCTGCGTGGCGGCCGATAACCGCATCGAAACCTACTCCACACTGGTGAACCCGGGGACGCGATTCGATCCGTTCAACACCCGGCTGCACGGCATCGGACCCGGCCATGTCCGTGATGCGCCCCGCTTTGCCGAGGTCCTTGCGGATCTGCTGCCGCTGCTGTCGCGCCATTGCCTGGTGCAGCACAGTGGGTTCGACAGCCGGGCGATCGCTGCGGCCTGTGCCGGGTGCGGGATCGAGGTGCCTGCCCTGCGCTGGTCCGACAGCGTCCGCATCGCGCGGCGGGCGTGGCCGGAGCTGAAGGGCAACGGCGGACACGGGCTGGGAAACCTGCGGAAGGTTCTGGGCCTGACATTCGATCATCACGACGCGGGCGAGGATGCGCGCGCGGCGGCGCTGGTCGTCCTGCACGCCGAGGCACATCTGCGGATGCCATTCGAGGTGTTGATCGGACGGGAGGCACGCCACCCCGAGGCCTGATGCGGTCCGGCGGGTGACCTCGGGTCCGTCATGCGGCCATTCCGGCCGATGCTGCCCCCGGCGCACCTGTGCGCACCAGAGGGCGACCGCCGGGCGCGGGGCGCCCGGCGGCAAGGGTCATTCCGCCGTCAGCAGCGGAGGACGGTTGCCCGACAGTTGCGGGGCCTGCGGCTCCGAGATCGTCAGGTCGATCTTGTCGTCCTTGAGGTCGACGCGCACCAGCCCGCCCTTCATCAGGCGGCCGAACAACAGCTCCTCGGCCAGCGGCTTCTTGACGTGCTCCTGGATGACGCGGGCCAGCGGGCGGGCGCCCATCTTGTCGTCGTAGCCCTTGTCGCCCAGCCACTGCGCGGCCTCGGGCGTCAGCTCGATGGTGACGTTGCGGTCCATCAGCTGCGCCTCCAGCTGGAGGACGAACTTCTCCACCACCCGCAGGATCACGCTGCGCGGCAGCGGCGCGAAGCTGACGACGGCATCGAGGCGGTTGCGGAACTCCGGCGTGAAGGTCCGCTCGATCGCCGCCGTATCCTCGCCCTCGCGCCGGTCACGGCCGAAGCCGATGGCGGATTTCGCCTGTTCGGCCGCGCCCGCGTTGGAGGTCATGATCAGGATCACGTTGCGGAAGTTGACCTTGCGGCCGTTGTGATCCGTCAGCGAGCCGTGGTCCATCACCTGCAGCAGGATGTTGTAGACGTCCGGATGGGCCTTTTCCATCTCGTCCAGCAGCAGCACGCAATGCGGATGCTGGTCGACACCATCGGTCAGCAGCCCGCCCTGGTCGAAGCCAACATAGCCCGGAGGGGCGCCGATCAGGCGGCTGACCGCGTGCTTCTCCATGTACTCCGACATGTCGAAGCGCAGCAGTTCCACCCCCAGCGTAGCGGCGAGCTGCTTGGCGACCTCGGTCTTGCCGACGCCGGTGGGGCCGGCGAACAGGTAGTTGCCCACCGGCTTTTCCGGCTCCCGAAGGCCGGCGCGCGACAGCTTGATCGCGGCCGACAGCGTCTCCACCGCGGCGTCCTGTCCGAAGACCGCGCGCTTGAGGTCGGCCTCCAGGTTGCGCAGCACCTCCGCGTCGTCCTTGGTGACGTTCTTGGGCGGAATGCGGGCGATCTTGGCCACCACCGCCTCGATCTCCTTGGGCGAGATGGTCTTGCGGCGTTTGGAGTCGCTCAGCAGATGCTGCGCCGCGCCGGCCTCGTCGATGACGTCGATGGCCTTGTCGGGCAGCTTGCGGTCGTTGATGTAGCGCGCCGACAGCTCCACCGCGACCTTGATCGCGTCGTTGGTGTAGCGGATGTCGTGGTGCTTCTCGAAATAGGGCTTGAGGCCCATGACGATCTTGACCGTGTCGTCCACGGTCGGCTCGTTCACGTCGATCTTCTGGAACCGGCGCGACAGCGCGCGGTCCTTCTCGAAGTGCTGGCGGTACTCCTTGTAGGTGGTGGAGCCCATGCAGCGCAGCTTGCCGCCCTGAAGCGCGGGTTTCAGCAGGTTGGAGGCATCCATCGCCCCGCCCGAGGTCGCGCCCGCGCCGATCACCGTGTGGATCTCGTCGATGAAGAGGATGGCGTCGGGGTGCTCCTCGAGCTCCTTCACCACGGCCTTCAGCCGCTCCTCGAAATCGCCGCGATAGCGGGTGCCGGCGAGCAGCGCGCCCATGTCGAGCGAATAGATCGTGGCCCCGGCCAGAACGTCCGGCGTCTCACCCCGCACGATCTTGAGCGCGAGGCCTTCGGCGATGGCGGTCTTGCCCACGCCGGGGTCGCCCACCAGCAGCGGGTTGTTCTTGCGCCGACGGCACAGCACCTGGATGCAGCGCTCCACCTCGGACACGCGGCCGATCAGCGGGTCCACGTCGCCCTTGAGCGACTTGTTGTTGAGGTCCACGCAGTATTTCGCCAGCGCGGAATCGCGGTTCTCGGCGGTTTCCTGGGCCTGGCCCTGGGCCTGCTCCTCGGTTGCGCCGCTGACGGGGCGCGACTCGGAGAAGTTGGGGTTCTTGGCGACACCGTGGGCGATGAAATTCACGGCGTCGTAGCGGGTCATGTCCTGCTCCTGCAGGAAATACGCCGCGTTCGACTCGCGCTCGGCAAAGATCGCGACCAGCACGTTGGCGCCCGTGACCTCGGACCGGCCCGAGGACTGGACGTGGATCGCGGCGCGCTGGATCACGCGCTGGAAGGCGGCGGTGGGCACCGCCTCCGAGCCTTCGATGTCGGTCACCAGATTGGCCAGGTCGTCGTCGATGAACTCCACCAGCGTCTTGCGCAGCTGATCGAGGTCGACGTTGCACGCACGCATGACTTTGGCTGAGTCGGGCTCGTCGATGAGCGACAGCAGGAGATGCTCCAGCGTCGCGAGTTCGTGGCGGCGGGCGTTCGCCAGCGCGAGGGCCCCGTGAATGGCCTGCTCCAGCGTGGATGAGAATGACGGCACGACGTGCTCCCTTACCATGGGTCGGGACGGGGATGAGCCCAGCTCCGACCGTGAGCCTCAAGTATTAAACTTCGGTGGAATCCGCCGCGCTTCAAGTCTTTTTTTCAAAGCGTTTCGCGACACCGCGTCGCCGCCCCCCGGGTGCCTGCCAAAATGGCGTGCGGGCCGGGCGGGCGGGCGCGCATCAGAAGCGGTCCTTGCGGCGGCGCAGCTCGGCAAACACCTCGGCCGCGGGGCGTCCGTCCATGCCCAGCGCGGATGCCAGCGCCTCGGGCCGCAGGAAGGGGTTGGTGGCGCGCTCCTCCTCCAGGGTGACGTGCACGGCCTCCGCGCCAGTGCTGCGGGCGCGGGCGACACGCTCGGCGGCGGCGGTGTTGCCCGGCTCCACCGACTGCGCAAAGGCGAGGTTGCCGTCGAGGTAGTCGTGCCCCGACAGGATTCGCGTGTCGCCGGGCAGCGCGCGCAGCCGTGACAGGCTGTCCCACATCATGGCCGCGTCGCCCTCGAACAACCGCCCGCAACCCAGCGCCATCAGGCTGTCGCCGGTGAAGGCCGCGCCATCGAAGACGAAGGCCACATGCCCCACGGTATGGCCCGACACATCCAGCACCGTGCCGCGCGCCGCGCCCACCGCCACGCTGTCGCCCGGGGCCACGGCCCGGTCCAGCGGCGGCAGCCGGTGCGCATCCGCCGCGGCCCCTGTCACCGTCACCGGCGCCTCCAGCCCCGCCAGCAGCGCGGCCAGCCCCTCCACATGGTCGGGGTGGTGGTGGGTCAGCAGGACGTCGGTGGCCCGCCAGCCGCGGTCGGCGAGCGCCGCAAGGATCGGCGCGGCCTCGGGGACGTCGACCACCGCCGTGGCCCCGGTGGCCGGGTCATGGGCGAGGAAGGCGAAGTTGTCGGTGCGGCACGGGACGGTGACGACCTGCAGGGGCATGGCGTTTCGCTCCTTGGCGGTTATGTTGGGTGTCGGGCGTCACTGTCGCCCGGGGCCGGGGGGCCGTGCAATGCATCTCGACGTGATGGAGCTGCGCGACTTCTACTATCGCACCGGCCTGGGCCGGGCGGTGCAGCGTGCCGTGCGCGGACAGATGCTGTCGCTGTGGCCCAGTGCGGCGGGGATGACGGTGGCGGGCTATGGCTTTGCGCAGCCGCTGTTGCGGCCCTATCTGGGCCAGGCGCGCCGGGTGATCGGTCTGATGCCCGCCCAGCAGGGGGTGATGCCGTGGCCCGCGGGCATGCCCAACGTCTCGGTCCTGTGCGAGGAGGGGCGCTGGCCCCTCAACGCCGGGTCGGTGGACCGGCTGGTGCTGCTGCACGGGCTGGAGACCTCGGACCACCAGACATATGTCCTGCGCGAGGCGCACCGGGTGCTGGCCGACGGTGGGCGGGCGCTGTTCGTGGTGCCCAACCGCCGGGGCCTGTGGGCGCAGCGTGATGCGACCCCGTTCGGCCAGGGGCGGACCTACTCTCTGGGTCAGATCGAGGCACTGGTGCGCGGCTACGACTTCGTGCCCGAGCGGCATCTGGCGGCGCTCTATGCCCCGCCGGCGGGGCGGGGATTCTGGCTGCGGACCTCGGACTTCTGGGAAGGGGTGGGG
>NZ_NHSD01000304.1 GCF_016653255.1 Rhodobaculum claviforme
GCCGGGACCCCTGCCGACAGGGCGCCCAGGGCCGGACGGATCGGTCGTTCAGCGCCGTCGCACCGAATTGCCGCCGGCCAGGATGCCGTTGATGAGCGCGGCCACGGCCGTGTGCATCGCATCGCCCGGCCCGGGCGGGGCATGCTGATGCGCGGCCGCGGCATCCATCAGGACGCCGACGATCTCGTTCTCCGGCAGGATGTTGCGATCATTGAGCGCGAGCAGAAGCGCCTCGCAGATGGCCAGCGCGGCGGTTCCGGCGACGTCGTTGGGCATGGTCATGATCGGGCGGCCCTTCGGGTTGGAGACAGGGGGCGGCCGCAAGCGACCGAAGCGTGGCATCATCATAGGCGCACGCCGCCGGGCCGGGCTGATCCACGGCAGTCCGGGGCGCGCCTTTCGCGGCGCCCGCCGGCCCCCGCCCGGGGTTGCCGGTTCGCCACCGGCCGCCGGGCATCCGGCGCGGTGTCCCGTTGCGATGTCCCCGTTGCGGTGTCCCGGTGCGGTGGCCGCGCGCGCAGGCCTGCCCGCCGAGGGCGGATCGACGGCCGGGGCGCGTGCCGAAGCCACTGGCGCCGGGCGTCGAGGAGGGGCTGGCGGGGGCGCTGTCAGCTCTGCGCGGGCGCCACTGTCGCACCCAGGGTGACGGACAGGCGGTGGCTGCCCCCCGTCAGCCCCACCCGAAGCCGACCGTCCTGCGGCGCAAGCGGCATGCCGTCCAGCGTCGCCCCGGCAATCCCCCGCCCGGTGCGGTCGGGGTTGTGAACGGTGATCTCCAGCCGCGTGGCGCCGATCCGAACGGTGGCGCTGACCCGTGGCCAGTCGCGGGGAAAACAGGGGGCGACGTGCAGCGCCGCCCCCGCGCGGGTCAGACCCAGCAGCCCCTCGATCCCCGCGCGGTACATCCACGCGGCCGAGCCGGTGTACCACGTCCAGCCCCCCCGCCCGACATGGGGGGCGGTGGCATAGACGTCGGCGGCGGCGACATAGGGCTCCACCTTGTAGCGGGCGGTGTCCGCGGGCGTGCGCGCATGGTTGATCGGGTTGAGCATCGCGAACAACCGTCCCGCCGCGCAGCCGTCGCCCATTCGCGCATGCGCCAGCACCGACCACATCGCGGCATGGGTGTACTGCCCGCCGTTCTCGCGCAGGCCGGGGGGATAGCCCTTGATGTAGCCCGGGTCCTGCGGGCTTGCGTCGAACGGTGGCGCGAACAGCAGCGCGAGGCCGGGACCGCGGCCGGGATCGCGGCGGATCAGCTGCGCCGTCATCGACGCCATGGCGGTTGCGGCCCGTGCCGGATCGGCGGCCCCCGACAGCACGGCCCAGCTTTGCGCGATGCTGTCGATGCGGCATTCGGTGGAGGTCGCGGACCCCAGCGGCGTGCCGTCGTCATAGGTGCCGCGCCGGTACCATGCGCCGTCCCAGCCGTGGCGCTCGATCGCGCGGCGGACGGCTTCGGCATGGGCGCGCCAGCGGGTGGCCCGCGCGGGATCGCGGGCCTGCGCCAGCGGCGCCATGGCGTGCAGGGTGGCGATCAGAAGCCAGCCCAGCCACACCGACGTGCCGCGCCCGTCCGCCCCCACGCGGTTCATGCCATCGTTCCAGTCGCCCGTGCCGATCAGCGGCATGCCGTTTTCGCCGGTCTGCGCGATGGCCTGGTCCAGACCGCGCGCGCAGTGCTCGAACAGGGTCGCGCTGTCGTCCGAGACGGTGGGCAGGAAGAAATCGTCATGCACCCCGGCCCGCAGCGCCGGCCCGTCGAGAAACGGCACCTCTGCGTCGAGCACCTCCGAATCGCCCGATACCGCCACATACTGCGCCACCGCATGGCCCAGCCACACCCGGTCGTCCGAGATCCGGGTCCGCACGCCCTGTCCCGAATGCGGCAGCCACCAGTGCTGCACATCGCCCTCGGGGAACTGTCGCGCGGCGGCGCGCAGCAGATGCGCGCGCGTCAGCGCTGGGCGCAGCGCCGCCAGCGCCATGCCGTCCTGCAACTGGTCGCGAAACCCATAGGCGCCGCTGGCCTGGTAGAACCCCGCCCGCGCCCAGATCCGGCACGCCAACGTCTGATAGAGCAGCCAGCCATTCAGCATGATGTCCATCGCCCGATCCGGTGAGGTCACCTGCACCCCGCCCAGCAGATCCGCCCAATGCGCCGTCACCGCCGCCAGCGTCGCCGCGGGGTCGGCCGCCCGGTGGCGCAGGATCAGCGCCTGTGCCGCGCCCGCGCTTTCGGCCTGTCCCAGCAGGAACAGAACCTCCACCTGCGTGCCGGGGGGCAGCGTCACCACCCGCCGCAGCGCGGCGCAGGGGTCCAGCGCGGGGCCGGTGCGCCCCGACAGCGGGGCATCGGTGATCCCGACGGGTGCGGCCATGGTGCCATCGATGCCGAGGATCTCGGCCCGGTCGCCGCTGTGGCTGGTGGTGTCGGCGCCGAGATCAGCAAAGGCAACCCGGCCGGAAAACGCGACGGAGGCCGGATTGCGGGCCAGGATGGCGCCGGTCCCGGGGTCGATCTCGGTGATGACATGGCGCAGGGTGGTCGCGCGCGACGCACCGAGCACCCATTCGACATAGGCCGTCACCGACAGCCGCCGCGGGCGTCCGGAAGTGTTGCGCAGCGTCAGGCGGGTGATCCGGATCGGGTCCTCCAGCGGCACGAACTGCACCATCCGGGCCTCGATCCCGTGGGCGGCATGCTCGAAGCTGCTGTAGCCAAAGCCGTGGCGGGCGACATAGAGGCCGTGGTCGCGGATCGGCCGGGCCGTCGGCGTCCAGGTCGCGCCGGTGTCGAGGTCATGCAGAAAAAGCGCCTCGCCAGCCGGGTCGGTGACGGGGTCGTTCGACCACGGCGTGATCTGGTTCTCGCGGCTGTTGATGGCCCACACATGCCCCGCCCCCAGCGCCGAGGTCTGGAACCCGAAGCCGGGGTTGGCGATCACGTTGATCCAGGGCGCAGGCGTGGTCTGCCCGTCGTGCAGGACCGTGACGTATTCGCGCCCGTCCCGGGCAAAGCCGCCCAGCCCGTTGAAGAATTCCAGAACGGAGGTGTCGAAGTCCGGGGTCGACGTCCGGACCGCCTCGGGGGCCGACGCAGGGGCCGCGCCGGCCTGTGCCTGGCTCGGTCTCCGGGTCGGTATCCGGGTCGGGTTCCGGGCCAGCGTCCGGGTCAGCGTCCGGGCCTGCGTCTGGTGCGCTGTCGGGCGCGCGGGTCCGTGGCGCGGTGGCCGTGACCGCCGCGTCGATCTGCTGGCCGATCCGGCCGCGACCGGCCACCAGCACCACCCCGGCCACGGCCAGCACAAGCGCGCGCGCATCGGGCCCTATGATGTCGCTGCGCAGCACATGGACCGTGCCGTCGGCCAGCCCCTCGGGCGCCTGCGGGCGCGGACGCGACCTGGCCGAGCGTACGGCGGTCTCGATGGTGGTCTGGAGGTCCTGCACATACGAGGTGGCGCGATCGTTCAGGATCACCACATCGACGGCCAGCTGGTGCATCCGCAGGTATTCATGGGCGGCCAGAAGCTCCAGCAGGCCGGGCGTGTCCTCGGTGTCCTGGATGCGGAACACGATGAGCGGCAGATCGCCCGAAATCCCCATCGGCCACAGCGCCGATTGCGGCCCCGCCCCGCGCAGGATGCCCGCGGCCGACGTCCGCAGCCGGGAATCGCCGCGCAGCAGCATCCCGCCCAGGCGCTGGAAATCGGCCGCCGCGGCCGGCGCCACGTCCAGATGCCGCAGCTGCACCTGCGCCTGCGTCCACGCCAGCGTGACGGCCCGGCCAAAGGCCGACGGGTCGCGGTGGCGGTCCACCAGGTCCAGCAGCACGCCCGGATCGTCGGCGACCATGGTCCAGAACGTCACGCGTGCCATTCCGCCCGCGGGCACCACCACCGACCGGCGGATCGCAAGCATCGGGTCGAGGACCGTGCCGGTCGTCTGCGACAGGGGCGCCGTGGCCATGTCCGCCCGGCCCATGCTGCCGCCCGCCCCGATGAACCTGGCCCGGTCGGTCTCGAACTGGAGCGGGGCGGCCTCCGTGCCCTCCACCACGGCGATGTGGGCGGCCCAGACCTCGGGGTCGGCGGCGGAGCGGCGGCGGCGCGTGGCGATGACAACCCCCAGTTCGGGCAGGAAGTCCGTCACCACGAACAGCTTCGAGAACGCCGGATGCGCCGCGTCGGCTGCGGCGGGCGCCAGCACCAGCTCGGCGCAGGAGGTCAGCTCGATTTCGCGCGCGCGCCCGGCGGTGTTGGTGAGCGTCACGCGCCGCGCCTCGGCGTCGTCCTCGGCCGAGACGACGACCTCGGTCACGGTGGTCAGGCCGTCGCCCCTGTGGGTGAACGCGGCGTGGTGTTCGCTGAACACCGCCGAATGGCGCGCGGGATCGGCGCCGGTGGGCTGGACCCCCGCCGACCAGCGCCGCCCCGACGCGCGGTCGCGCATCAGGATGAACGCCCCCTGCGCCGCCGAGGTCGGATCCCCGCGCCAGCGCGTCACCGCAAGGTCACGCCAGCGGCTGAAACCGGCCCCGCCCGGCGTCAGCACCACGCCATAGGTCCCGTTCGACAGCAGATGCGCCGTCGGCATCGCCTCTGCGGGGGCCGGGAAGCGGCGCACGGCGGCCTCGGTGTCGGGCTCGGGGTCGGTGACGCGCACCTCGCGGGCGCGCGGCGGCGCGTCGGTGGCATCGCGCGGCACCCGCTCCTGCAACAGCAGCTCCACCGCCCGGATCATCGGTTCGGCGTGGAAGCGCGCCCGCAGGCGGCCGTCCTGGACGCAGTTGGCAATGGCGGCGATGGTCATGCCCTGGTGATGCGCCATGAAGCTGCGCACGACGGCGCGGTCGGCCCCCGCGGGCAGCCGCGCCGGGGTGAAGTCCACCGCCTCGTGGAAGCCATAGCGCCCCTCGGCCCCGAGGTCGGCCAGCCGCGCAAGATTGCGCAGCGCCGCCGCCGGCGCGACCATCGCCGCGAGCGCCGTGGCATAGGGGGCGATGACCCGGTCCGAGCCCAGCCCCCGCTTCAGCCCCAGCCCCGGCACGCCGAAGTTCGAATACTGATAGGTCATCTCCAGGTCGCGGGCGTTGTAGGCGGATTCCGAGATCCCCCAGGGAATGCCCAGCGCCCCGGCATGGGCCTGCTGCCGCGCGACGATCCGGTGGTTGGTGTCCTCCAGCACCGAGCCGCCCGGCTCTTGCAGCACCAGCGACGGCATCAGGTATTCGAACATGCTGCCGGACCAGGACACCAGCGCGGTGCCTGTGCCCAGCGGGGTCGCGGCCCGGCCCAGGCGGAACCAGTGGCGGGTCTCGACGTCGCCCTTGGCGATGGCAAACAGGCTCGCCAGCCGCGCCTCGGAGGCGAGAAGGTCGTAACAGCTGTGGTCCAGCCGGTTGGTGGCCAGCGAAAAGCCGATCGACAGAAGCATCTTGTCGCGGTCCAGCAGAAAGGCGAAATCCATGCCGGTGGCAAGATCGCGGGCCGTCCGCTCCGCCGCAGCCAGGCGGGGGCGCAGGTCGGTGTCGCGGTCCGCGGCATGGCCCGCCAGCCCCGCGTGCAGTGCCGCACACCAGAAGGCCACGTCCCAGGCGGGGTCGCAGGCCGCGCGGGCATGGGCGGCGGCCTCCGCGGCCAGCGCCAGCAGGCGCCCCAGCGGCGCCCCCTGCGCCAGCGCCGTCTCCAGGCGCCCCAGCAGGTCGGCCAGTCCCGGATCGGGCGCGGCGGCCAGGGCCCGCCCGGCCAGCCGCAGCCCGTCGTCCAGCCCGGCGCGCCAGTCCGCGTCGCGGGCCTGCGGCGCCGCCTGCCAGTCCGCGCAAGCCTGCGCCACCGCGATCAGATGCCCCGCCAGATTGCCACTGTCGACCGAGGACACATAGCCCGGCTCCAGCACCCGCAGGTCGTCGGTGGCGTGCCAGTTGTGCAGGTGGCCCCGGAAGCGCGGCATCCGCTGCATCGTGGCCAGCGTCCGTTCCAGCCGCGCCAGCGCATCGCCCCGCCCGATCCAGCCCAGATCATGCGCGGCCGTCACCGACAGCAGGTACATCCCGATGTTGGTGGGCGAGGTGCGCCGCGCCAGCACCGGGCGCGGCGTCTCCTGAAAGTTGTCGGGGGGCAGGAAGTTGTCCTCGGCGGTCACGAAGGTCTCGAAATAGCGCCATGTGGCGCGGGCGATCAGCCGCAGGCCCGTGACCTCGGCCGCGGTCATCGGCACGGCGCGGCGCGTCGCGGCGGGCTGGCTGATCCGGTGGGCGATGGCCGGGCTGGCCAGCCAGAGCAGGGCAAACGGCAGCACCAGCGGCCAGACACCGGGGTTCAGCACCACCGCCCCGCCCGCCACCCCGAG